>JANOEH010000250.1:0-10854 GCA_031413115.1 Candidatus Eiseniibacteriota bacterium | reverse complement strand
ACTCGTTTGCGCGTGATGGAAAACTTTCGCGATGTGCCTCGGCCGCCTCCGCGGTGCAGACCGTGAACCAGGCTGCATGCACCTCCGACACGTCGGGAAGCTGCACATCGACGATCTGGGCCCCGAGCCGCTGCAGTTCTGCCACGGCAAGCTCGATTGCCGCGGCCAGACCAGGGTCCACGCCGTCCAGCGCGTAAGCGCGGTCGAAGCCGATCCGAAGCCCCTCGACGCCCCGACCAAGTTCGGCGAGCATGTTCGGCACCGGCTCTTGCAGGGACGTGCTGTCATTGGGATCGTGTCCCGCAATCGCCTCAAAGACGATCGCTGCGTCCCGTACGCTGCGCGTCATCGGACCTACATGATCGAGCGACTCCGCCAGCGGCAGGACACCGTGCCGGCTGACACGTCCATAGCTGGGCTTCAATCCAACCAGGCCGTTGGCCGTCGACGGAAAACGGATCGACCCGCCGGTATCGGTTCCGAGCGACGCAAAGCAAAGACCGGCGGCCGTGGCCACACCCGAGCCGCTGGAGGAGACGCCGGCCCAGTAGTCTTCACCCCAGGGGTTGACCGGAATGGCGAAGTCGCGGTGATAACCCACCATCGCGCCCTCAGTAGTGCTCAGCTTCCCGAGCAGCACCGCCCCGGCCGCCTGCAGCTTCGCCACCA
Source organism: Candidatus Eiseniibacteriota bacterium (assembly GCA_031413115.1). Taxonomy (GTDB): domain Bacteria; phylum Eisenbacteria; class RBG-16-71-46; order RBG-16-71-46; family DASYSL01; genus JANPEF01. The sequence goes on along the minus strand of JANOEH010000250.1, from coordinate 10,185 downwards.
CGGTGGCGTCGAAAGCGGGGAGGAAATCGCGCAGCACCTTCAATCCTCCCATCGTTCGCACCCCCTTCGTGTAGCAGAGGTCCTTGACCGCGACAGGGATGCCGTGCAGAGGTCCGCGATAGTTGCCTGACTGAATCTCCCGCTCGGCCGTACGCGCGGCAGCCAGGGCCTCATCCGCCATGACGGTGGCGTAGCTGTGCAGCCGGCTGTCCAGTGCGCGGATCCGCTCCAGCATCAGTTGCGTGAGTTCGACCGGCGAGATCTTCTTCGTCTCGATCAACCGCGCGACTGCAGCCAGACTCAGGTAATGCAGCGACCCGTGATCCACCGGTTATTCGACCGATGGCGTGGAGTCAGACGAGCAGTCGGTCTGCAGCGACGCCACCATGCCAGCGCCGACCAGCGCCAAAAGGTCCCGTCGGGAGAGCCGCGCACTGTCGGGTATGTCGATGGCTCGTCGAACGTTATCTTCTTGATTGGAATTCATCTAGTCTCCTTGAGGACGATCCTGATAACGGAAACCGCAGTCCTGCGAAAGGGCAGGTCATGCGCGAACTGAGTGACACGGCCCCGTCTACTCTGGCGATAGTTTGGTCTAACGCTCAGCATCAGCAGCGGCGCGAAGCGCCGTCTGCTGAATGCTGTTGTTGGGCGGCATCGTTACGCGCGCGCTCGACTAGGCGAGTTCGCGCCTTCCCCACGCCGAATACCATACAACGCCTGGCTCGAATGCAGACGGATCGAGGAGGACCTCGATACCCGAGTCGATGTCGACATCCGTGGGAACTCGCGCGCGCACGGCCTCGATGGTCAGCCGGTACAACTCTGCTTCCGGCGTTCCACCTCGAACGATTACCGCCTCTCCGCACGTGTCAATCTCGACCAGTCCGGCCTCTTGGAACGCTCTCGGCAGAGTTACCGCCCACCCATAATCAGCGGGCATTGCGTCATCAACTGCTTGCCACGCCCTGGCGTACGCCGGGGTGCGTGATGCAAGCACGGCCCCGAGCCACGGCTCCTCCGCAAGAAGCACACCACCCGAACGAAGCGCGGATGCCATTTTCCGCAGTGCGTCGACTTGGCGGCCGACCACGTGGTGCAGCACGGCCCGACAAAACACAAGGTCGTAGGCGTCCAACTCGACATCGTCGACGAGGATGTCCCCTCTGCGAACCTCGATCCCAGGCTCCTCATCGATGAAGCGCGTATCCAGATCGAGCGCGACGACCCTTCCACCAGGCGCAACGCGGTCGCGCAGCCAACGCGAGATCGAGCCGTTGCCGGCACCGACCTCGAGGCACTTCCACCCCGGGACTACGCCGAGTCGCGCCAGCCTGGCCGTTGTCGCCTGGTCGTAGCAACGCTCGATAAGCCCAAGTCTGCGTTGCTCTTCAGTCCATGACTTGTCGAATCCGTACTTCTCCACCAAGGCGGTCCTCCCAGACCTTCGAGGGTCAGCAATCCTACCTGCTTCCGCGATGACATCGTCTCGGAGCGCGAGCCGGGCGAGCAATCACGGGCGTGGTCTCGCTATTCCTGGTCCGCCCAACGCCTATTGGACTGTTTAGTCGAACTGCTTCGACGGCGCCGATCAGGCAGCCCAGCGCCGCAAGTCCCGACAAACCTGCCACCGATGCTCCTCCATGGCAACGAGTTCTGGCCCGTCGCCCTGCCGTCCATCCAGATGGGCTGCGAGATCCCCGCTGTCGAAACCGACTCCGCCCGCTGCGTCATCGCAGCCCTCCGTCGAGGGGACTGCGCACCCCCCGGCCGCCGCGGTTGAGGACATGGGTGTAGATCATGGTCGTCGAGACGTCGCGGTGGCCGAGCAGCTCCTGGATGGTCCGGATGTCGTAGCCGTCTTCGAGAAGGTGGGTGGCGAAGGAGTGACGCATGGTGTGGCAACTCGCCGCCTTGCGGACGCCCGCGCTCCGGACCGCCTCCTTCATTGCGCGCTGAAGGACGGTCTCGTGCAGGTGGTGCCTGCGGAGTCGCCCGCTGACGGGATCGTGGTAGAGGCGGGTCGCGGGAAAGACCCACTGCCAGCCCAGCTCGAACGGAGCACGGGGGTACTTGTGCTCGAGTGCCGCGGGAAGTTCAACGCTTCCGGCTCCGGCTGACAGGTCCTCCCCGTGAAGGATGCGAACCCGTTCGATCTGTGCAGCGAGGTCGGGCACGAGCCGGACGGGCAGCATCGTGATGCGGTCGCGGCTTCCCTTGCCGTCGCGCACGAGGATTTCGCGCCGCACGAGGTCGAGATCCTTGGTGCGCAGACGGCAGCACTCGAGCAGGCGCAGCCCCGCCCCGTACAGCAGCGAGCCCATGATTCGCGCGGGACCCTGAAGGTGCGTGAGTACGGCCGCGACTTCCTCGCGTCCAAGCACGACAGGAAGGCGCGTCGAGCGCTTCGCCCGTACAATTTCGTCCACCCAGCCGATGTCGATGCGAAGAACCTGGACATACAGGAACAGGAGAGCGCTGAGCGCTTGATTCTGCGTCGATGCGCAGACCCGGTCGTTCGACGCGAGGTGGCTCAAGAACGCCCCGAGCTCGGCCTTGCCCAGCTCCTGCGGATGCCTCTTGCCGTGGAACAGAATGTAGCGTCGGATCCAGCTTACGTACGATTTGGCCGTGCGGGGGCTGTAGTGGCGAAACTGGATCTCTGCGCGGACGCGATCGAGCAGTCGGGGCCGGGCGATCGGGTGATCTCGGACGATGGCGTGCGCCGACTCGGTGCCCCGATCGGCTTCCAGAACTTGAATTGGCGGCATGATTGTCCCGGTTCGGGAACGAGTGAGACGGGGGCGCGAGGAGCATGGGCCGCCACGAATCACCTGTCAACGTCCGGCAGCCTTCTCCACATCAGCCGCACAGCACGACCCGTACTACTCCAGCTCCCCCGCCGTCAGCTCATCGAGCCCTTCATCCTCGTTCGTGGTCTCGATCAGCGCGCGCAAGATCTCGTCCATCGTGATCACGTCGACGAGGAGGAGCGCGCTGCGAAGGGGTGCGCCTCGGGGGTTGGGTGCAGAGCGAGCCGTGCCAGATGGTGTTCAGACCCGCTCGCCTCGTCCGAGCCTTCAGCCCAACATTCGGACAATCTGCAGACGGAGCTCGGGCACTCGATTTCGGATGACGTCCCAGACTAGTTCGTAGTCGACCCCGAAGTAGTCGTGAATGAGTCGATCCCGCATTCCGGACATCGCCTTCCACTCGACGTCAGGGTTCGCCACGCGGAAGTCCGGAGGTATCTTGCGAGCCGCCTCACCGATGATCTCCAGGCTTCGTACGAAGGCCCGCTGCAAGGTCTCGTCCGCGACGAAGTGCTCGTAAGTCAGCCCGCTACTCTGCGCGACGAGATATTCGACTTCGACGAGGATGTGCCGCAGGTAATCACGCGGCTCGAAGGACATCCTGAGCCTCCGCGGTGATGCGGGGTCCGATGAATGGAGACAAGGCTTCGGTCGTGACGAGATCGACGCGTCGTCCCAGTCGCGCCTCGAGTAGTTCGCCAATTGCAAGAAAGGCCGCGTAGGACTTCTTTCCGTGGACGAACTGAAGCAGGAGATCGACGTCGCTCTCAGCGCGAGCTTCGTCACGGAGAACGGACCCGAACAGGGCAAGTCGCGCCACGCCAAGTGCGCGAAGCTCGGGCTCGATCTCGTGGAGTCGGTGAAACACCTCGGCTCGGGTCAACGGGGTCTCGAACATGACATGGACTCTAGCGTGAACGCGACCCATTGCCAAGCGAGGTCGCGCCGCGTCATTGCAGCTCCCCCGCCGACATCCCCTCGAGCCCATCATCCTCGCCGCCCCGGACCAACGCCCGCAGGATCTCGTCCATCGTGATCACGTCGAGCAGGTTGTGGTGGAAGACCGGGATCAAGCGATGCGGCGCGCCGTACTTCACGAAGTCGTGGTAGAGGTCGGGCACTTCCGATCCGGGCACGTCGCCGACACGACGCTGGTGGCGCACGTGCCATTCGACGGTGACCAGACGGCAGTTGGGCAGCACGCCACTCCAGCGTCGGCGCGCGTGGTGCACCAGGTCGAGATGCCGCTGCGGTCGCGCGAAGGGCACGTGGTGCAGCGCCGCGCGATCGCCGAGGAACGGCACGTCGTACGACTTGCCGTTGTACGTGATCACCGTCTCGAAGCCGGCGAGAAAGCGCGTCAACTCGTCGACCAGCGCGGGCTCCTCGCTGTAGTCGCGGGCGAAGTACTGGCGCACGACGTAGTCGCTGCCGTTCCAGTGCATCGTGCCGGCGAGGAACACCGGCGCGTTCGACAGCCCGCAGGTCTCGAGGTCGAGGAACACCGCGCCGTCGAGCCCGCGTTCGACCCGCTCGGCGAGTTCGGGGTGCAACGCCGAGACACGCCACGCGGGGGCATCGTACTGCCCCCAGCCACGCTCACGCGGCTCGATGTCGGAGCGCAGGCGCTCGTGGAGGTAGCAGCGGCCGCGCGGGCCCTCGAGGACGCCGCCGGGGAGGAATAATTCGACGCCCAGCGGCTCGTAGGGGCCGTAATCGAACTCGGGCGTCACGACCGGTGACCCCATCTCCCCACGCACGCGAGATTCGGCAAGGCGAGCGAGCACCTCTGCCAGTTTGCTCACGGCGTCGCCTCCGGCGTAGCTGCCTCCGGCGCAGCTGCCGCCGGCGCTGCTCGCACCGCATCGAGCAACAAACGCGTCGCGCGCTTCGACGGCATCGGCCAGCCGTTCGAAAGATCCGGATCCTGCTGCTGCGCCGGGCGCAGGATGGGCAGCCCCGTGCACGACGGGCAGCCGTCGTCGCACGGGCAGTCGCGCACCAGCGCGTCGCACGCGGCGAGCAGCTCCTCGAAGCGGTGGAAGCCCTGCTCGGCGAAGCCCAGCCCACCCGGGTAGCGATCGAACACGTACAGCGCCTGCGTGCCCAGGTTTTTCGAGTCCAGGACCGCGCCGATGTCCGACGGATCGCACATGGCGAACAGCGGCATGAGCGTGACGACCAGGTTGCGCAGGCCCGACAGCGCCTCGCCCGGCGCGAAGCCGGCGGCCTTGACCGCGGCGCGCGCGGCCGGTGGCGGGGCCCACCACAGCGCAGCGGTGTCGAGCGTGAGCCGCGGCAGGTCCAGCGCCTTGTAGCCGATCGAGTCGAGCGAGTAGAAGCGCACCTTCTTCATCCCGATCGTGGCCCAGGAGACAACGGCCTCGCCGTAAGCGATGGTTGAACCGAGAGCCTCCCGCACTCGTGCTGCGCCCGGATCCCGCAGGAGAATGTTCGTATCAAGAACTGGTTGGGTGTAGTAATCCACCTCGCGCGGCTCGCACACGGCCTGCTTCTGTTCCAGGTCCAGCTTCTGCACGAAGTACGAGCGGCCCTCGTGCAAGTAAATCGCCTCGGGGTACACCAGTTCGGGCGCCGAGATCGCGTCGACCGTGCCGAGCACCAGGTTGTCGCGCGTTCCATCGACGATGGTGAAGTTATTGTCCGAGATCGTGCGCAGGTTGATGCGCCCCGCCGGGTAATCGGTCGACGCCCAAAACCACCGGCCATCGAGCGCGCGCACCTGACCGTCGTGCGCCAGCGCATCGAGCAGTTCCGCCGACTGCGGGCCGAATGCGGCCGCATCTTCGGCGGTGATCGGCAGCTCGTACGCGGCCGAGGCCAGCTGCCCGGCGAGCAGGTACGGGTTGTGTGGATCGACCACGGCCGCTTCGGGCGACTGCTCGAAGAAGTACTCGGGATGGCGCATCAGGTACTGGTCGATCGGCTCGTTGTAGGCGACGCAGATCGCGAGCGCCGCGTCGTGCGTGCGGCCGGCGCGGCCCATCTGCTGCCACGTGCTCGCGATCGTCGGCGGGAAGCCCACCACCAGCGCGGCGTCGAGCGAGCCCACGTCGATGCCCAGCTCCAGCGCGTTGGTCGAGATGACGCCCGCCAACTCGCCGCTGAACAGCCGGCGCTCGATCGCGCGCCGCTCCTCGGGCAGGTAGCCGCTGCGATAGGGCGCGATGCGCGCGGCGAGCCCGGGCGCCTTCGCCAGCAGCGTCTCGTGCGCATAGCGATAGAGGATCTCGGCGGTGACACGCGCCTTGGTGAACGCGATCACGGATGCGCCGCGGCGCAGGAGGTCGGTGAACAGACGGCCGGCGTCGGCGTTGGCGCTCCGGCGCTCCATCTTCTCGCGATCGAGGAAGCGCGGGTTCCACAGCGCCACGGTCTTGGGCCCGCGCGGCGAACCGTCGTCGGTGATCGGCGTCACCGGCCCGCCGACCAGGGCCTCGGCCAGCTCGGCCGGGTTCCGGATCGACGCCGAGCAGCACACGAACACCGGGTCCGCGCCGTAGTGCCGCGCGATGCGCCTGAGCCGACGCATCACCAGCGCCACGTTCGAGCCGAAGATGCCGCGATAGGTGTGGATCTCGTCGATCACGACGAGCTTGAGCCCACGGAAGAAGCGCGCCCACTTGGGGTGATACGGCAGGATCCCCGCGTGCAGCATGTCGGGGTTGGAGAGGATCACCGTCCCCTCCTGCCGCAGCTTGCGCCGCGCCGCGGTGCTGGTGTCGCCGTCATAGACGCCGGCGCGCACGCGCCGGCGGGGGTCGCCGCCCGCATCGGTCGCTGCATCCAGCAGCCGCCCCAGCGACTTCAGCTGATCCTGCGCCAGCGCCTTGGTCGGGAAGAGATACAGCGCGTGCGCACCCGGATCGGCCAACAGCGCTTCGACGGCGGGCAGGTTGTAGGCCAGCGTCTTCCCGCTCGCGGTGCCGGTGACGAGCACGATCGAACGGCCCGCGCGCACGTGATCGATCGCCTGGGCCTGGTGCGTGTAGAGCTGCTCGATGCCCTGCGCGCGCAACGCGGCGACGAGCGCCGGTGGCAGGGGCGCAGCGGGCGAGGCGTAGCGCGCCGCGCGCGCGGGTTGGCGATGCACGTGCACGAACTCGCCGCCGTAGTCGCGCGAGCCGCGCACCTCGTCGATCCACGCCTCGAAGTCGGGGCCCTCCCCGGGCAGGCGCCGCGCGTTACCGCCGCCGGTCTTCGCGGAGCCAGGCCCGGGACCGGCGGCGACCAGCTCGCCTGCAGCCGGGTCCGTCGCCGCGCGCTGCCGGTTGGTGGCCAGCGGACGCAGGCCGAACAGCGGAATCTCGGGTCCGTCGATCACGGCGGGGCGTCTATTCGATCACGATGCGCGTGGGCCGGAGGTCGTCGACGACCCAGCGCTCGCCCTGCGGCATGACCGTGATCTCGAGCGCATCGGCGCCCCCCGTGCCGCCGCGGCGGTAGCGCTGCGTCACGTCGTAGGCATCGGTGCCGGGCGCGGCGCGCAACGGGCCGATCGGGCCGCGCTCGAGCCCGAGCTCGCGCACCTGCTCGAGCACCTCGGGCCCGCTCGCGTACGGCAGCGCGCCCTCGGGACCTCCGTCGCGCAGCGCGTGCATGAAGGCGACGATCGCCGCATACGGCGACGGCGCGGCCAGCTCCTCGCGCAGGACCCACGTTGCTCCCGCATAGGCGTAGCGCTGGCGCTTCACGAGCGCCGGACAGGTGGGGCAGGCATCGAACAGCGGATCGCGCCCGCCCGAGCCGCGGATGAGCAGTGACGGGAGCAGATCGTCGGCGCCCCCGGGGACGACGAGCACGCTGTCGGCGGCGACCGGCAGCACGCGGTTCGACGTGACGCGCCACGGCGCAGTTCGTCCGCCCGCGGCGCCACGCTCGATCACCGCGACCTCGACCCCGCTCGAGCCGCGCGGTCGCGTCCACGCCGAGACCAGCCCGACCCCGCCCGGACGGGTGTAAGTCGTCAGCGCACCGATCCCCTCGGGCCCGAAGCGCGCGCGGTGCGGCGCACTCGGCGGCAACGCCTGCAGCACGGGCTCGCCCTGCGGCGCGGCCGGATCGGGCCACGCCCAGAACTCGGTCCCGGCATCGGCGGCGCCAGTCGGATCGCGGACCACCACCTGCCACAGCGCGAACGGCCCGGTGGCGACGACGATGTCGGTCGCCAGGCCGATCGCCGTGAGCGATGCGCGCAGATCGTCCGGTGTCGGCATGCCGCCGTCGTTGCGCGAAGGCAAGCGCTCGGCATCGCGCCCCTGCGCTTCGCTGGCGTTTGCATCGAGCCGGTCGACCCACGCCCCCGCGAACGAAGCCCGCGCCAGCGCACCGGCCTCGCGCGCCTGCAGCGAGTCGCCGCTGGCCCAGCCCTCGCGCGCGCGCTGTGCCCACGTGGCGAGCGAGTCGACGTCGGTGGCGACGTCCTCGACGATCAGGTCCTCGTCCTTCGGCGGATCAATGCCATCGGAACGACAGCCGGCGAAGCCGGCCAGTGCGAGGAGCGTCGCCGCCGCGGCCGCGTCCACGAAACCACTCCGGCGCTTCACCGTGAGCCTCCGGCGCCGGAAGGCGCAGGCGCCGGCTTCGCCGGCTTCAGATCTGCCGGCGCATCGAGGCGCTCGATCAGCCAGCGCCCGTCGACGAACTTCATCTGCACGTCGAGCATCTTGTCGCGCCGCGCTGGGGTGCCGTACTGGAAGCGCATGCGCTGGCGCCAGGGTCCGCCGGCGCCCTGCCCGAGCGTCTCCCACGACTCCGGCTCCTTGAACGTGCCGAGCTTGAGCGTGCGCGCCTTGGTCAGCACCGCCGGCGTGGTCACCAGCTCGCGGGCGAGCGACGACTGCGTCATTTCGAGCGCGCGCAGGAACAGCACGAAGGTGGCGAACGGCGACGGCAGCGTGCGCCGGTCGAGCGTGACGAAGCCCGAATCCGAGCGCTGCCAGATCCGCTCGGAGAGCAAGGGCGGCAGCTCGGGGCCCGGCCGGAATCGCGCATCCGGTGGCGACACGACCCAGGCCAGCAGTTCGGGCACCGCGTCGTCGTTCAGGTCCACGAACCGCGCGTTGCCCCGCCCGCCCAGGTCGAGGTCGCGGCGTCCCGCCTGGACGATCCCCCAGAAGTCGGCCCGCGGCGACATCCGCAGGAGCGTGAAGAACGGCTCGCGCGTCTCGCCGGTGCGCCGGTGATCGATGAACCCGGCCTCGTACGGCGCCTCCGACTTGCCGGTCCACCACACTTCGAGCTGCAGGCGCTTGCCCCCGGTCAGCAGCATGCGCTGACGACGCAGCTCGTCGCCGCGCCACCAGTAGAGGTAGGTGATCGCCGCGTAGCCGTCGAACGCCGGGTTGAAGAACGTCAGCGCGCAGAACTGCGGCAGCTCGGTGTCCTGCGCGAAGTCGGCCTTCACGCCGAGCGAGTCGAGCACGGTCAGCACGCCGCGCGCGCCGCGCATCGAACGCGACCCGAGCGCGCCGAAGTACTTGCGGGCGACCTGATCGAAGCGATCGAACGCGGCGAGCTCGGTGGGACCGACGGTATCGGACTTCGCGGGAGCGAGCAGCGCCAGGCCCTCGTCGGCCCACAGCTTGAGCGAGTCGACCGCGGGAAGACGCCACGGGGTGGCCGGCACGGCCGTGCGCGGCTTCTCGTCGGCGGCGCGGGCGGGTTCGGGCGCGGCTGTGAGGGCGGCGCACGCCAGCAGTGCGATACAGGCGACCCCGGGCGCGAAAGTTCCGCCCCACTTCAGCGCACCTCGCCCATGAAGTCGCGTTGCACCAGGTCGCGCATCAGCAGCGCGTTGCGCGCCGCCTGCCCGGCGTGACAGTTGTTGAAGAAGACATAGACCTGGCGCGAGCGCTCGGCCAGTTCGCGGATCTTCCACACCCATTCCGTGAGCTCCGCGGGCGAATAGTCGTAGTCGTAGCGATCGCCCCCACCGCGGCCCCACCAGGTCTTCTCGTTGCGACCGTGGAAGCGCACGTAGGCGATCGAGCCGGTAAGCCGCGCGACGGGCGGAACGAGCCCCGGGAGCGGCGGTTCATCGACGGAACAATAGCCGATGCCGCGTTCGTCGAGATACCGAAACACCCGCTCATCGAGCCACGCGGCATGCCGGAACTCGACGAACAGCGGCCCCCGCGCCGACAGCCTCTCGTGCAGCAGGTCCAGACGCTGGCGCCCGGCCTGATCCGGCCGGAATGCCCACGGGAACTGGAGTAGGACGCCACGGTGCTTTCCGGCGGCGACCAGTGGGGCGAGGCAGTCGTCGAACGCTCGGAAGGTCGCCTCCTCGGGATCGGCCGTCTCGTGGGTCATGGATTTGTGCGCCTTGGCCAGGAACTCGAAGCCATCG
>JANOEH010000249.1:0-6792 GCA_031413115.1 Candidatus Eiseniibacteriota bacterium | reverse complement strand
GCGACCGCGCCTGGCGGCCATGCCCAACGCCGGCCTGCCGCAGATGGTCGCGGGTCGTTACGTCTATGTCGCCACGCCCGAGTACTTCGGGGCCTACGCGCGACGCTTCGTCGAGGCGGGCGTGAGCGTGGTCGGTGGCTGTTGCGGGACGACCCCCGAGCATGTCGCGCGGATGCGGCTCGACCTGCCAGCCGGTGCGCCGGATGTCGGCGCCGCCGGCGCCACCGCCCCTGCGGCTGCGCCGCAGGCCGCCCCGCCACGGGCACCGCTGGCCTCTCCGCCGGAGGACGCGTCGACTCCCGATGCCACCTCGGAACCCGCGATCCTGGCGAAGCTGCGCGCGGGCTTCTATGTCTCGGTCGAGCTCGATCCGCCGCGCGGCATCAACCCGCAGAAGATCCTCACCGGCGCGGGACTGCTGGCGCAGCACGGCATCGACGCGATCAACGTCGCCGATTCGCCGATGGCGCGCGTGCGCATGAGCGCCCAGGCGCTGACCTATCTCGTCATGCGCCACTACCCGCAGTTCGACGCAATCCTCCACTTCACGTGCCGCGATCGCAACCTGATGGGCATCCAGGCCGACCTGCTGGGCGCGCACGCGATGGGCATCACGACGATCCTTGCGCTCACGGGGGATCCTCCGAGCACGGGCGACTACCCAAACGTGACGGCGGTGTACGACGTCGACTCGGTGGGCCTGATCCGCATCATCAAGAAGCTGAACGCCGGCACCGACCTGGCGGGGAATCCGATCGGCGAACGCACGCGCTTTGCCATCGCCTGCGCCGTCAACCCGACGGCGGACGACCTCGACCTCGAGCTGGTGCGCTTCCGCGAGAAGATCGACGCCGGCGCCGACTTCGCGATGACCCAGCCGTTCTACGACATGGCGGTGTGGGACGCGTTCCTGGCGCGCTTCGGCCCGGTGCCGATCCCGGTGCTGCTCGGCATCCTGCCCCTGCAGTCGTTCCGCCACGCCGAGTTCATGCACCACGAGGTGCCGGGCATCACCGTGCCGCAGGAGCTGCGCGATCGCCTGCGCAACGCCGGCGCCGATGCGCAGGCCGCGGGTGTCCAGCACGCCCGCGACCTGCTGCAGGCGGCGCGCGGACGCTTCGCGGGCACCTACCTGATGCCGAGCTTCGGGCGCTACGAGAACGTGCTGGACGTGCTGCGGGACTAGCGGGCCGCTCCGCTACCGCTTCGTCGTTTGGCCCAGGGACTCCCGCCACTGGAACAGCAGCGACAGGGCCGCCCTCGGCGTCATCGCGTCGAGGTCGATGTCGGACAGCAACCGGGCCAGCTCGGCGGCGCGCGGGTCGGCCCCGAACAGCGTGAGCTGCGACTCGGGCGCGGCGGCACGGTCCGCCGCGATCGAAGCGCCGTCCGGACCCGGTGGCCCTCCTGCCCCGGCGGCGGTCACCATTGCCTCGGCTTCGAGGCCGGCAAGCAGCTCGTTCGCCCGCTCGATCACGTGCGCCGGGATTCCCGCCAGGCGTGCGACGTGGATGCCGTAGCTCTTGTCGGCCGGGCCGTCGACCACCTCGTGCAGGAAAACGACGTCCTCCCCGTTCTCCGCCACCCGCATGCTGCGATTGACCAGACGGGGCAGCCGATCGGCCAGCCGCGTCAGCTCGTGGTAGTGCGTGGCGAACAGCGTGCGCGGGCGCGGGCCGCCGTCGCGATGCAGCTCCTCGGTCACGGCCCAGGCGAGCGACATGCCGTCGTAGGTCGAGGTGCCACGTCCGATCTCGTCGAGCACGACCAGCGAACGCGCGGTGGAGCGGCGCAGGATGTTCGCGGTCTCGAGCATCTCGAGCATGAATGTCGACTGCCCGCCGGCCACGTGATCGCCCGCGCCGACACGGGTGAAGATCTGGTCGACGACGCCGATCTCGGCCGCCGCCGCCGGCACGAACGAGCCGGCCTGGGCGAGCAGGACGATCAGTGCGACCTGGCGCATGTAGGTCGACTTGCCCGCCATGTTCGGTCCGGTGAGGAGGATGATCTGCCGCCGCGCCGGGTCGAGGTCGACGTCGTTGGGCACGAAGCGCCCCGGCGGCAGGAGCCGCTCGACCACGGGGTGCCGCGCGGCCACCAGGTGCAGACGATCCCCGCCGTGGACATGCGGGCGCGTCCAGCCGTTCGCGGCGGCGACCTCGGCAAGGCCGGCCAGCGCATCGATCTCGGCCAGCGCGCGCGCGGTGCCCTGCAGCGTGTCGAAGTCGCGCGCCGTGCGCTCGCGCAGCGCGAGGAAGGTGGTGGCCTCGGCCTCGCGCAGGCGTTCCTCGGCGCCGAGCACCTGCGATTCCTTCGCGCGCAGCTCGGGCGTGACGTAGCGCTCGGCGGTGGTCAGCGTCTGTCGTCGCTCGTAGTGCGCGGGCGCGCGCGCGGCCTGGGCTCGCGTGATCTCGATGAAGTAGCCGAACACGCGGTTGTAGCCGATCTTGAGCGAGCCGATGCCCGTCGCCACGCGCTCGCGCGTCTCGAATTCGGCGAGCCAGCGCTTGCCACCGGCGGCGAGTTCGCGCAGCTCGTCGAGTGCGGCATCGAACCCGGGGCGGATCATGCCGCCGTCCTTGATCGTGACGGGCGGATCGTCGACCAGCGCCCGCGCCAGATGTGCCGCCAGCTCGACGTGCGGATCGAGCGCGGCGGCGGCGGCGGCCAGGGCCGGGCGGTCGGCCAGCCGCGCGGCCAGCGCGGGCACGGCGAGCAGAGTCTCGCGCAGCGCGACCAGGTCGCGCGCGTTCGCCTTGGCGGCCGCGATCCGCGCGGCCAGGCGCTCGAGGTCGTAGGTGCGATCGAGCGCGGCGCGGCATGCCGCACGCAGCCCGGAGTCGTCGACCAGCGTGGCGACCGCGTCAAGGCGCGCCGCAATCGCCACGGCGTCGACCAGTGGGCGCTCGAGCGTGGCCCGCAGGCGCCGCGCCCCCGCCGGGGTGCGCGTGCGATTGACGACGGCCCACAGCGTGTGCGCGGGATCGCCGCCGGGCGCGGGCTCGAACAGCTCGAGCGATCGCCGCGTCGCCGGGTCGAGGCCCAGGTGCTCGCGGCTCGACAGGGGCGAGAGGCGGCGGATCTGCGTCAGCGCGCTGCCCTGCACTTCGCCCAGGTACGACAGCGCGACGGCACCCGCTCGGGCGGCGAGCGGCGACAGGCGTTGCGCCTCCGTGGCCGCATCACCGAAGTGGGCGGCGAACCCATCGCGTGGCGCGTCGCCGTCATAGCGCGCCGCGGGCAAGCGGGTCACGGTGCGGGCGAGGAACAGGATCGCTTCGAGCGAGCGCGGCAGCGCCTGGCCGGCAGGCACGAGGAACTCCGACACCGGATAGCGCCCGAGCTCGGCGGCTGCTTCATCGGCCGGCATTTCGGCCACGAGGAACTCGCCGGTCGAGGCCTCGACGAGCGCGATCCCGGTACGCGCACCCGTCGCGTTCGGCGCGACGGCGGCCAGGTAGTTGCTCTCGCCGGCAACGAGGAACGCGTCTTCCACGACCGAGCCGGGGGTGAGGATCTCGGTCACGCCGCGCTCGAGCAGTCCCTTCGCCATGGCCGGGTCCTCGAGCTGCTCGCAGATCGCCACTCGGCGGCCCTGGCGCAGCAATCGCGCGACGTAGACGTCGCGCTGGTGCCACGGGATGCCGGCCAGCGGAATGGGATCGGGATCGTTCTTGTTGCGCGAGGTGAGCGTGATACCCAGCAGCTTCGCGGCCTGCACCGCATCTTCGTAGAACGTCTCGTAGAAGTCGCCGACGCGGAACAGGAGCAGCGTGTCGGGATGGGCGCGCTTGATGCGCCCGAACTGCTCCATGAGCGGCGAGGTCCTGGCGGCCACCGTGCTACCGTCCGCGAACGCTGCCGGAGTCGGCGCGGGCCGGCGTGCGGGACGCCTCGTCGGCGTGGAGGCTCGCCGCCTCGGGGCTGCCCGGCGCGCGGGCGAGCAGGCGCTTGCGCCACGCGGCCGCGTCCTCGGTGCGGCCCAGCTCGCGGGCGAGCCTGACGCCCTGGAATAACGCGGCGGCCTCGGCCCCTGCCGGCGGCAGCGTGAAGAGCTGGCGGTAGGCGGCAAGTGCTTCGGGCTTTTTTCCCTCCTGGGCCCACGACAAGGCAACGAGGTACGCGGCATCCCAGCGGCGCGGCCCGGCCCGGCGCGGCTTGGCCTGCGCCAGCGGCTGGGCGAGCGTGCGCGCCTCGCGCGTGCGTCCCAGCGCGAAAGCTGACAGCGCCTCCCAGTAACGCGTCTCGTCCCCGCCGCTCGCGGATCGGGCGCGGCGGAAGGCACCGCGGGCGCTGGCATAGTCGCCGCGCGCATAGGCGAGGAGTCCGAGCTCGTAGTGGGCATCGCGCGCCTGCGGCTGGCGTGGGTAGCGTGCGAGAAAGGCCTCGAGCCGTGCGCGCGTCGTGTCGGCGAGTCCGGGGGCGAGCGCGGCGTCCCACGTGGCGCGGACGGGATCGAGGGGGCCGACCGGTGCGGGGGTCGGCGCGGGGCGGCGGCCCTGGGCGTGGGTCGTGTCGCCGGCGACAGCGAATGCCAGCGTTGCAGCGAGGGCGACGATCGGGAGAGCGAACGAGCGAGGCGCGGGCCACGCCGAGCGCGGCGCGGACATGGGGCGCGGGCTCATGCGCCGATCAACCCGCGGCGACGAGGCGGCCATGGAGCGTCTGACCCTCGGCCCGCTCGACCACGGCCTCGGCGAACTGGCCGGGCGCGAGCCCATCCTGCCACGGCACGAGCACCATCTTGTTCTGCCCGGTGCGGGTGAGCCCATTACCGTGCCTTTCGTCGCGACCCTCGATCAGCACCTCGACGGTACGACCCACCCAAGCCTGGTTGATCTCGTGCGACAGGCGACGCTGGGCGGCGAGCAGGATCGCCAGGCGGCGCTGCTTCTCCTCGCCGGTCACGTCGTCCTCGAGCCGCGCCGCGGCGGTGCCCGAGCGCGGCGAGTACTTGAACGCGTAGGACGTGTCGTAGCGGACGCGTTCGACCAGCGCGAGGGTCTGCGCGAAGTCGTCCGCGGTCTCGCCGGGGAAGCCGACGATGAGGTCGGTGGTCACCGCGAGGTCGGGCATCGCCTCGCGCGCGGCATCGATGGCGACCAGGTACTGCTCGAGCGTGTAGTCGCGGTTCATGGCGCGCAGCAGGCGCGGCGAGCCGCTCTGGACGGGCAGATGTAACCACGGCGCGAGCCGTGGGGCTTCCGCCATCCGTCGCACGACTTCGGGCGACATGTCGCGTGGATGACTGGTGGTAAAACGCAGGCGCCACTTTCCTGCGACTGCGCCGCACCGTTGCAGAAGTTCGGGGAAGTCCGCGCCTGCGGCGCTATAGCTATTCACGTTCTGCCCCAGCAGCGTGATCTCCTTCGCCCCGCGCAGCACCAGCTCCTGCACTTCGAGCAGGACGTCGTCGGGATGGCGGCTGACCTCGGGTCCGCGCGTGGTGGGCACGATGCAGTAGGCGCAGGCCTTGTTGCAGCCGCGGATGATGGTGACGAAACCCTTGAGGTTCTTCGCATCAAGTCGCGGGCGCGGCGGCGGCAGGTAGTGGTTCAGCGGCTCGACGACGGGCCCGCTCGACTCCCCCCGCTCGAGCGCCTTGAGCGCGGGCAGCACGGCGGGCAACGCCTGCGCGCCGACGATCAGGTCGACGCGGGGCACGCGCTTCTTGATCTCCGCACCCATGCGCTGCGCCATGCAGCCGCAGACGCCGAGCTTCATGGCCGGGTTCTTCGCTTTGAGCCGGGAGAGGACCGCCAGCCGATTGAGCGTGCGCTCTTCGGCGTGCTCGCGGACGGAGCAGGTGTTGACCAGGACGACGTCGGCATCCTCGGGGGCGGCGACACGCGTGTAGCCGTGGTCCTCGAGCTGCCGCTCGAGTCCCTGCGTATCGTAAACGTTCATATGGCAGCCGTAACTCTCGAGATAGAAGCGCTGCACGATCCCTCCGATGGAGCCCGCGGCGGGAAGAAGAGAGGAGCGGCCGGGTGGGTACCCGGACCGCTCCCCCTCCGGTGTTGCCTACGCTTCGTCTTCGACTTCGACTTCGATCTCGGGCTCGGCGACGCCATCCTCGGCCTCGCGGGCCTTGCGCTCGCCCCGTGCCTCGGCACGAGCGGCTTCGGCCTTTTCGGCTTCGGCGGCTTCGGCACGGGCGCGATTGCGCGACGCGGTCCACTCGGCGAGCGTGACGTCGTCCTGATCCTGCAGCCACGCCTTGACCGACAGCACCAGGCGATGGTTCGGGACATCGACGCGCGTCACCTTGAGCGTGAGCGGCTCGGCCGGCACGAACGCCTCCCCCGGACGCTTGAGGTCGTCGACGCCGAGCTGCGACAGGGGCACGAAGCCCTCGATGTCGCCGCCCACGTCCACGATCGCGCCGCGGTCGAACAGGCGGTTCACGGTGGCCGTGACCGTCATGCCCGAGGGGAACTTGTCGGCCAGCGTCGGCCACGGATCGTCCTGCACCTGCTTCAGGCCGAGCGAGATCCGGCGGTGCTCCTTGTCGATCGCGAGCACCACGACCTCGACGCCCTCGCCCTTCTTGACCACCTCGGACGGGTGCGAGACGCGCTTCGTCCACGACATGTCGGACACGTGCACGAGGCCGTCGATGCCCTCCTCGAGTTCGACGAACGCGCCGAAGTTCGTGAGGTTGCGCACCTTGCCCTGCACCCGCGAGCCGATCGGGAAGCGATCGTCGAGCGTGAGCCACGGATCGGGCTCGACCTGCTTGAGGCCGAGCGAGATCTTCTCGTTCGACGGATCCACCTTGAGCACGAG
>JANOEH010000248.1:0-7704 GCA_031413115.1 Candidatus Eiseniibacteriota bacterium | reverse complement strand
GCGCCTGGGGCCCAGAGGCCGGGCGCCCGGCGCAGGTCCGTAGAAAACCCCATCGGTGCCCCACCTGTCAAGTCGCGGGTCAGAGGCGGGACGCGTTCTTGATCCGGCCCCACGATTGCGAGGTCGCAGGGCTCGACTTCCCCGCCGCCTGCCCGGTCAAACGTCGCGCGGCGTCAACCCATGCCACAGGTGGATCGCCGCGTAGCCGCGCCACGGGCGCCAGCGCTCGGCGCGCGCGAGGAGCGCGGCCTCGGAGATGGGCTCGGCGCCCTTCGCGGCGAGCGCTTTCCGCAAGCCCAGGTCCCCCGCCGGAAACGCGTCGGGCTCGAGCAGGCCGCGCAGCGCGACGTAGTGCGCCGTCCACGGGCCGATGCCCGGCAGCGCGGTCATCGCGTCGATGCTCGCCTCGAGTCCGCGTGCGCCGTCGAGCACGAGTGTGCCGTCGGCGACCGCGCGCGCGAGCCCCGCGAGCGTCGCGGCGCGAGCGCGCGTGAGGCCAAGCGCGCCGATGCGAGTCTCAGCCGCCTCGGCGAGGCGGGCGGCATCCGGGAATGCGTGCGTGAGTGCGCCGGCGTTCGCGGCGCGGTCGCGCGGCGTGCCGAACGCCTTGACGCGCCGCCCCGCGATCGTCGTCGCCGCGGCGACGCTGACCTGCTGTCCGAGCACCGCGCGCACCGCGAGCTCGAACGGATCCCACGCGCCCGGGATGCGCATGCCCGGCACGCGGCGCACCCGCGCCGCGAGCGCGCGGTCGTGCGCCAGGTGATCGGCGATCGCGTTCGGGTCGGCCTCGAGGTCGAGCATGCGCCGGGCGCGCGCGACGAGGCGATCGAGTCCGCCGGGGTCGGCGAGCCACAGGCGCAGCACGAGCGACGGGCGGTCGTTGATGCGGGTTCCGACGGGCGCGGGCGCGACCTCGAGCACGCCGCCGTCGATCGTGCGGCGGTACGCGTCGCGCTCGACGGTTTCGACGCCGGGGATGAGGCGTGCCGCGCGGTACGCGAGCACCGCGGGCCAGTCGTACGGCGGGACGTACGGGAGCGTGAGCTCGATCGGGCGGTCTTGCTCGTGAGGAGCGGCCAGCCCGCGCTTCGCGCGGAGTTGCGCCGGTGCGCGACCGAACGCCTTGCCGAACGACGCGCGGAATCGCCGTGCGCTGCCATAGCCCGCGGTGAGCGCGATCGTCTCGAGCGGCAGGTCGGTCTCCTCGACGAGTCGGCGCGCGAAGTGCGCGCGGCGCGACTGGACGACCGCGCGCGGCGACGCGCCGACGTGCGTGACGAACAGCCGGCGGAGGTGGCGCGGGCCGATTCCCAGGCGCTCAGCGAGGCGTACCAGGTCCGTCGCCGCCTCGGGCTCGTGATCGAGCAGGCGCAGCGCGCGCGTCACCGTCGCCTGCGTCCCCTGCCACGCGGCGGAGCGCGGCGCGGTCTCGGGGCGGCAGCGCAGGCACGGGCGGAAGCCCGCCTCCTCGGCGGCGACGGGCGTGGCGTAGAAGCGCACGTGCTCGCGGTGCGGCAGCTTCGCCGGGCAGCCGGGGCGGCAGTAGATGCCGGTCGTGCGCACGGCGACGACGAAGCGGCCCTCGAAGCGACGGTCGCGGCTCTTCAGGGCCTCGTAGCAGACGGTGGGATCGAGGGGCGTCATGCGGAGCATGATGGCACGGGCCGGGGACACCGAGCGGACGTTTTCGGACATGGCCATCGGGACGGAGGTCCGGCCGGATGGACGAGGTCCGCGGCGCGTTCGTCCCTCGGACAGGACTGCTCAATCGACTCGTCCCGGGACGAGTCAATTGGGCAACTGCCCAATTCACCTCGCCTGGGATAGGTCAATTGGGCAACTGCCCAGTTCACCCCGCCGGAATCGGTCCATCGAGACGCTCGCCTCTCAGGCGACGATCCGCACCACGAATCAGAGCGTGCGCCCGACCGCCACGGCCACGGCCTGCATGCGCCGCATCAGGTCCACGAACAGCGGCGGGTCGAGCGACTGCGCGCCGTCGGACAGCGCGCGCTCGGGGTGCGGGTGCACCTCGATCAGCAGCGCGTCGGCGCCGGCGGCGACGGCAGCGAGCGCCATCGGCGGCACCTTGTCGCGCACGCCCACGGCGTGCGACGGGTCGACCACGACGGGCAGGTGCGTGAGCTGGTGCAGCAGCGGGACGCACGAGAGGTCGAGCGTGTTGCGCATTGCCGTCTCGAACGTGCGGATGCCGCGCTCGCACAGCATCACCTGGGTGTTGCCGCCGGCGAGGACGTACTCGGCAGCCATCAGCCACTCCTCGATCGTGCCCGACATGCCGCGCTTGAGCAGCACCGGCTTGCGGGTGCGGCCGACCTCGCGCAGGAGTGCGAA
This sequence comes from Candidatus Eiseniibacteriota bacterium, assembly GCA_031413115.1. Taxonomy (GTDB): domain Bacteria; phylum Eisenbacteria; class RBG-16-71-46; order RBG-16-71-46; family DASYSL01; genus JANPEF01. The sequence goes on along the minus strand of JANOEH010000248.1, from coordinate 5,346 downwards.
GTTCTGCATGTTGCGCGCGCCGATCTGCAGGATGTCGACCCACCGCTCGGCGATCGCGACGTGCTGCGTGTCGAGCACCTCGGAGACGACGGCCAGGTCGTGGCGGTCGGCGACGCGGCGAAGGATCTTCATCCCCTCCTCGCCGAGGCCCTGGAACGTGTACGGCGAGGTGCGCGGCTTGAACGCGCCGCCGCGCAGGATCGTCGCGCCCGCCGCCGCGACGGCGACGGCGGTCTCCTCGACCTGCTCCTCGCTCTCCACGCCGCAGGGGCCGGCCATGACCGCGATCCTGTTGCCGCCGACGACCGTGTTGCGCACCATCACGAGAGTCGGCTCGGCGCGAAACGCGCGCGAGGCGAGCTTGTAGGGTGCGCTGATGCGCACCACCTCCTGCACGCCGGGCAGGTGACGCACGTCATCGACGTCGAGCGAGCCCAGGTCGCCGACGACGCCGAGCACGATGCGCCCGCGTTCATCGGAGCGATGGACGGCGAGCCCCATCAGTCGAAGCCGCGAGGCAACTTCGGCGATCTGCTCCTCGGCGACCCCAGGCGCCATGACGACGACCACGGTCAGCCCTTCCCTTCGTCGCGCGGGCGCGCGCCTTCGAGCGCGCACTGGTGGAGGAACGCGTCGGCCAGAGCGAGCGCCACCATCGCCTCGGCGACGGGGACGACGCGCGGGCAGATGCACGGGTCGTGGCGGCCCTCGACCCTCACCTGCACCGCCTCCCCTGCCGTGTTCACCGTGTCCTGCGCGCGGGCGATCGACGAGGCGGGCTTGACCGCGATCCGGACGACGACGTCCTGCCCGCTCGAGATGCCGCCGAGGATCCCGCCGGCGTGGTTCGTCTTGAAGCCGTCGCGGCCCATCGCATCGTTGCTCTGCGAGCCGCGCAGGCGCGTCGCGGCGAAGCCCGAACCGATCTCGACGCCCTTGATGGCGGGGATCGACAGCAGGGCAAAGGCGAGGGTGGCGTCGAGCTTGTCCATGGTCGGATCGCCCCAGCCGGCCGGGACGCCGCGGGCGACGACCTCGACCACGCCCCCGACCGAGTCCTGCTCGGCGCGGGCGGCCTCGATCGCGGCGATCATGGCGATGGCGGCCGTGGCGTCGGGGCAGCGCACGGGGTTCGTTTCGGCGACGTCCCAGTCGCGGCGCTCGGCCGTGACGTCGGCGATCGCGACGGTGCCCGCGACGATCGAGACGCCGCGCGTGGCCAGCAGCGCCTTGGCGATCGCGCCGGCGGCGACGCGGCCCAGCGTCTCGCGCCCGGAGGCGCGGCCCGAGCCGCGGTGGTCGCGCACCCCGTACTTGGCGGCGGAGGTGAAGTCGGCATGGCCGGGGCGGAACACGTCCTTGAGCGCGTCGTAGTCCTTGCTCTTGGCGTCGGTGTTGTGGACCAGCAGGCAGATCGGCGTGCCCGTGGTGACGCCATCGAAGAGGCCCGACAGGATCTCGACCTGGTCGGCCTCGCTGCGCTGGGTCGTGATCGACGACTGGCCCGGGCGGCGGCGATCGAGGTCGCGCTGGATGAGTGCCGGGTCCACGCGCAGCCCGGACGGCACGCCGTCGATGACGACGCCGACGGCGGGGCCGTGGGATTCGCCCCACGTGATCACGGTGAAGAGACGTCCGATCGAGCTCGACATGCGATGGGCAGGACCTCCGGCGGCCGCACACGCCGGGAGGCGGCATCGCTCGCGGCGGATGGTATACTGCGGCCCGTGACCGCGCTTGCGAAAAATCAGGGGGTCCCCGCCCTTGCCGCCGTCGCCGCGCTCGTGCTCGCTTTCGGCACGGGCTGCGGGTCGCGCGCCCCGGGCGATGCCGCTTACTTCGGCAACACCACGCCGCCGTCCGGACAGGTTCTCACGTTCAACAATGGCGCCGAACCCGAGCACCTCGATCCGGCCGTGATGTCGGGTCAGCCCGACGGCCGCATTGCGCGCATGGTGTTCGAGGGCCTGTGCTCCGCCGATCCGCGGACACTCGCTCCCGTGCCGGGTCAGGCCTACCGCTGGGACCTCTCCCCCGACGGCCTCATCTATACCTTTCACCTGCGGCCCGGGCTGACCTGGGCCGACGGCCACCCGCTCACCGCCGGGGACTTCCTGTGGTCGTGGCAGCGCGTGCTCCGGCCCGCGACCGGCAGCCGCTACGCGAGTTTCCTGTTTCCCGTTCGCAATGCCCAGGCCTTCAACGAGGGAACGCTGAGCGATTCAACCGCGGTCGGCCTCGCCGCCCCGGACGACTCGACGTTCGTCGTCACGCTGGCCCAGCCGACGCCCTACTTCCTCGAGCTGACCACGTTCTACACGGCGCTGCCGACGCCCCGGCACGTTATCGAGAAGCTCGGCGACGACTGGGAGGACGCGCTCGCGCTCGTGGGCAACGGGCCCTTCCGCATCGTCGAATGGGAGCTGAAGAACCGCTTCGTTCTGGTGCCCAACGAACGGTACTGGGACCGGAAGGCGGTGAAGCTGGAGCGGATCGTGGCGCTCCCGGTCGAGGAACTGTCGACCGCGACGAACCTGTACAAGGCCGGCGTCGTCGACTGGAACCCGAGCGGCTACGTGCCGAAGACGGTCGTGCCGTTCGTGCGTCACTACAAGGACTTCTCGGGCGGCCCGTACCACGGCACCTACTTCTTCTCGATGGTCGTGAGCAGGAAACCGTTCGACGACGTGTGGGTCCGCCGCGCGCTCAATGCCGCGACCGACCGTCAGGCGATCGCCGAGCACGTGCTCCGGGGCACGGTGACCGCGTGGGGCGGGATCACGCCGATGGGCTACGCCGGTTACACGGCTCCGGCGCCGCTGAAGCATGACCCGGTGTACGCGCGCGAGTGCCTGGCGAAGGCGGGCTATCCCGGGGGCAAGGGCTTCCCGCCGATCGAGATCCTGTTCAACACCAGCGAGGACCATCGCCGCATCGCCGAGGCCGTGCAGGCGATGTGGAAGCGCGACCTGGGCATCCAGGTGACGCTGTCGAACCAGGAGTGGGCCAGCTATCTCGCTGCGACCACGACGAAGAACTACGACGTGGCGCGGCGCTCGTGGATCGGCGACTTCGGCGACCCGATGACGTTCCTCGACATGTGGATCACCGACGCCGGGAACAGCCGAACGGGCTGGTCGAACGCGGAGTACGACGACCTGCTCCGCCGCGCCACCGTCGAGGTCGACCCGGCCGAGCGCCTGCGCATGCTCTCGCGCGCCGAGGCGATCCTGCTCTCCGAGGGACCGGTCATTCCCGTCTATCACTACGCGGAGACGTCGCTGATCAAGCCTTACGTGAAGGGCATCTACTCCACGGTGCTCGACGTGCACCCGCTCAAGGGCGTGTCGATCGATCCCGACTGGCGCTCGCAGGCCGCAGCGGCCGAGGCGACGCCATGATCACGTTCATCTTGCGGCGGCTGCTGCTCATGATCCCCACCCTGTGGGCGATCGCGACGCTCACGTTCTTCATGATGCGCGCCGCGCCGGGTGGGCCGTTCCAGTCCGAGCGCGAGATCCCCGCCGCCGCGAAGGAGGTGCTGTTCGCGAAGTACGGTCTCGACAAGCCGTGGCCCGAGCAGTACGTCACCTTCCTCGGCAACGCCGCGCGGCTCGACTTCGGGCCATCGTACAAGTACCCCACGCAGCAGGTGTCGGACATCATCCGCTCCAGCTTCCCGGCCTCGTTCGAGCTGGGCTTCTGGTCGCTGCTGCTGGCACTCGCGCTGGGCATCCCGCTGGGCGTGATCGCGGCCAACCGCCAGAACTCGGCGATCGACTACGTCACCATGTCCGCGACGCTTCTCGGCGTGTCGATTCCCAACTTCGTGCTGGGGCCGGTGCTCGTGCTGGTCTTCGCGCTCACGCTCTACTGGCTGCCGCCGGCGCTCTGGCTGGGGCCGTCGAGTCGCGTCCTGCCGGTGCTCACCCTGTCGGCGATCTATCTCGCCTACATCGCGCGGCTCACCCGCGGCGGCATGCTCGAGACGCTGCGCCAGGACTACATCCGCACCGCGCGGGCGAAGGGCCTGCCCGAGTCGCGGGTCGTCTTCGGGCACGCGCTCAAGCTCGGGATCCTTCCCGTCGTCAGTTACCTGGGACCGGCTGTGGCGCGCATCGTCATGGGCTCGATCGTGATCGAGCAGATCTTCGCCGTGCCCGGCCTCGGCCGCCAGCTCGTGTCGGCCGCATTCAACCGCGACTACACGCTGGTGCTCGGGATCGTCGTCTTCTACGCGGGCTTCCTGATGGTGCTCAACCTCGTCGTCGACGTCGCGTACTCGTGGTTCGATCCACGCGTGGAGCTGGCATGAGCGCCGTCGGGACCGCCACGATTCCCGCCCCCGTCGCCGCGCGCCCCGGCGGGACGCTGTGGAGCGATGCGTGGCGACGCCTCCAGCGCAACCGCATGGCGGTGGTCTCGGGCGTGGCGCTGCTGGCGATCGGGATCGTCTGTGCTCTCGCGCCGTGGATTCCGTTCCTGCCCGACCCCAATGGAACGGACTTCGCACTGGGCGTGACCGGGCCGTCGTGGTCGCATCCGTTCGGCACCGACCTGCTGGGCCGCGACATGCTGGCCCGCACGATCCACGGCGGGCGGATCTCGCTTCTGGTCGGGCTCGTCGGGACGTTCGTCTCGATCCTGATCGGCGTCAGCTACGGCGCGATCTCGGCCTACCTGGGCGGCCGCATCGACGAGTTCATGATGCGGGTCGTCGACGTGCTGTACTCGCTGCCCTACATCTTCCTCGTCATCCTGCTGCTCGTGTTCTTCTCCAAGAGCCTGCTCATGCTGTTCGTCGCGCTGGGGGCGGTGCAGTGGCTGACCATGGCGCGCATCGTTCGCGGGCAGGTGCTGTCGCTCAAGAACCAGACGTTCGTCGAGGCAGCCCGCGCGCTCGGCGCGCGCGATGCGCGGATCGTGTTCGGGCACATCGTGCCGAACACGCTGGGCCCGGTGATCGTCTACTCGACGCTGACGATTCCGGCGATCATCCTGCAGGAGGCGTTCCTCTCCTTCCTCGGGCTCGGCGTCCAGCCGCCCGACGCGTCGTGGGGCGTGCTCGTGTCGGAGGGCGCGCAGATGCTCGCGTTCTTCCCGTGGCTGACGATCTTCCCGGGCGCCGCGCTCGCGCTCACCCTGTTCGCCTTCAACTTCGTGGGCGACGGCCTGCGTGACGCGCTCGACCCCTACGACAAGCGAGTCGCGACTTGATCCGCCGGACCGCCCGACGCCTGGTCGCTTTCCTGTGGCCCCAGCTCGAGCTGTTCGTCGCCGGGCCCCCGCCCACCGCCGAGGAGCGGGCCGCCGACGACGGTCGCTGGAAGTGGACCCGGCCGTGGC
>JANOEH010000247.1:0-13565 GCA_031413115.1 Candidatus Eiseniibacteriota bacterium | reverse complement strand
GATCGCCTCGCGGGCGTAGCCGATCCACGCGGTGCCCTTGGCCTTCAGGCCCGGGCCCGCGGTCGAGTCGGGCAGCGCCGCGATGCGCGCCTCCCAGCCATCGAGCGAGCGCCGATCGCGGGCGATCGCCTCGTCGCTGATCCGCTCCGGCGTCGCGTGGAGCACCGAGTCCGGACGGGCCGGCGGCACCGGCACCGCCGGCGCGCTCGCCGCATCGACCGCGATCGCGGTCGGCTGCGATGCGCCGCGTGCGGCTTCCTTGTCGCCACCGCCGAACAGCATCTCGTCGAACTTGAAGCCGACGTCGAGGTACGCCCCGCGATCGGTCTTCTGCAGCGACGGGATGTCCGGATCCTTGAAGCCGAAGGCGTTGAAACCGCCGGCGACACGCAGGTTGCGCAGCGGCGTGAAGCCCACCTCGCCGCCGATCGCCTCGTTGCGCCGGTCGTAGGAGCCGGACATCAGCGCGCGCGCGGCGAAGGCGACGTCCCACCGCGGGTTGAGCTCGTACATGGCGCGGCCGCCCAGCAGCGTGGCCTGCGTTCGCTCGAGCGTTCCGGAGATCCGTTCCTTCGCCCACTTCGACGCCACCTGGCCGGTCACCGTCAAGGGCCGTGAAGGATGGATGTTGGCGTGCATCGAGGCGACGAGCACGTCGCGCTCGAGGCCGTCGACGATCGCCGTGCCCTGCTGGTCGTAGCGGTGATCGAGCCGGGCCAGCAGGCTCACCCGGTTGCGGTCGGTCTCGCGCCAGGCGAGCGCGAGCTGGCCGCGCCCGGTCACGAAGTCGCCGCCCGGCGCCCACGTGCGCGTCGTGCGGATGAGACCGGTCCAGTCGCGTGACAGCTTGCGGACCAGCGCGGCCGACAGCAGCCACTGGTTCCCACTCGCCGCCGAGCGGTACTCGGCGCGGGCGGTTCCCTTCGTCCGCGGGTCGCCGATCCACTCGAAGCCGCTGGTCACGGACGAAGCGGACTTCGAGTCGGGTTCGAGCGGATTCACCCGCTCGACCGACGCATCGAGTCGCACGGAGCGCGACAGCGCCCAGCGGTTGCGCAGGCCCACCGCAGCCTCGGCGCGACGTCCCCCGAACGCGTCGCGCGCCCGGTACTCGCTGAACGCGGTCAGGTCCTTGACGCCGTCGGCCGCGAATCCGATGACCGTCGTGTGCAGCTCCTGGCCCTGCGCCAGCGCGTACGGCCCCGGGAACGCGTCGATCATCTCGTGGCGTCCGTACAGGCGCACGTGATCGGTGACGCGCACGTCGCCGCCGACCGCGAAGCGACCCGCCGCGGCGCTGCCGGTCTCCTTCTCGTACTCGAGGTACGCGCTGGTGCGGCGGTTGAACTGCGCCGCGAGCCGGCCGCGCAACGCGTCGACCTCGTTCGGCGTGATCGCGACCGGCCCGCCCCCTGCCGGGAGCGTGCTCTCGCGCGCCCAGCGGTAGCCCAGCTCGGCGAGGAACCCGCCGCCCAGGCGCCGCTCGAGGCCCAGTGTCGCGCCCTTGCGGCGTCCGCCCGTTGCACGATCCTTCGTGCGCACGCCTTCGCCCGTGATCGCCGTCTTCGCATCGAGCGCGAAGCGACCGGCCGCGCCGGCCTCCTCGCGGTCCGGCGCGAAGCCCGACGACGGATTGTCGAAGCCCGCGTCCGTGCGCACCATGAAGCCGCGCGCGTCGAAGCGGTCCGAGCGGTGGCGCAGTTCGCCGCGCCACGCGCTGCCGTCGTCGCCCAGCTCGGCTTCGCTCGACGCCCACTCGCCGGTGAGGAACGTGCGCGGCGTGACTGCGAGCGTGCCGCCGGCGCCCAGGTACGTGCGCTCGCCGGTCGGGTCGTCTTCCTGCACGGCCGAGCCGGACAGCTCGATGCGCTCGACCGGCTTGACCGAACCGGTCGCGCCCATGGTCCAGAAGCGGTCGCCGCCGCCCTCGACCTCGTAGATCATGCGGATCGAGACCGGGTTCAGGCGCTCGTCGACGCTCGGCACCGGCTGACGGAACAGCAGCCGGCCTGTGTACGGCTCGATCGTGTAGTCGGCGAAGCGCGTCACGGCGCGGCGGTCGAGGATCACGCTCGGATTGTTGCGATCGCGCGTGACGATCTCGATGCGCTCGCTGCCGATCAGGGCGCTCGCGTTGGACAGCGCGTAGGGGCCCGAGATACCGAGGCCCGGCACCTCCTCGACCACCTGGCGATCGCGTTCGTGGCTGGCGAACGCGTCGACCGCGAAGCGTTGCTCCTCGAGGTGCGCCCTGGCACCGTTGAGACTGCGCACGTACGCGCCGAGCGTCCGGGTCGGACCGGCCGATGGCGTCAGGAAGTCGCCGTACATGACGTGCGACCGGTCGCGATCGATGCGCGCGAACAGGCGGTCGGTGCTCTGCGTCTCGAAGCCGGGGATCGAGGCGTCGCCGAAGATCGGGTAACCCTCGTCCGGCCGGATGTCGTCGAAGCGACGCTTGTCGTTCGACTTCTCCGAGTCGTAGCGGACCGTGACCAGCGTCTTCTCGTCCAGCCCGCCCTTGAGGAACACCGCGCCGCGAGCGGCGCCGTTGAGCGTGCCGTCGTCGTTGCTCTCGGCCAGGTCGTCGATCACCTCGTCGAAGCGATCGCGCACCTGCCCGGGGGCGAGCTCGGAGTTCTCGAGCGAACGCGAATCGAGCCGGGCGTTGAGGACGCCGGCGGCGACCCACGGCCGCACGGCCGGGACAAACGCCACGGAGGTCGTGATCTCGTCGGCGTCGCGCAGCGCGTTCGGCCCCGCGAAGTCCGGATTGCCCTTCAGGTCGTCGACGCGCGTGACGCGGATCGTCGCGCGATCGGCCAGTTCCGGTGCGATGAGCAGGAACGTGGCCGAGCCCTTGACGTCGCTCTGCACGCCGTCGAGCTTCGGATCGAGATCGGCGACCCGCCACGTGCCCAGGCCGGACTCGAGCGTGACGCGCGTCGTGCCTTCGCCCGGCACGCGGACCGTGACCGGCACCAGCGTGCGACCGTCGGCCGGCACCGGGCTCTTGGGCACGGTGACCGAGAGCGAGGTCGCTCCGGGGATCTGCGTGGTCAGCAGCCCGGCCTGGCCCGGCGTGTCGACCCGGCGCGAGTTCGCCGCGTCGAGCGAACCGTCGGGCTGCACCTCGTGGAACACCCCGTCCTCGACGCGCGGGGCGACTTCGCCCGCGAGCGGCGTTCCGTTGAGCGCGCGCGTGGCGCCCGGGAAGAGGTCGGCGGGGGCGGTCGGCTGGCCGGCGGCCAGCGCGGCGCGCACCTCGCCCAGTTCGCGGCGCGCCTTCACCTCGTCCAGCGCCTCGGCTGTGCAAGCACCCTCGGCGAAGTCGGCACGGCCCAGCTCGCCGCGCTTGAGGTCGACGAAGCGCGTGCCCGGATCGAACGCGTTCCGCGTGTCGATCGTCGTCAGGCGCGAGCCCGCCGGCAGCGTGCTGCGGTCGATCTTGACCACGTGCAGGCGCGGGGACACGTCGGGGAACACGTACTTGCCCTCGACGTCGGTGACGGCCGAGCGGCCGTCCTCGAGGTAGACGCGCACGCCCGGGATGCCCAGCTCACCGGCGTCCTGCGTGCGATCGCCGGTGCAGTCGCAATCCATCCACACCTTGCCGGCGATCAGGCCCTTGTCGGTGAACGCGCCGCCGCGGAGCTGGATGCGCGCCGAGGCGGAGTTCGAGCGCAGCGCCGCGTCGTTCGAGACCGCGACGGCGCGGTTGACGCCGTCGCCGTACAACGCGGCCGCGTCGATGCGCGCCAGATACTGCAGCGTGCGCGTGCCGCCCGCCGCGATCGTGCCGACCGTGAAGTCGAGCGACGGTCCGGGGGCGCCGGCCGGATCGGGCACCGCCAGCCCGTCGAGGCGCGTGCTGCCCGCGACGTAGCGGAAGCCGACGGGCAAAACGTCCTGGATCGAGACGCCGGGCACGGGCGACGAGCCCGTGTTGCGGACACGCAGCGTGTATGGCGCGACGCTCGCCACCTCGGCGTCGGTCACGCCGGCGGTCTTCTCGAGCGCGAGCTGCGCATCGAGCGCGACGGCGACCGGGCCCGAAGCGCCGCGATCGTTGGTCGGGTTTGCATCTCCCGGCGTCGTCGCGACGGCCGCGTTGGCGACCGACGGGTACGCGTCCAGGCCGATCGAGACGTCGAGCGTGAATGCCGCACTGTCGCCTGCGGCGATGGTACCCGGGTACGTCGCGGTGACCACCGGCCCGACTGCGCCGATCGTCCAGCCTGCTCCCGTGCCCGACAGGATGCCGAGCCCGGCGGCCAGCGTGTCGCCCACGACCGTCGTTCCGGTCGTCGCGGCGGTGCCGACGTTCGTCACTGCGATCCGGTACGTGCCGGGCGAGCCGGCGAGGAACGTGCCCACCGCACTCTTCGCGGTCGCCACATCCGGCGTGCCGCCCACGACGTCGGTGGTCGTGTCGCGGTTGTTGCCCGGCGAGTTATCGCCGCCGCCCGAGGCGACGGCGGAGTTCGTCACCGCCGGCAGCGCGGCCGCGTCGACGTTCACGCTCAGCGTGAACGATGCGCTGTCGTCCGCGGCGATCGGTCCGGGCGTCGTCGCGGTGACGACTCCGAGCGCCTCGGTCACGGTCCAGCCCGCGCCCACGCCGCTCACGAACGTGAGGCCGGTGGGCAGGGTGTCGGTGACGGTGATCGTGCCGACGGACGGCGCGCTGCCATGGTTGTGCACGGTCAGGAGGTACGAGCCCGGCGCGAACACCGTGAGTGCGCCGTTCACGGTCTTGTGCATCGCCAGGTCGGGAGCGCCATCCACCGTCGTCACGTCGGTCGACGTGTCGTTGGCGGGATTCGTGTCGCCCGCGGTCGAGGCGACCGCGGTGTTGCTCACGGCGGGCAGCGCGTCGCTGTCGACGGAGACGTCGACCAGCAGGATGGCGCTGTCGCCGGGCGCGAGCACGGCGGTGTAATCGGCAGTGATCACCGGCTGCGCCGCGGACACCGTCCAACCCGGGCCGGCGGCGAGGATGTAGGTGAGGCCAGCCGGCAGCACGTCACTGAGCGCGATCGAGCCGGTCGTCGGTCCCGAGCCCACGTTGGTCACCGTGATGCCGTAGCTGCCGAAGCCGTCGACCGTGAACGGAGTCACCGAGCGCTTCACGACCTGCACGTCGGGCGTCGCCGGCGCCGCATTGACCGGCGTCGTCACGCTCGCGAGGTCGTTGCCGGGGTTCGCATCGCCGGCAGTCGTCGCGACCGCGCGGTTGACGACCGACGGCAGTGCCGTCGGATCGACCGCGACGGTGATCGCGATCCCGGTCGTGTCGCCCGCGGCGAGCGCACCCGCGCGCGTGGCAGTGATGACGCCCAGGGCTTCGTTGATGCTCCAGCCCGCTCCCGCGGCGCTCACGTACGTGAGCCCCGCAGTAAGGGTGTCGACGACGGTGACCGCGCCGGTCGTCGCGCCCGAACCGGTGTTCGTGATCGTGATCGTGTAGTTGCCGTTGACTCCGACCTGGAACGAGGCATCGCTGCCCTTGGTCGTCGCGAGGTCAGGCTGCGGCCCGCCGAGCGGGAACACCGTCGTCGTATCGTAGCCGACGTCGTTGCCGGGGGTCGCATCGCCCGGGGTGAAGGCCCACGCCGCGTTCGCCACCTGCGGAACGGCCGCCGGGCCGACCGCGACGGCGATGGTGAACGAGGCGTCGCTGCCCGCGGCGAGCGGGGCGGGGTAGGTGCCGGTGACGACACCGCCGAGCTCGCTGATCGACCAGCCGGCGCCGCTTCCGCTCACCCAGGTGAGCCCGGCGGCGAGCGTGTCGACGACGGTGATCGTGCCGGGATTCGTGCCGGTGCCCACGTTGGTGACGACGATCGTGTAGTTCGCGCCGGTCGCAACCGTGAACGGACCATTCGACGTCTTGACCGTGGCCAGGTCGGGCGTGCCGCCGCCGGCCGGATTCACGGGCGTCGTGACGGCGCCGCGGTCATTGCCGGGCTCGGGATCCCCGGCCGTCGAGGCGACCGCCGCATTGTTCACGAACGGCTGCGCCGCCGCGCCGACGGCGACCGTGATCGCGACCGCGCTCGTGTCGCCGGCGGCCAGCGCCGTCGCCCGCATCGCAGTGACCACGCCCAGGGCCTCGCCCACGACCCAGCCCAGGCCGGCGCCCTCGACGAACGTGAGTCCCGTCGCCAGCGTGTCGACGACGGTGACGGGACCGGTCGTCGCGCCGGTGCCGTCGTTCTGGACGACGATCGTGTAGTTGCCGTTCTGGCCCACCTCGAAAGTGGCGTCGCTCGACTTGAGCGTCGCCAGGTCCGGCGTGCCGCTGCCCGACGGGATGACCGCCGTGGTGACCGTGCCGCGATCATCGCTCGCATCCGTGTCACCGGCGGTCGTCGCGACCGCCGCGTTGTCGACCGAGGGCAGTGCCGTCGCGCCGACCGCGACCGTGATCGCGAAGCCGCTCGTGTCGCCGACGGCGAGCGCCGTCGCGTGCGTCGCGGTGACCACGCCCAGGGCCTCGCCCACGACCCAGCCCGCGCCCGCGCCGCTCACCCAGGTGAGCCCGGTGGCGAGCGTGTCGACGACGGTGATGATCCCGGTCGTCGGCCCGCTGCCCGTGTTGGTGACGACCAGCGCGTAGTTGCCGTTCAGGCCGACCTCGAACGCCGCGTCGCTCGTCTTGAACATCGCGAGGTCCGGCTGCGGCCCGCCGACCGGGAACACGGTCGTCGTGTCGCGGCCCGCGTCGTTGCCGGGCATCGCGTCGCCCGCGGTCGAGGCCCACGCCGCGTTGATCACCTGCGGCTCGGCTGCCGCGCCGACCGCGACCGTGATCGCGAAGCCGCTCGTGTCGCCGACGGCGAGTGCCGCCGCGTGCGTCGCGGTGACCACGCCCAGCGCCTCGTTCACGACCCAGCCGGCGCCCGTGCCGCCCAGGAAGGTGAGGCCTGCGGCCAGCGTGTCGACGACGGTGATGGTCCCGGTGGTGGCAGCCGTGCCCGCGTTGTCGACGACGATCGTGTACGTGCCGTCGACGCCGACGGTGAACGGACCGTCCGACGTCTTGATCGATGCCAGGTCCGGCGCTCCGCTCCCCGAGGGAATGACCGGCGTGGTGACCGTGCCGCGATCATCGCTCGCATCCGTGTCGCCGGTGGTCGTCGCGACCGCCGCGTTGTCGACCGACGGCAGCGCTGCAGCGCCGATCGCGACCGTGATCGCGAACCCGCTCGTGTCGCCGACGGCGAGTGCCGCGGCGTGCGTCGCGGTGACCACTCCCAGGGCTTCGCCGACGATCCAGCCGGCGCCCGCGCCGCTCACCCAGGTCAGTCCTGCGGCCAGCGTGTCGACCACGGTGATGGTGCCGGTCGTCGGCCCGCTGCCCGTGTTGGTGACGACCAGCGCGTAGTTGCCGTTCAGGCCGACCTCGAACGTCGCGTCGCTGCTCTTGAGCATCGCGAGATCCGGCTGCGGCCCGCCGACCGGGAACACGGTCGTCGTGTCGCGGCCGACGTCGTTTCCGGTCGTCGCGTCGCCCGCGGTCGAGGCCCACGCCGCATTGACAACCTGGGGCTCGGCGGCGGCGCCGACGGCGACCGTGATCGCGACCGCGCTGGTGTCCCCGGCGGCGAGTGCCGCGGCGTGCGTCGCGGTGACCACGCCCAGGGCTTCGTTCACGACCCAGCCAGCGCCCGCGCCGCCCAGGTAGGTAAGACCAGCGGCCAGCGTGTCGACGACGGTGATGCTACCGGTGGTGGCGCCCGTGCCCGAGTTGTTGACGACGATCGTGTACGTGCCGTTGACGCCGACGGTGAAGGGGCCGTCCGACGTCTTGAGCGAGATCAGGTCGGGAGCAAGCAGCGGGTTGACGGTCACGGTCGTCGACGAGGTGTCGTCGGCGGCGTCCGGATCGGCCTCGTCCGCCTCGACTTGGGCCATGTTTCCCAGCGAGCCCGCGAGCGAGGGGATGACGCGGATGACGACGTTGGCGGATCCGCCCGGCGCCAGCGTGCCCAGCAGCGCGGTGACGATGCCGCCGCTCTCGGACACGGTGCCGACCGACACGCCCGCGTACTGGAATGTGGATCCGGCGGCGAGCGAGTCGAGCACGCTGACCGCGTGCGCGGAATCCGGCCCCGCATTTGCCACGGCCAGCGTGTAGACGAGCGTGTCGCCCAGGGACACCGGATTCGGTGCGGCCGACTTCAGGATGGAGACGTCGGCGTTGAAGCCGTCGACCACGAGCGTGGCCATGGCCGGAAGGCTGTCCGTCGTCGCCGTCGTGCTGTCGATGACCAGCGGCCCGATGTGCGCGAGAGCGCTATTCGCATAGCTACCCAGCGTGTTCGGGATGGTGGTCTGGTAGACGAGGTCGCGGGACGTCGAGGCCGGCAGCGAGAAGAACCCGCCCCAGTCGAGCCGCGAGCCCGTGATCGCCGGGTCGCCGATTCCCGATCCGCCGAAGCTCGCGCTGCCGGCGAGATAGGTCGCGCCGGCAGGCAGGCGGTCGATGATGTCATCGAGGTCGATGACGTAGGTGGCACCATTGGTGAAGCGCACGGTCCACGTCGCCACTCCGCCGGTGTCGAGCACGGCCGGCGTCACGAGCTTGCTCGCGCGAACGAAGTTTGTCGGCGACACCACCGTGCCGAATCCGCCGAAGTTCCCGGTGTCGGTGTGCTTGATCTGGGCGCCGCTCGAGAGGTAGCCGATCGGCGTGACCACGACCGGCACCACGGTCGTGTTGACCGCGCGGAAGCGGTACTGGGCGACGTAGTCGGTCGCCGAGCTCGACGGCGCGATGTAGTAGAGACTGTCGGTGAGCACACCGGCGTTGGCACTGCCGGAGAACGTGATCGTGCAGCCGACCATTTCATAGCTCGCCGGTAGCCAACTCACCGCTGCCGCCGGCGTGAACGAGAGAATGCCGGCGCCGCCGATCGTGCCGGTCTCGCCGGTGACGGTGATGCTGACGATGCCGCCGAGTCCCGGGGGTGTCGGGCCGGAGACCACCGTGGTCACCTTGTTCGCGCTCGCCGAGATCGTGCTCACGACGTCGGTGAAGGCGAACGACTGGGTCAGGGCCGGCGTCCCCGGGGGCTCCGCCGTGTAGACGCGCACGTCGTGCGTCTGGTTCACCGCGGTCGTCGCGGTGGCTCGCAGGTAGAAGAACGCTGTCTTGCTCTGCCCCGCGGCGAGCGATCCCAACTGCACGCGCCCGTCCTCGCCCGGTGCGAGCACGACCAGGCCGCCACCGAAGTTGCCGATGTCGACCCAGGCCGAGGGCACGGCCAGGGGGCCCGAGTTCGTGACCTCGTACGCGACGTACATGCACGAGAGGCTTGGGTTGTCGCCGATGTCCGTGTAGAAGATCGGCGCCGACGTGCGCTGGACCGTGAACTGGGCGAGCGCCGGGGAGGCCCCGGTGGCCGCGGCCAGCGCGACGGTCGAGAGGACGAGGGCACAGCGGGACAGCCACGAATGAAGCACGCGATCACCTCCAGAAAGGGAACGCCGCGCGCAGGTCGCAGGCGGCAGGGGAACGGCTCGAGCAGCGAAGGACAACACGAAGGCCCCGGTCCGCGCGGGGCGGGTCGGGGTCCGGGGGACGGCACCTGGAATGATGACAAGCGGAGGTCCCGACCCGGCTGCCGGGGTTATCGGCGGGGCGGGCGAATCGGCCATGACGAATCCGTTCGTGCGAAGCAGGCGGGACCTCCGAGGGTGGGAGAGTTCTCGCGGACTTCGGGCGCATCCTGGCGCGGCGGCTGCGGACTACTGGACGATGAACTCCTTCTTGCCGGCCGACGTCGTGTCGGCGAACAGCTCGACGTTGTACTTGCCCTTCGGCCAGGGCGACTTGTTGATGATGTGGAACTCGGTCTGCGCCGGGCCGGTCGGGGCGAGTCCCTGGGCGTCATCGCCGACGGTCTGTCCGTCCTCGAACTTCCACACGGCGCGCAGCGTGACGCTCGGCGACGAGCCCTCGCTGGCGATGGCGAGGTGGATCGTATCGCGCACGCCGAACAGGGCCGACGACTGGACGACGCGCATGCTCGCGTCGAGTTGCTTGCCCAGGTCCATCGAGACGACGCGGAACGGCACGACCTTCGGCGTTTCGGCGACCGGCGGGGGCGCGGTCTCCTCCCTCTTCGCACAGCCGGCAAAGGCAAGCGTGGCGAGGGCAACGACGGCGACGAACCGGCCGAGCCGGGCGATCGAGCGGAGACGCATCATGCGAGAGTCCTCCCTGGAAGCGAACGTCACGATCAGGCGGCGGGGATCTTGAGAATCTGCCCCGGATGGATGAGGTCGGGGTTCTTGATCTGGTCGGTGTTCGCCTCGAAGATCAAGCGCCACTTGTTGGCGTCGCCATACACCTTCTTCGCGATGACCGACAGGCTGTCGCCCGGGGAAACGGTGTAGGCCATCTCGGTCGGGGGCGATTCCGCGGGCGGGGTCGGAGCATCGGGCGCGGTCGAGGACCCGCCTGATTCGACCTTCGAGAAGTCAGCCTTCTTGGGCTCTTCGAAGTTCATGGGTTGGATCTCCACGGGTTCGGGGGCGGCGTCCATGGGGGGCGCGCTTCCCGGCGAGAATCGGTCCATCCGGGGCCGTCACGCAAGCGTCGTGATTGTTGCAGATTGAAGCGGCCCCGACTCAGGCTCGTGCCGTAGCCATCGGCTAGAACCCCCGGGCGAGCACCTGTTTCGAGCGGCGGGCGAGCCACGCCAGTTGCGCCAGGTTCCCCAGCGCCGACGCTGCCAGCGCCACGTGCAGGCCCGGCACCCGCCCCAGCGCAATCCCCACTCCCAGCCCCACGGTGATCGTCCCCAGCAGCACGAGCACCGACTCGGTGACGTGGCGCGTGGCGCGGCCGTGGACGATGGCGCCCTGGTGGAAGCTCTGGAACGCGGTCGAACCGGGGATCGGCAGCGCGAACCACAGGCCGGCGATGGCCAGCACCAGCGGCGCGCCGGTGAGGCCGGCCACCACACCGAACCACACCCCGCCCAGGGGTGTCGCGGCGAGGACGAGCAGCACGAGCCCGGTGCTGATCGCGAGGCGACGCACGAAGCGGAACAGCACCGCGGCGGCACCGGGGCGATCGAGCAGCGAGACGACGACCTCGTTGAGCGCGAAGCCCGTGCTGCGCACGGCCAGCACGAGTCCGTTGATCGCGGGCCACGCGGCGAGCGACTCGAGCGGCAGCGGCATGCGGCCCATCGCCGCCGTCGACAGCGGCATGGAGGCGAAGAGGAACAGCGGCGTCAGCGACAGCGGGATGTAGAACTGCAGGAAGCGCGCGGTATCGAGCGGGCGGCCGTCGTTGCGCGCGGCCTTGACCGGGCCGGCCAGCAGCGGGCGCACGGCGATCCACGCGTAGACCGCCTCGGCGACGACGCCGAGCGACGTCGCGCTGGCGCCGATGACGACTCCGGGCAGGTGCCATGCGGTCGACAGCGCCGCGCCGGCGCCGAGCACGAGCGCGATCGTCGCCAGGCGAATGGCGGTGCCCACGCTCACCGCGCGGGATTGCCCGAAGCGGATGAGCACCCCCTGCTGGTAGCGACGGTAGGCGATCGACATGGTCCACGGCGTCATGATCTGCATGCCGATGCGGGCGGGTTCGACGATCTCGGGCGGCGGGCGCAGGAGGCCGACGACGACCAGGTCGTAGAGCGGGGTGAAGGCGACCAGCACGTGCAGCGCGGTGAGCGCGAGCCCCGCGGTCCACATGAAGCGCGAGCCCACGCGATACGACGACAGGTCGCGGGCCAGCGCCGTCGAGGCGGCGAGCAGCATGATGATCGGCGCCTCGATGAGCAGCGACAGCGGCATGACGACGCCGCCGTAGGCGGCGAGGCTCACGGTGGCCAGCGGCAGGCGCGCGATGACGGCGCTGACCAACGGCAACTCGAGGCCCATCAGGAGCCAGCTCGCGGCGAGCGGCCACCAGGCCTGGTAGACCTCGCGATCGGTCAGCGCCGGAACGGATATCGGGGTCGGGTCCTCGCGATCAGAAGGAATACTTCACGCTCCGGATCAACTCGGCGGACACGAGGGGGTGGCGAGGACGAGGAGCAGGGCGGCTGGGGCGCTGCGGGAAACGAAGCCGAAGGGGCGACCGCCGTCCTGGCGGCCGCCCCGGGCTTCCTGCGTCACTGCGGGAGAATGACCTTGTCGACGGTGTGGACGAAGCCATTGCCGGCCTTCGCCGACGAGACGACCTTCGCTCCACCGACGGAGAGGCTGCCGTCCTTCGCCTGCGTCACGTCCATCGTCGAGCCGAGCAGGCTCTTCGGCGAGTTCGTGCCCGTCATCTTCGACAGGGCATCAAGCGACTCGCTGCCGGGCATGATGTGGTTCTTGAGGATGCCGCTCAGCTGGTCCTTGTTCTCGGGCTTCATCAGGCCCGCGACCATGTCCGGCGAGAGCGCCTTGAAGGCGTCGTTGCTCGGCGCGAGAATCGTGAGGGGGCTCTTGCCGGTGAGCATCTTGTCGATGCCCGACGACTGCGCGAGACCCATGAACGTCGACAGGTTCGGGTTCGCACCGACGAGCGAGCCGAGGGACGAAGCCTGGTTGACCAGGCCCGAGGCCGACGAGCAGCCGGACAGGCCGATCGCGACGGTGAGCGCGAGCAGAGCGAGCAGGGAGCGATTCTTCATGACGGAGACAACCTCCATGGCGGAAACACGACGGGAAATCCCGCAAGTTGCAGGGACTCGAGTGAGAGGGATTCGCGCCATTGTATCCACCGGCCCTCCCGGCGCAAGGCCCTTCCCCGGCCGGGGGTTCAGGAACGCACCAGGCGGGCCGATATCCCGCCCGTAGACCTGTGCCCCGCCCGGTCGCGGCCGCGCCCGGAGCTTACAGGAGGCCCCGAACCACGGGTGACGATCATGGATGACCGCACGTCGCAGGAGGCGACCCCCCGGGGCGCTTCGACCACCGCCGCCAATCCCTCGTTCGATCCGCGCGATCTCATTCCGACGCCGATCTTCTGCGCCAGCACCGAAGGACGCCTGGCCTGGATGAACGCCGCCGCCGAGACCCTGACCGGTCGGCACGCCGCCGCGGTCGCGGGCGAGCCGTTCTCGTGCCTCTTCCCCGAGGAGTGGAAGATGAAGGCGGCCCGCACGATCCTGCGCGAGCGCCGTCGCGGCAAGACCGAGTTCTACCTCGAGGCGCCTATCTTGACTGGCGGCGTCGACGCGCGCTGGGTCGGCCTGCACATCCGGCTGGCGAACGCGGCGAACGGCCGCAGGGCCTACGTGTGCGCCGCGCACGACCTGCACGAGATCCACTCGGAACTCGACGTCCTCAAGCGCCGCACGCGCGAGCTGTCGGCACGGCTCGAGGAGGCGACCGCGGGCGCCGAGCTCAAGTCGAATTTCCTGGCCTCGATGAGCGGTGAGCTGCGCGCGCCGATGAACGGCGTCATCGGGATGAGCCGCCTGCTGCTCGACTCGAACCTCGATCGCGACCAGCGCACCTGGACCGAGGTGATCCAGGGTTCGGGCCAGCAGCTGCTCGAGCTGGTCGACGACATCCTCGACTATTCGCGCATCGAGTCCGGC
>JANOEH010000246.1:0-2235 GCA_031413115.1 Candidatus Eiseniibacteriota bacterium | reverse complement strand
GGTCTACATCGACGGCGCCAACATGAACGCGCTGTGCGGCGTCACGCGGCCGGGCGACGTCGGCGCCGACGTGCTGCACATCAACCTGCACAAGACGTTCTCGACGCCGCACGGCGGCGGCGGCCCGGGCGCCGGGCCGGTCGCGGTCGGGGCGCACCTGGCGCCGTTCCTGCCGGGACCGCGTGCGGCCCGCGATGCAGGCGGAACATTCCGCTTCGAGCGCGACCTGCCGCAATCGGTGGGCCGGGTGCACGGCTGGCACGGCAACTTCGGCGTGCTCGTTCGCGCCTACGCATACATCCGCTCGCTCGGACCCGACGGCCTGACGGAGGTGTCGACCGAGGCGATCCTCAATGCGAACTACCTCATGCATCGCTTGAAGGGCGCCTACGACCTGCCGTTCGACCGGCCGTGCATGCACGAGTTCGTCCTGTCGGGCCGCGGGCTGCGCAAGTACGGCGTGCGGACCACCGACGTGGCCAAGCGCCTGCTCGACTTCGGGGTACACGCGCCGACGGTGTACTTCCCGCTCATCGTCGACGAGGCGATCATGATCGAGCCGACCGAGACCGAGACGCTGCGCACGCTCGACCTGTTCGCCGACGTCATGTTGCGCATTGCCGACGAGGCGAAGACCGACGCGTCGATCGTCACCGGCACGCCGTGGACGACGCCCGTCTCGCGGCTCGACGAGGGACGGGCGGCGCGCGAGCTCAAGCTCACCTGGAAGAACGCGTAGCCTCCGCCGGCCGGCTGTCGTGGGCGGTCGGGCCCGGCCGGGCGCGACCGGCCGCTGCGCGCTGGGGGCTGTTCGCCTGGGCGGCGGGGACCGCTGCGTGGAGCGTGTTCGGACCGCGCGGGTACCTGCCGCTGCTCGTCGTCGCGGGCGTCTACCTGCTCGGGCCGTTGTGGACCGCCGTGCGCTACACGGTGGATGACGACGGTGTCGAGCGCCGCACGCCGTTCGGCACGAAGCGCTGGCCGTGGACCGGCCTGGCATCGTTCCGGATCGATCCGCGCGTGCGCTCGGCGTGGATCACGCCGCGCGGTCGTGGTACGGCGCGATTCCTGCCGCCGGTGCTGCTGCTGTGGGAACCCGGGGAAGGCGCTGTGACGTTCGCCGCCGAGCTGGAGAAGAGGCTGTCTGTGCATCTGCCGGGCGGTACGCGCGGAAAGAACCATGACTGAACCGGCGGCCCTGCCGCCGGAAGATCAGGCGATCTTCGACCGCCTGGCCCGCTGGCTGGTGGACCGTCGACTGGAGACGCCCGCGCTCCTGTTTCTCGAGAGTTCGCGACCGTTGTCGTTCGTGGGCTCGCAGGCGATGCACTTCTTCCAGCCGCTCGCGTCCGTCCTGTTCGCGACGCGCGATTACGAGCGGCTGGCCCGGCTCCTCGAGGACCGGGATAACTTCGAGATCCTTCTCGCGAGCATCGAGCGCGAGGCCGACCGACGAGACGAGGGACGCTCATGAGCGACAAACGCGAGATCCGGTCCATCCTCGCGACCGATTGCGGCTCCACGACGACGAAGGCGATCCTCATCGAGAAGCAGGGGGACACCTATCGCCTGGTCACCCGCGGCGAGGCCCCGACCACGGTCGAGGCGCCGTTCGAGGACGTGACCCGCGGCGTGCTCAACGCGGTGAAGGAGGTCGAGGAGCTGCGCGGCCGGAGGCTGCTCGACGGCGACCGAATCCTCACGCCGCAGGACGGCGACGAGGGTGTCGATCTGTACCTGAGCACGTCGAGCGCCGGGGGTGGCCTGCAGATGATGGTCTCGGGCCTGGTGATGGCGATGACCGGCGAGAGCGCGCAACGCGCCGCGCTGGGCGCCGGCGCGATCGTCATGGACGTGATCGCGATCAACGACGGCCGACGACCGCACGAGAAGATCCGCCGCCTCCGCCAGCTCCGCCCCGACATGCTGCTGCTCTCGGGCGGCACCGACGGCGGCGCGGTCAAGAGCGTGGCCGAGATGGCCGAGCTGATCGCCGCGGCGAACCCGAAGGCGCGCCTCGGCGCCGGCTACGAGCTGCCCGTCGTTTACGCGGGCAACAGCGACGCGGCGGCGCGCGACATCGTGCGCCGCACACTGGGTGACAAGACCGCGCTGCTCATCGTCGACAACCTGCGTCCCAAGCCCGAGGTCGAGAACCTGAAGCCCGCCCGCGACGCCATCCACGAGCTGTTCATGGAACACGTGATGGCGCACGCCCCCGGCTACAAGAAGCTG
>JANOEH010000245.1:0-3634 GCA_031413115.1 Candidatus Eiseniibacteriota bacterium | reverse complement strand
ACTCACTGCCATGGAAGGCATTTTTATGGCCAATCGACCTTGAGCAGTCTATGGCATGCATTTTGCAATTTATTATTGTAGCGCCTGGGTTTAGGGCGACGACGTATCCGTAGGAATTCCCGAGCCCGGAGCCCCATCATGAGCCCCCACCACCGTCCTCAACCCGCCATCCGACTCCTCGTCGGCCCGCTCCTCGCCGTGGGACTCCTCCTGGGATCGGCCGCGGTCCCCCCGGCGGGGATCCCCGCCGCCGCGGCCGCCGTGGTGCACGGCTCGGTCGCCCCGAACTTCACCAAGACCGCGCTGGGCGGCGGCCCGGTCTCCCTGGCCAGCTTCTCGGACAAGGTCGTCATCCTCTTCCTCTTCGGCTATAACTGTCCCTTCTGCCTGGCCGACGGTCCGTCGGTCGAGCAGGACCTCTGGCAGCACTACCAGAGCGCGGCGCCCGGCCAGGTCCAGGTGCTCGGCATCGACCTGTGGAACGGGACGACCGCCCAGGTACAGCAGTTCAAGAACTCGACCGGCGCAACCTACCCGCTCCTCCAGCTCGGCGGCTCCGCAACGGGGGGCGACCTCAACGTCCTCTACGGCGGCGTGCCGACGTATGACAACTATGCTGTCGTCAGCAAGCAGGGCATCGTGCGCTACTACGCCTCGACGCTTTGGGCCCACGGCAATCGCTACCATCTCGACCAGATCCGCGGCGCCGTCGACTCGCTGGTGACCAGCACGGTCGATGTCCCGCTCTCGATCGGTCCGGCACTGTCCCTGACAGGCGCGCCCAACCCGTTCCGCGAGGCGCTCAGCGTGGACGTGCGCGTTCCCTTCGGCGCCGACGGCGGCGATGTCCCGGTGACCGTGACGCTCCATGACCTGCGGGGCCGGCGCGTCGCCACGCTGTTCGACGGCATCGCTGCAGGCGGAGCCGCGCGTGTCGTCTTCCGTCTCGACGGCGCTGGGAGCCGCATGACTGCGGGCGCGTACTGGCTCCGAGCGGCCAGCGGCGGAACCGTCGTGACCCGTCGCGTGGTCGCCCTGTAGTGACCCATCACTCCATCCGGCTTCGGGGGCTCGTCGCCGCACTGGTCGTCTCGTGCGTCCTGCCCGCCCCGGGCGCGCGGGCAGCGGGTGCGGCGATCGACGACCTCGTGCTCACCACCGTCGAGCGGGCGCGTCTGCCCCTGGCCTCGGCGCGCCGGCGCGGACCGATCCTGCTCGATTACTGGGCGACGTGGTGCAAGCCCTGTCTCGCCTCGCTGCCCGAGATCCAGGCGATCCACGCGTCGTTTGCCGCACGGGGATTGACCGTCGTCGGGATCTCCGTCGACGGACCGCGCAACGCCGCGCGGGTCCGACCGTTCATCACCCGGATGGGCCTCACCTACCCGATCGTCTTCGACGAGGACGGCCGTCTGCAGGAGCGCTTCGAGGTGCGCGGCGTTCCCAACGCCGTGCTGATCGACACCACCGGCAAGGTCGTCCGCCGCTTCACCGGCTACCGGCCGGGCGAGGGGGCGGCTCTGGCCGCTGCCATCGAAGCGCTGCTGCCGGCCGCCGCAGCGCGCGCCGACACGCTGTCGGCACCCGGGGAGCCCGTGGCACCCGCGGATTCGACGCCATGAAGGGCACGCGTGCCGCCAGTGTCGCGGGTGGCCGGGTTGCCCTCACGCTCCTGCTCGCGGTGACGACCGGGACCACGCCGGCAATGGCACAGCTCGCCGTGTCCAACCTGCTCGAGATGCGCGTCGGTGCCGACCCGTTCGACATCACGCAGCCCTCCGACCGCACGGATCTCTACGATGGAATCGTCCTCGGCTACGCGCGTGAGTCGCTGCGCCTCGGGCTCCGCTTCGAGACCGACCGCAACAGCCAGGACCAGTTCGAATATGCGGAAGTCACCCAGCGCTTCGCCGAGTGGAGTGCGACAGGGACGGATGCCTCGTTCCGCGGACGCGTCGGCAACGTCTACACGATCTTCGGCCGCGGCCTCATTCATCGCTCGTTCGAGGTGCCCGGCGTCGTGCTCGATCCGGCGGGCCCGGACTCGCGGTACGCGCTGTCACGGGACGTCGACGGGGCGTTGGTCGAAGGCCGCGTCGGATGGGTCTCCGTGCGCGGGCTCGCCGGGGCGCCGGGCGGCGGCACGATCTCACCGGGTCTCGCCGAGGCCCTCGAGGTCGACCGTCATCCCGGGGATGTGTCCGGCGGCCAGGTCGAGATCGCTCCGAAGCCCTGGGCGCGCGCCGGCGCGGCCTACCTGCGCGACGTGCTGACCTCGCCTGGCGGGACGACCGACCGCTCCCACGGCACGGGCTTCATCGAGATCGATCCCCTGCGGGCCTTCGGCGCCGCCGACCTGGCGCTTCCGCTGTATGTCGAGTATGCCCAGACCGACGGCACGCCGGGGGACTGGGTCCGTTTCCGCACCGACGACGAGACACCGCACGCACTCTACGCGGGGCTCAACTTCCTGGCCGGGCCGGTGGCGCTCGCCGCCGAGTGGAAGGACTACCGCGACTTCCGCTTCGGCACCAACGATCCGCCTTCACTCGTCCGCGAGCATGCGTTCCCGCTGCTCAATCGCAACACGCATGTGCTCAACGCCTCGAGCGAGCAGGGCTACCAGCTCGAAGGGATTGCGACCTCGCCACAATGGGGCGCCTTCACGGTGAACCTGTCGCGTTCCGACGGGCGATTCGGCTCGCGGTCGCCGCGATTCGTCAGCGAGTACTTCGAGCTGCACGTGCCGGGAGGCTCGGCGGGGATGCTGTGGGGTCGCGGCGAGGCCACCGCGTTCTACGAGCGGGGCGAGGACGAGTTCGTGTTCATCACGCGACGCGAGGTGTTCGGGGGCGCGGGCTCGGTGACGCTCGCGGGCCCGTGGTCGGCAACGCTTGATCTCGAGCGACAGAACGCGACACGCGCGCCGGCAACCGGCTTTCGCGACGACCTCGTCGCCGTGGGACTGCAGCGCGCCGGGTTGGGCAGCGTGGGACTCACCTGGGAGCGTTCGACCGATCCCCTGCTGGAGGATGGCGAACGTCCCGGGGAACCGCGGACCTTTCTCGCCGCCGTGATCGGGGCGACGATCGCGCGCGGCCACGAGGCAACCCTGCTGATCGGCGGCCGCCGCGGCGGACTGGCCTGCACCGCCGGTACCTGCTATGACGTCCCCGCATTCAAAGGGGTCGAGTTGCGCCTCTCATCCACCCTCTAGCTCGCCCGGGGATTCGCGGGTTGACGCCCGGCCCGGGGCGCGCTTCACTCGCGAGCCATGGCCCTCCCCTCGCTCGCCCTCGCATCCCGAGCCGCCTCCCTGCTTGCGCCGGCCTCCGACGCGCTCGTCGCGTCGGTGGTCGGACGCGCCTGGTGTGCGCTGGATCGCCCCCGTCGCGAAGGTGTGAAGGCCAACCGGGCGGTGCTGGCGGCGCGCTTCCCGCTCGAGCGACCGTTCATCCGCTACGTGAGTGCGCTGCTTGGGTGGCTCCGCCTGCTCAGGCTGAACCGGGCCGACGTTGCGGCCCGCACGACGATCGACGGCCTCGGCCCGCTGGTCGCGGCGGCGCGTGCCGGTCGGGGCACCGTCCTCGTCGCAGCGCACGTCGGGGAGTGGGAGTGGGGCGCGGCCGCACTC
>JANOEH010000244.1:0-18260 GCA_031413115.1 Candidatus Eiseniibacteriota bacterium | reverse complement strand
CTGGCTTGCGCATCCAGTAGGTGGTGCGAAACGTCTGGTCCGAGAAGCTCCGCCGGCAGGAAAGGCAGCGGTAGCGCTGGACCCGGAACGGGGGGCTCTGGCGATCGAAGAAGCCGATCTTCTCGAATCGCCACGTCTGCCTGTCCCGCAAGTGGAAGGGACAGGACGGATTGGGACAGAACGGGGGCGCCGTGGGGGCAAGCGCCGTGGTCATGCTGAAACTCTAGATCATCCCGGGGACAACACACAATCGTGCGGGCACAACCCAAACGTTCCCCAGTTGTGGACCACGCAGTGCAGGGTGAGGGTCAGCCCGAGCGAGCCGTCCTGGATGACGCGGCCGTGGTTGCGCATCGGCACCCACGCTTCGCCGGCACCGCGGATCGTGTGGCCGGCGCCGTTCGTCAGATAGTACGGGTAGGCGGGTCGTTCGAGTCGTTGTCGGCCGTCTCGATCGTGCCCGACGCCAGGTTGCGGTAGCGGTAACCGGCGTACAGCCTGCGAGAGTTGCGCAGGACGCTGGCGTTCTCGACCGCGCCGGTGTCGCTCGAACACGCGAAAGCCCGGGAGCGTGGGGGCTCCCGGGCCGTCGTGGTGCGGCGTTCGGCGCGCTGCGGAGGCGCTAGTCGATGACGCGGACGAATTTCTTCTGGAGCTGGGTCGTGCCGACCGTCAGGCGGGCGAAGTAGACACCGGGGGCGGTCTCCTCGCCGGCGGTGTTCCGGCCGTCCCACGAGAGGCGCTGGGTGCCGGGGGTGGCGACACCCTGGATCCTGCGGACCTCGCGGCCGCGGACATCGTAGATGCCCACGTCGACCGGGGTCGACTCGCCCTGCGCCAGGGCGACCGAGGCGAGGTCGAACTCGAACGAGGCGAAGTCGCGGCTCGGGTTCGGGAACACGTTGCGGAACGACAGGCCGAAGGCGACTCCGTCGTTGACGCCGGTCGTGCCACCCGCCGACACGTCGAGCTTTCCGTAGCCCCACTTGCCGTTGGGAACGCTGCCCGTGTACGAGTCGGAGCGGGCGCGCGTGCGGAGGATATTGCGGGCGCCGCTGGGCGTGAGCGTCGGCGTCTGCTCGAGCAGCAGGGCGATGGCACCAGTGGTGTGGGCGTTGGCGATGCTCGTGCCCTTGTTCATGAAGTGGACGCCGTCCGGGTCGGTGAAGACCGAGCTGATGCTGCCGTCGGTCGACTTGGACGACATGACGCCGTAGCCGGGGGCCATCAGGTCGGGGCGCTGCACGCCGTCGCGGCGCGGGCCGCGCGAGGTGAAGTCCGACAAGCGCGAGAGCGGCGGCGAGTACGGGTACTTCGACGTCGAGCCACTGAGGTTCGACCACGAAACCTTCGTGGTGTAGGCGCCGGTAGAGATGACCGAGTCGGCCGTGGCCGGGCTCGTGACCGTCGATGCGGTGTCGATGCCCGCGCCGGTGAACGCCGGCAGCGTCGTCGAGCCGAGGATCGACTGCGCCATCCACCAGTTCGAGACGCCCGAGGTGGTGCCGCTGCGGCGCTTGAGATTGATGCGCCATGTTCCGCTGCGCGGCAGTGCGGTGCCCGTCGTGCCGTATCCGACGTAGATCAGGATCTGCTTCGCGCCGAGCGAGTTCGTGGTGGTGCCGTTCTGCACGAGGATCGTTCCGTCGTTGGTCTCGACGTAGCCCGACTGGGTGCCCGGGGTGATGACGGCCGAGGAGATTCCGGTCGGCGAGATCAGCTTCACGTCGAACGAGGCGGTGGGGTCGTGCCAGCCCTCGAACACGATCGACTCGTGCTGGCTGATGCTGGGCGTATACGTGGGAATGGTGAACGTCGCGTCCGTGTTCGCGCCATTGGACAGGTCGTAGCGCGCGTGACCGTTCTCGAGGCCCTTGTTGCCGGCGGCGGCGGTGATGATCTTGCCCGGGCCCGTCAGGGCGCTCAGGCCACGGTCGAAGGCATACGTGCCGTCGTGTGCGCCCCAGGTGACCGAGACGCTCAGGTTGACGACGGCGGGCTTGCCCAGCGACGCCGCCTTGGTGAAGACGTAGCGCACCGCATCGATGAGCTGCGACTCGAGCATGTAGGCCTTGACCGCGATGATGTTCGAGCGCGGCGCGATGCCGACGTAGCGGTACGCCAGCTGGCCATTACCCGTGGCCAGGCCGTTGCCGGCGGCGATGCCCGCGATGTGCGTGCCGTGGCTGTCGTAGTCGTGGTAGCTCGTGATCTGGCCGGCGTTGATCTGCGACTCGCTGTACTCGACGCCGTAGGAGTAGCCGGTCGGCGGCATGCCCGACCACAGCTGGTCCCAGATCGACTTGAAGCGGGTCTGGTTGTTGGTGTTCTTGAAGTCGCTGACGCGCGGGTCGACGCCGGTGTCGACGATGCCCACGATGACGTTGTTGCCGGTCAGGCTGTTGGCCGGGAAGGTGGGCGGGGTGCCGGCCCACAGCTCGTCGGCATCCATTTCGTAGGCGCTGATGTTGAGCGCCTTCTCGACCGGGGCGGCCGCCGAGACACGCTCGACGCCCTCGACCGCAAGGAGCTCGGGCACCAGCGACAGCGGCAAGGTCGCGGTGATGACGTCCCCGGCGACCGTGCCGACGACGATGCCGCGGGCCTCGAGGTCGGCGCGGGACGGCGTGCCCTCGATGAGGACGGCGACGGGCGTCTCGGGGCGGACGTTCATGGGATGGAAGTTCGCGAACTCGATCGGCGAACCGAACGCCGCCATGCTGGCGGGCGCCACCAACTGGCGCGCCTCGCGCACCGCGCGGTGGGTCAGGAGGCCGAGCAGGCCCTGCACGCGAACGTCACTGCCAGCTTCCTCGAGCGTGAGGACGCGCGAGGCCTGGGCAGCGGAATCGGAGACCGTACCCGAGACGAGGGCGAGACCCAGGAGCGCCATCACTGCGGCGAGCCGCAGCGAAGGGCGCGGATGAACTCGGGGGGAGCGAGAAAGTTCACGCATGTCGTTTGGACTCCACTCCTGCACGGGGGTCATGATGCACCGTGTCTCGTTGCGTCCCGCAATCCATGCGAGCGCTGCGTTCAGGGGCGAAGTATGCAATCGCCGGGCCAGACCGGGCCGTCGCGCAAACAGCGATGCAAACCGTTTGAAATGCAGTCATTCGGGGGGTGCCTCGATATCCTCGTTCTCACCGACCGGGCAAATCAGGACGTAAGGAGGTGCGCACTGCAAGGCGACGAGCGATCGTCGCCGACGCGGCTTCACTTTGGCTGTACACTCGAGCCCGGTGCGGTCGCCGGAATTCTCGATGTGCATCGCACTTCGCAGCGCACAAGGAGACGCTGCAAGGGTGAATGGGCGCAATCTCCCTCCGGCCGGGCGGGCATCCCGGAGGAATTCCGTCGAGGCACGATCACTCGCCCCCGCGGAGACTTAACGGATGATGCGGTTCTATTTTACCGGGTTTTCCCCCCGGGTCGGAAGTTTCTTCTTGGGTACGGTGCTGGTTCTTGGCGGCCCCCGCCTTGCCCCGGCGGCCGCGCCAGACGCGCTGGTCCCCTTCGGGATCCCGGGCCGTCCCGTCTCCCCCGCCGTCCTGGTAAGGCTGGTCCCCGGAACCCGGCCGAACGCCCCGCTCGCCGCCTTCGGGCAGGGAGGTGCGGCGGTCCAGTCACAGGCCGTTGCGGTGACGAGCCCCTGGTCGGCGGTTCTCGCTGCCGAGACCCCTTTCGAGGAGTTCGGGCTCGCCCCCGAGGAGCCCCTTGCCAGGACCCTGCGGTTGGTTCTGCGCCCCGGGGCCGACCCGGCAACCATCGCTGCCGCCCTGGCCCGGGAACCCGGGACCGAAGCGGCCTGGGTCGAGGGCCGGTTTCGGGTTGCCTGGGCCGGAGGAGTCCTCGGGGCCGAGCTTGCCCCGGATGACCCCCTCTACCTGGATGGTTCCCAGTGGGGCCTCCGCAACGGCGGCGGCGGGCCCTTCGGCGGGGTTGCCGGGACCGACATCCGGGCCGAAGCCGGCTGGGCGGTCACGACCGGTTCGACGACCATTCCGATCGCCATCGTCG
This sequence comes from Candidatus Eiseniibacteriota bacterium, assembly GCA_031413115.1. Taxonomy (GTDB): domain Bacteria; phylum Eisenbacteria; class RBG-16-71-46; order RBG-16-71-46; family DASYSL01; genus JANPEF01. The sequence goes on along the minus strand of JANOEH010000244.1, from coordinate 14,240 downwards.
ACACCGGGATCGACGTCGGGCATCCGGACCTGGGCGGCACACTCGCCGGCGGGCAGCCGCGGATCATCCGGGCATTCAACGCGAGCGTCGAGGGCAGCACCGCCTCCCCCGCCGATTCGGTCGGCCACGGCACGATGGTCGCCGGCGTGGCTCTGGCCCGCACCAACAACGGGGCCCAGCTCGACGGTCGCGGGGTCGCCGGCGTGGCCGGTGGCGCCGGTGACGACTCGGTCGGCTGCCGGGTCATCGCGGTCAAGGCCACGCCGAGCCGCCTGCTCGACGCGCTCGGCACAGAGCTGGCAAGGGGGATCATCTACGCGGTGGGCAACGGCGCGCGGGTGATCAACCTCTCCTTCGGCGGCGACGACGACGACGACACGGTGCGCGACGCGCTGTCGTACGCCGCGCGCTTTGGCTGCGTCGTCGTGTGTGGAGCCGGCAACGGGACCGATGCGCGCCCGCAGTACCCCGGTTATTACGCGCGCTATGGCAACGGCGTCTCGGTCGCGGCGTTGACCCCCGACGGCACGCTGGCAGGCTTCTCCACCCGCGGACCGCAGATCGACGTCGCGGCGCCCGGCGTCTCGATCTACTCGACCTACCTCACCTACGAGAACGCGTTCGGCAGCCCGATCCGCAATTTCCTGTACACGTCCGGAACGTCGTTCGCGGCGCCGTTCGTCACCGGGCTCGCGGGGCTGACGACCGCGCTCCAGCCGTCGCTGCTCGACAACGAGTTCCAGCAACTCCTGCGCCACACGGCGCGCGACGTCGGCGCTCCCGGGCGCGACGACACCTTCGGCTGGGGCGTGCCCGACGCGGGCGCGCTCCTGTCGTTCGCGGCGCCGCCGCGCGGCTTCCTGCGCGGCAGCGCGACGGCGCAGACATGGACGCTGCTGGGGACCGACAGCGTGACGATCCGCGAGACGCGGATCGCCGTCGGCGGCTGCGGCGTCGATGGGCGCTACCTGGCCGAACGCTGGGAGGTCCGCGCGCGCGTCGACCTGCCGCCGGGGCAGATGCTCGAAACGCCGCTGGGCATGGTGCGCACGCACGCCTCGCGCGGCTGGAGCTACGGGCCGTTGCTCGAGTACGACCTGGGCTGGGGCGAGGTCGTGCCCGGCACGAGCGGGCCCGACGGCTTCACGCTGCGCACCTACGTGTATCGGATTCCGGTGCCGCCGGAGAACTGCGGCGGGGCCAGTCCGACGCCAATCGACTTCCTGCCCGTGCGGCCGGAGGACGTGGTCTTCGCGTGGAGCGCGTTCGGGCGGCTCGATGCGCCGCCGACGCTCGCGATCACGAACCCCGCGGCCGACGGCGCGTCGTGGCCGGTCGACACGCCCGACACCCTGCGCTGGGAGGCGAGCGATCCGGACGAGGTGAGCGGGTTCCAGGTCGAGGTCAGTCGCGATGGCGGAGCGAGTTGGCGGTTCCTGACGAACTCCGGGGGCCTGGCGGGAGATGTCCGCACGTTCCCCTTTGCTGCCCCGTGCGCCAGCGCGGGGGCGACGACGCTCGTCCGGGTGACCGCGTATGACACACACGGAGCGCTTGCCGATGAAGCCTCGGCGACGAGCGAGATCCTGCCGCAGCGACTCTGCCTTCCCGGAGAAGTTCCCGTTGGCACGGGCAGCTTCGCAATGCTCCCGGTGGCCCCGAATCCCGCCCATGGGATAGCGACCTTTCGCTACGAGCGCGACTTCGCCGGCGGGCCCGTCGCGCGACACGGGGACAACGTCCAGTCGGACATCGGGGACCCGGTCGAGGACCTCATGGTCTACGACGCTGCGGGGCGCCACTTGCGCACGCTTCAGCTTCCGAGCGCGGAGCAGCTGTTCGTCGTGTGGGACGGACGCGACGAGGCCGGGCGGCGCGTGCCGAACGGCGTCTACTTCGTGCGGTTGCGGGCCGACGGCAAGGCTGCGACGCAGCGCTTCGTGTTCCTGGCGGAGTAGGCGCCGGCGCACGAACGCCCGAAGCACGAACGGCCCCGGGAGCGATCCCGGGGCCGTCGTGGTTCCTGTTTCGTCGCGTGTCGCCGTGCGGAATGCCTAAACCAGCGGCTCGTTCCAGCCCTCGACGTAGTCGCGCAGGTCGTTCATGAAGTGATCGGCGCTGGCGCCGTCGACGACGCGATGGTCGTAGGCGACCGACATCAGGCAGATCGAACGGATGGCGATCTTGTCGCCCTCGTCGTCGGTGATCACGACCGGGCGCTTGACGATGCCGCCCACGTCGAGGATCGCCACCTGCGGCTGGTTGATCACCGGGCAGCCGAACAGCGAGCCGAAGACGCCCGGGTTCGTGATGGTGAACGTTCCCTGCTGCACGTCGTCAGGCGACAGCTGCTTCTTGCGCGCGCGGTCCGCCAGGTCGGCGAGCGACCGGGCGAGCCCGAGGAACGACTTCTCCTCGGCCTTCTTGATCACCGGCACGATCAGGCCCGGGTTGAGGTCGACCGCGATGCCGATGTTCGACGAGGCGTGCATGATGACCTCGTTGCCGCGCACCGATGAATTGAGCACCGGGTTCTTGCGCAGGGCGTGCACCGTGGCACGCAGGATGAACGGCATGAACGTGAGCCTGGTGCCGGTCTCCTTCTCGAAAGCGACCTTCTCCTTCGCGCGGATCGAGGCGATGCGCGTCAGGTCGAACTCGAACACCGTGTAGACGTGCGGCGAGGTGTGCTTCGAGAACACCATGTGCTGGGCGATGATCTCGCGCATGCGGCTCATGGGTTCGACCTTGTCGCCCGGCAGGACCTGGGGAAGCCACGAGGGCATCGGCGCCGGAAGGCCCGTGAAGCCGCCCGCTTGAGTCACAGCGCCGGCGCCTGCGGCGCCGGGAGTTCCACCCTTCTGCCGCGTCTCGAGCGCGCGCACCAAGTCGGCGCGCGTGACGCGCCCGCCGACGCCGGTGCCGGGCACGGCGTGCAGGTCGATGTTCTCGACGCGCGCCATGTGCTTGACCAGCGGCGAGGTGAGCACGCGGCCGCTGATCGGGTTCACCAGGGCGGTGTGGCCGCCCGGTGCGGGAGCGCTGGCCGCGGCGCGCGAGGCGCCGCCGTTGCCGGTCGACATCGTACCCGCCATCGCCACCGTCGGCATCTTCGGGACGATGATCTCCTGCACGTTGAGCCCGAGCGGGCTCGTGTCCCTGGGGAGATCCGACGGAGTCGACTCGGCCTTGCCCGGGATCTCCTTCGTCGGCACGCTTGCCGTCGTCGGAGTCGTCACCGGGGCGGCGGCTCCCGCCGCCGCCGTCATCTCGACGTCGATGACGGCGACGACCGTGTTGATGTTGACGGTCGTGCCCTCGGGCACCTTGATCGCGGTGACGTAACCGCCGGCCGGTGCCGGGATCACGGAGTCCACCTTGTCGGTCGAGATCTCGAACAGCGGTTCATCGCGTTCGATCTTGTCGCCGACCTTCTTCAACCACTTGGTGACGGTTCCCTCGGCGAGGGACTCGCCCATCTGCGGCATCACGACATCGGTCGCCACGGATCGGTCCCTCCTTAGAACGCCATGAGCTCGCGCGACACCCGGACGATGTCGGCGGTCTTGGGCAGGAACGCCTCCTCGAGCGTCGGCGCGAACGGCACCGGTGCGTCGGGGGAGGCGATGCGCTTGATCGGCGCCTCGAGGTAGGTGAACGCCTCGTCGGCGAGGCGGGCGGCGATCTCGCCACCGATGCCGCCGGTGAGCGTGTCCTCGTGCAGGATGATGCAGCGCGAGGTCTTCTTGACCGAGTCCATCACCATGTCGATGTCGAACGGCAGGATCGAGCGCAGGTCGATGACCTCGAGCTCGATCTCGGGCGACAGCTGCTCGGCCGCCTCGTAGGCCAGGTAGAGCATCGCGCCGTAGGTGACCAGCGTGATGTCCTTGCCCGGGCGGCGCAGCGCGGCCTTGCCGATCGGGACGATGTAGTCGTCGACCGGCAGCTCCTCCTTGATGCGGCGGTAGAGGAACTTGTGCTCGAAGAACAGCACCGGGTCCTGGTCGCGGATGGCGGCCTTGATCAGGCCCTTCGCGTCGTAGGCCGTGGCCGGCGTGACCACCTTGAGGCCCGGCGTGTGCGCGAAGTACATCTCGGGATTGGCCGAGTGGAACGGGCCGCCGTGCACGTTGCCGCCGCACGGACCGCGCACCACGAGCGGTGCGCCGACGCCCCAGCGGTAGCGGCTCTTGGCGGCGTAAGACGTGATCTGGTCGAAGGCGCAGGTGATGAAGTCGATGAACTGCATCTCGACCACGGGCAGGTAGCCGTTCATCGACATGCCGATCGCGGCGCCGACCAGGGCGGATTCGGAGATCGGCGTGTCGACGACCCGCGTCGGGCCGAACTCGTCGAACATGCCGGCGGTGACCTTGAAGGCGCCGCCGTACTTGCCGATGTCCTCGCCGAGCATGACGACGCGGTCGTCGCGGCGCATCTCCTCGAACATGCCCTGGCGGATCGCCTCGAGATACGTGATGGCCGCCATCAGTCCGCCGCTCCTTCCTGGTTCACGATCGGTCGCGTGGGATCGTAGTAGACGTCGGTCGTCGCCTCGGACGGGTCAGGGAACGGGCAGGCCTCGGCCAGCTCCACGGCCTTGTCGATCTGGGCGCGGATGTCGGTGAGCGAGTCGGCGATCCACTTCTCGTCGACGATGCCGCGCTCGAACATGCGGGTCGACAGCCGGGCGATCGGGTCCTTCTGCTCCCACTGCGGGAACAGCTCCGACGGCACGTAGTGCGACGGATCGTCGTGCGCCGAGTGGCCGGTCATGCGGAACGTCTTGCACTCGACGATCGAGGGGCCGCCGCCGGTGCGCGCCTTGGTCGTCACGGCCATCGCCGTGCGCCACACCGCCTCGGCGTCGTTGCCGTCGATCAGGTAGCCGTCGATGCCGTAGCCGATCGCGCGATCGGCCAGGTTCTCGCAGGCGTACTGCGCGTCGTTCGGCGTCGAGTAGGCGTACGAGTTGTTGTTCACGACGTACACGCAGTTCGCCTTCTGCACGGCGGCAAGGTTGATACCCTCGTGCCAGTCGCCGCGCGAGGTCGAGCCCTCGCCGTTGAACGTGATGGCGATGCGCGGCTCCTTGCGGAAGCGGAAGGCCATGCCGGCGCCCGCGACGATCGGCACGGAGTCGGCGAGCATGGACACGAACGAGACCAGCCCGAGACGCAGGTCACCCATGTGCATGTTGCCGTCCTTGCCGCGCGCCGGTCCGTCGCGACGGCCCAGGTACTGGGCGAAGATCTTGTACAGCGACATCCCGCGCGTGACGTAGACGCCCATGTCGCGGTGCGACGGGATGATGTAGTCCCTGGGTTCCAGCGCCAGCGTGAACGCCACCGAGATGGCTTCCTGGCCGCGGCCGGTGTAGACGCCGCCGACGATCTTGCCCTGGCGATAGAGCTTCTTCTCGATGCGGTCGTCGACCTCACGCGTCAGCAGCATGTGGTAGAGCAGCTTCTTCTGCACCTCCGGAGGAACCGGCGGCCCGTCGGGCGCTCCCTTGACGAAGGGACGCGACGACTTCGGCGGCGGAAACTCCTCCTTCTCCTTCACGTCGGGCGTCTGCACGGAAGTCCCTCCTGCGGTTTTCTTGCGGCTCGCCACGTTCACTCCTTCACGTTCGGACCGCCGACAGGCGGCCCTTCGGACAGCACGCGGCGCACGCCGCCGAGGATGCGGTCCCCCACCGGGCGCAGCCCCGCGAGTTCGACCGGATCCCCCGTCTCGACGCGCCAGCCGAACACTTGGCCCAGCGCGCGGGCCGCTTCTTGAGCGGTCGCGTCGACCGCGTGGGCCCGCCCGGTGGCGCGCTCCAGCGAGGTGACGCCGTGCCCGCGGATGCCGCATGGCACGATGAGATCGAAGAACGACAGGTCGTTCGCCACGTTGAGGGCGAACCCGTGCGACGTGACCCAGCGGTCGACGCGCACGCCCATCGCGCAAATCTTGTCCAATCGCACCGACCCGCCCCCTGCAGGCAACCACACGCCGGTGAAGTCCGGATGCCGCCCTGCGGCGAGCCCGTGGCCCGCGAGGAGCGCGATCATCGCCTCCTCGAGTCGCCGCAGGTACAGGCCGACGTCCTTGCCGTGCGCCTTCAGGTCGACGATCCCGTAGCCCACCAGCTGCCCGGGACCGTGGAACGTCACGTCGCCGCCGCGCGTCGTCTCGTAGACCTCGACGCCGCGAGCCGCCAACAGCGCCGGCGGGGCGACCACGTTCTCGTCGTCGTGCGCCGCACGGCCGATCGTGACCACGGGCGGATGCTCGAGAAACAGGAACGTGTCGGGGATCTCCCCCCGCTGCCGCCGTTCCACGAGCGCCTGTTGCAACACTGCCGCCTCGAGGTAGCCGAACCGGCCGAGCCAGTACGTGCGCGCCGGCTGCAGCGCGCCGTCCCCGGTGTCGCGACTAGAAATGGATCGCCATTCCGTAGACGGCATGTGCGGTCTCGCCCAGCGCCTCCGACAGCGTCGGGTGCGCGAAGACGGTGTTCTGCACGCTCTGCACGGTCGCCTCGTGCGACAGCATGACGCCCGCGGCGGCCAGCAGCTCGGTCGCCTTGGGTCCGATGATGTGCACGCCGAGGACCTCGTCGTACTTCCTGTCGGCGACGATCTTCACGAAGTAGCCCTGGTGCTGGTCGAGGATCAGCGCCTTGCCGATGCCGACGAAGGGGAACTTGCCGACCTTCACGTCGTAGCCGCGCTCCTTCGCCTTCTTCTCGGTGAGCCCGACCGAGGCGACCTCGGGGAAGCAGTAGGTCGCGTTGGGGACCTTGTCCATGTTCATGGGCTCGGTCTCCTTCCCCGCCAGGTGCGTCACCACGTGGATGCCCTCGTGCGACGCCGCGTGGGCCAGCCAGGGCGCCTTGATGATGTCGCCGATGGCGTAGATGCCCTTGAGGTTGGTCGCGAACGTGGCCGGGTCGTGGATCACGTAGCCCTTGTCGGTCTTCACGCCAACGGTCTCGAGTCCGATGCCCTCGGTGTTGGGCTTCCTGCCGACGGCGACGAGGACCTTGTCGTAGGTCCCCTTCTCTTCCTTGCCGTCCTTGCCCTTGAGCGTGACCTCGGCCTTGTCCCCCGTCACCTTGAGCGAGGTGACGGTCGTCTCGGTGCGGACCTTCATCCCCTGCTTGACGAACGACTCGGCGAGCGCCTTGCCGATCTCCTCGTCCTCGATCGGGACGACCGTCGGCATCATCTCGACCAGCGTGACCTCGGAGCCGTAGCGCAGGTACACCGACGCGAACTCGGAGCCCACGGCGCCGGCGCCGATGACGAGCAGCGACTTGGGCACGGCCGGCAGCTTGAGGATGTCGTCGGAGTTGAGCACGACCTTGTGGTCGACCGGCATCGACGGGATGTCGCGGCACTCGGAGCCGGTGGCGAGGATGATGTTCTTGGCCTGCACCTCCCCCGTCACCTTGCCGGCGTCATCCTTGAGCGCGATCTTGTTCGCCGAGGCGAGCACACCGAAGCCCTGGAAGGTCGTCACCTTGTTCTTCTTGAGCAGGCCCTTCACGCCGGTGGCGAGCTGATTCACCACCTTGTCCTTGCGCGCCTGGGCGGCGGTGACGTCGAGCTTCACGTCCGTGACGATGACGCCGTGCGTCTTCGCGTGCTTGAACTCGTCGAGCAGGTCGGCGGTGTGGAGCAGCGCCTTCGTCGGGATGCAGCCACGATGGAGGCAGGTACCGCCGAAGAAGGGATCCTTCTCGATGATCGCGGTCTTGAGACCGAGCTGGCCGGCGCGGATCGCGGCGACGTAGCCGCCGGGACCGGAGCCGAGAATCGCGACGTCGAAGACTTCGTTCTGGGCCAAGACCCAACTCCTCGTGAGCGGGGTGACGACGACCCCGAGGTCTTCGGGGGCGTGCGCGGGGCGGCCGGCGCCGTGGCGCGGCGGGTCTCGCGACTTGATTTCGAGGGGATTGTCGGCAGCCTGCCCGGGACGGTCAAGGGGCGAGGGGCCCGCAAGGGGTCCACGGGGTACAAAAAGTGAATTCAAACGCTATTCAAACGTTGTTGATACGTTGTTGATCAACTCTACCAACCCGTCCGCGGAGCCTCATTCATGACGCAATCGATTGCAGCGCAAGGGATTGCGCAGCCGACTCCTTGACTTCGTCGGGCCCAGAGCGCTGTCGGTAGTGCCCCCGCGTGAGCGTGGTCAGCCTGGCGTGGAGGACGAGAGAAGGATGGGCGAACAACTCCCGCAGCAGGATTCCAGGCTCGGTCGGGTTCCCAGGGTTGATTCGGAGCAGGACGACTCCCGCCGGCGCGGCGACTCCCAGCCGAATCGCGAGCTCCCCAAAATCGCGATCAAAAGTGACCAGGACTCGATTCTCGACGGTCGCTCGCGCCAGGATCTCGAGGTCGGTGGCACCCGGCATGACGTCTGCCACCGCGAGGACGTCATGGCCTTCGGTGCGAAGGGTTCGGATGCTCGGCGCAGGAAAATTCTCGTCGGCGAGAATCCGCACTAGACCGCCCGGCGACGGGGGGCGCCAGTTCCTTCTGCTCCAAGGACTTCGGCGGCATAGGCGAACGCCGCCCGGATCGATTCGGAGGAGAGCTGGGGATAGCTCTCGATGACCTGGGCGTCGGTCCAACCGGCCGCATAGAGCCCGAGGATGAAGTCCACGCCGAGGCGCGTGCCTCGGACCACGGGCTTGCCCTGGAGGATCTGCGGGTCGACGACGATTTGTCCCTTCCAGTCCATCGCTCCCCCCCGAACGTGCTCCGCGCTTGCTCCGCAGGGAAGGCTAACACGCGTGCAGGATCGGGCGAAGGGGCGCTGCGGGCCCTGCATTGCGCCGTCGGTCGGCCCGGTGCCACAATGCCGCCGGTCCGGACGACCGCCATCGGCGTCCGATCCGCTCACGCCCGCCGCACCACCTGCCGACATTCGCAAGGGGGCGGGCCCGCCGCATGGAGCCGCGGGCCGGGGGACGGCTGCACGTCGCAGGGAGGCGCATGGATCTCGGACTCGGATCGAAGGTGGCACTGGTGGGGGGCGCAAGCCGCGGCCTGGGGTACGCCTGCGCCGACGCGCTGGCGGCCGAGGGGGCGAAGACCGTCCTCGTCGCCCGCGGGCCCGAGCCGCTCAAAGCCGCGGCCGCCGCGATCACCAAGGCCCACCGCGTGGACAGCCACCCGTTCGCCGCCGACCTGGCCGAGGCCGATGCCTGCGAGGCGGCGGTCGCCGAGGCGGTGAAGAAGTTCGGGCGCCTCGATGTCCTGGTCGCCAATGCCGGCGGGCCCAAGCCCGGCAATGTCGACGAGATCAGCGATGACGACTGGCGCCGCGGTTTCGAACTCACCTTTCTGACCACCGTCCGCCTGTGCCGGGCCGCGATCGCCGCGATGAAGCGCGGGCCGGGGCGGGGGGGCCGCATCGTGCTCATCGGCTCGGGCTCGATGGTCGCGCCGATCGCGAACCTGGCGATCTCGAGTGGGCTGCGGCCCGGGCTGCGCGGCGTCGCCAAGATGCTCGCCGAGCGGCATGCCAAGGACGGCATCACCGTGAACATCGTCGCCCCCGGCCTGATCAAGACCGAGCGCCTGATCGAGGCGGCGCACGGCTCGGCCGACGCCACGGCGGGGGAGGCCGGCATGGCGCGCGTGTTCGAGCGCTGGGCCACCGAGATCCCGGCGGGGCGCCTGGGCGAGCCCGAGGACGTCGGCGCGACGGTCGCGTTCCTGTGCTCGGACCAGGCGGCGTACGTGACCGGGCAGGTGCTGCTGGTCGACGGCGGACGCCACCGGGCGCTGTGAAGAAGCTCGGCGTCGCCCTCTCGGGCGGCGGGGCGCGCGGCGCGGCGCACACCGGCGTGCTGCGCGTGCTGGAGCAGAACGGGATCCCCATCCATTGCATCGCCGGCACCTCGAGCGGCGCGATCGTCGGCGCGTTCCACGCGGCCGGCGTGCCGCCCCAGAAGCAGCTCGCGTTCGCCCAGCGCCTGCGCTGGCGCTCGCTGCGCATGCTCGGCATCCCCAAGATGGGCTTCTTCCACACGGGCGAGCTCGAGAAGTTCCTCATCGAGTCGCTGGGCGACGTGCGCTTCGAGGAGCTGAAGCTGCCGCTCGCCGTCGTCGCCACCGACTTTCGGACCGCGAACTCGGTGATCTTCCGCAGCGGCCGCGTCGCGCCCGCGGTCGCGGCCAGCGCGGCGATCCCGATCGTGTTCTCCCCGGTGATGCACGGCGACATGGTGCTGGTCGACGGCGGGCTGTCGAACAACCTGCCGTCCGACCTGGCGCGCCAGATGGGGGCGGACGTCGTGCTCGGGGTCAGCGTTCTGTCGGTGTTCGACGAGAAGCGGCGCTTCTCGGGCTTCTTCGACATCGCCCTGGGCACGATGGACCTGATGGCCAAGGCGTCGAACGAGGCGGGGGCGGCGGCGTGCGACCTGTGCCTGGCGCCGCTGCGGGGGCCGCGCTCGCCGTCGGACCTGACGCGGGCGCCGGCGATGGTCGCCGAGGGGGAGGCGGCGATGCTGCGGGCGTTGCCGAAATTGAAGGAGTTGCTCGAGGGCTAGAAGTTCACCGCCACCTGCGCGCCGCCGGGCCCCACGAGGAATCGGGGCGTGGCGGCGTTCTCGTTGGGCCCCGCCACGGCGCGCCCGATCGACAGGCCGATCGCCGCGCCGACGAGCACGTCGGAGAGGTAGTGCCGACGCTCCTCCATGCGGCCCAGGCCGGTGGCGACGGCGAGCGCGTAGGCCGGGATCGCGGCGGCGCGGCCGTAGCGCCGGGCGAGGATCGGCGCCATCGCGAACGCGACCGCCGTGTGCCCCGAGGGGAACGAGTACCTCGCGCCGTCGGGCCGGGTCCGGTTGACGCCGCGCTTGAGCGCGCTGACCACGACGCTCGTGTAGGCGAGGGAGCGCGCCATCTCCGAGCCGGTCGAGCGCAGGTTCGCGTCCCCGGAGAGCTGTCCGGCGCCTAAAGCGAGCAGCGACAACCCGCCGAGGACCACGCCGCTGCCGTACTCGTTGCCGATGTCGGCCGGCCCGTCGATCAGCCTGTGGTCGAGGGCCTGTTCGGCGCGGTCGGGGTTCTCCTCGCCATGGGCGGCCAGCGCCGTGGCGCTGCCGACGAGCCACAGGCGGAGCGTCGGCGCGGTGAGGATGCGGTCGAGGTCGCGGCGGACGACGCCCATCGCGGGGATGTCGGGGTCGCCGGATGCGCAGGAGGCTTGCGCCGCGGCGGGCGCGGCGGGGGCGAGGCCGAACGCCGCGCAGGCGACGAGGGCGAGGACGGCGGGGGGCGCGGATCGAATCGGTCGTCGGTGCATGGGACTCCCTGGAGGGCCCGGTCGTCGCTTGCCGTACCCGGGCGGCGCCGCGCGGTTCCCCCCGACCGACTCGACTCCGTTCGCCCGGGCGCCTTGCGCCGTAAGGCGGATGAGGTCCGCGCCCGCGGGCCGGAAGGTCGGCCAGGGGAGGACATCCATGCCCGTCGCAAAGGGAAGATCCGGTCCGGGAACGGCGGCGCTCGCCGCCGCGCAGTCCGGGACGATGAGGGAGTTCGAACGACTGACCCGGGAGAGACTCGGGCCGCTGCTCGGGCCGAAGGGGCTGCGCCGGGTCGACTTCTCGACGGCGATCTCGACGGTCGTGGGCGGCGGGCTGATCGTCCATGCCGGGATCCGGCACAAGAAGCCGATGACCGTCGAGCGGGTCCGCAAGGAGGCGCCGGCCGTGGGCATCCTCGCGAACACCATCCCCTTGATCGACCCCGTGTCGCGCACGGCGCTGCCGGCGGGGGTGTGGGTCGTCCGCCTGCGCCCGCTGCGCGGCGGTGCGATGGCCTTCGACTTCCACGCCGGGAAGGAACCCGCGTTCGGCGTCCGCGCCGAGGCGATCGCCGCCCGGCAGAGCGGCGACCAGGCGGCCATCACCCACTTCATCGACATCGAACTCGACTTCCCGAGCGATGCGACGGACCGGCTGCTCCCACCGGGCGAGGGCTATGCCTGCGTGTCGTTCCTGGTGTGGAAGTCCTGCTGGTTCTGGTCCTGGCCGGAGATCCACTGGCCGGACTGGTTCTAGCGGGGGCGCCGGGCGCGGGCCTTGCCAGTCCGCGCCCGGCCCGGTAGCCTCGGCAGGCCATGGACCTCCATCCCGACCAGATCCGCTCCATCGTCGAACAGGTGACCCGCGAGCTCGACAGCCGCGCCCCGGGCGTCGACCGCTCGACCGTCGTCGCCGCCGAGCGCGCCCACGAGAGTGCCGAGGGGGCGCGCCGGGCGACGCTTGAAAACCAGGCCCCGCTGCCCGACCCGGCCAAGCGCGCCAACGAGGGTCCGCGCTCGCCGCGCGGCGTCCACGCCAACCTCGACCAGGCGGTCCGCTCGGCCGAGGCGGCGCACCGCGCGATGGTCGCCTGGCCGGTGACGCTGCGGGACCGCGCGATCGGGCACATCCGCGCCAAGCTGCGGGCGAACGTCCGCCTGCTCGCCGAGTTGGCCGTGGCCGAGACCGGCATGGGCCGCGTCGACGACAAGATGAAGAAGAACACGCTGGTCATCGACAAAACGCCCGGGCTCGAGGACCTGCGCCCCGAGGTGATCACCGGCGACCACGGCCTCACGCTCACCGAGCATGCGCCGTACGGCGTGATCGGCGCGGCCGGCCCGTCGACCAATCCGAGCGAGACGGTGATCAACAACGGGATCGGCATGATCGCCGGCGGGAACGCGGTCGTCTTCGCCGCGCACCCCTCGGCCAAGCGGGTGAGCCAGATGGCCGTCTCGTTGATCTGCGAGGCGATGGTCGAGGCGGGCGGGCCGGACGACATCATCACGACGGTCGCCGAGCCGACGATCGAGTCGGCGCAGGCGATGATGGCGCACCCCAGGACGCGCATCCTGGTCGTCACCGGCGGGCCCGGCGTCGTCCAGGCCGCGATGGCGTCGAAGAAGAAGGTGATCGCCGGCGGGCCCGGCAACCCGCCGGTCGTCGTCGACGAGACGGCCGACCTGGCGCGGGCGGGGGCCGACATCGTCGCCGGCGCGTCGCTGGACAACAACGTGATCTGCACCGACGAGAAAGAGGTGTTCGTCGTCGACGCGGCGGCCGACACCCTGCTCAAGGCGATGGCGGCGAACGGGGCGTACGTGCTCGAGCCGTGGCGCCTGGCGCAGCTCGAGAAGGCGATCCTGTCCGAGAACCGCGGGGCGCGGAAACACGGCGTGACGAACCGGAAGTTCATCGGCAAGGACGCGGCCGTCATCCTCAAGGAGATCGGCGTCAGCGTCGGTCCCGACGTCCGGCTCATCGTCGTCGAGACGCCGCCGGATCACCCGTTCGTGTGGACCGAGCTGCTCATGCCCGTCCTGCCGGTCGCCCGCGTGCGCACGGCCGACGAGGGCATGGACTGGGCGGTGCTCGCCGAGCACGGCTTCCGTCACACGGCGAGCATCCACTCGCGCAACGTCGATCGCCTGTCGAAGATGGCGCGCATGATGGACTGCTCGATCTTCGTCAAGAACGGGCCGCACTTCGCGGGCCTGGGGATGGGCGGCGAGGGTCCGACCAGCTTCACCATCGCGAGCCCGACGGGCGAGGGCATGACGACCGCCCGTACGTTCACGCGGCGCCGTCGCTGCGCGCTCGTCGACCTGTTCCGCATCGTCTGATCCGACACCGAGGAGACATCGTGCGCCGATGGATTCCGGCGGGCCTCGCGCTCGCCCTTGTGCTCGCCCTGGCGCCCGGGGGCCGGGCCGCCCCGGCGGCGACCGAGGACGACGACAAGGTCCCGGTCCGCTTCACCAAGGGCGGCGAGCTGACTGCCGAGGAGGACGCCGAGGTCCGGGCGGTGCTGCTCGATTACCTGGCGGACATCCAGAAGCGCGACTGGCGGGCGGCGGCGCACCATGTCGAGCGCGAGTCGTTTCTCGCCGGCATTCCGCCGATGATCGCGTCGATCGCGCCGGACCCGGCCAAGCGGGCCGAGGCGACGCAAATGCTGTTCGGCGTCGGCACCATGGACTCGGTCCGGGCGCAGAAGACGGCCGACCTGTTCCACGCGGTCATGACGTACGCGAGCGTCAAGGATCCGGAGAGCATCGTGATGATGGGGCGCGCCCAGTTCGCGCTCCTCGGCGCGCGGAGGATCAAGGACCGCGTGCACATCGCCTACCAGCTCACGGTCCCGGCCGAGAGCGACACGTTGCAGCCGTACACCCGGGTGACCGCCGAGCGTCTGCGG
>JANOEH010000243.1:0-4117 GCA_031413115.1 Candidatus Eiseniibacteriota bacterium | reverse complement strand
GTCGCGGTCGCCGTCGTTGTCGACGTCGGCCCAGCTGATCAACTGCGAGTCGTGGAAGTCGGTGACCAGCGTGCCCGTCGTGATCGGCGTGAAGAACGCGGTGCCGCTCTCGACCCGCATGTTGCGCCACGCGCGGTCGCGCTTTCCCGTCCCCACGCCGCCGGCGGCGAAGAACAGGTCGACGTCGCCGTCGTCGTCGTAGTCGCACCAGGTCGCGGTGTGGTGGGTGTCCGTGACCGAGGCCAGCGTCGTGGTCTCGCGCTCGGTGAAGGCGAATCCGCCGTCGTTGACGAAGAGGCGGTTCGCCGTCGTGATGCCGCCGGTGCCGACCAGGCAGGCGATCACCAGGTCGGGATCGCCGTCCGCGTCGAAGTCGCCCCAGGCGCCCTGGCCCTTCACCGCGACGCCGGTGACGACGAGGTCGGGCCGCGCGACGAAGGTGCCGCCGGACGACTGGAACAGGACGCCGCCGGCGGCGAAGAGCTGCGAGACGAACGGCTCGGGGCGGCCGTCGCCGTCGACGTCGGCCCAGCCGCCGCCGAAGGACTCGCCGGTCACGGTCTCCAGGCCGAAGCCCGCGTCCCGGACGAAGCCGACGATACCGTCATTGCGGAACAGGACGCTCGGCGTGGCCGCCGACCACGTGGTGACGAACAGGTCGAGATCGCCGTCGCCGTCGGCGTCGATCCAGCTCGCGCTGCTGCACGACTGGATGAACGCGTCGATCGCGGGATCGACGACGCGGGTGAACGGCTGCGCGATGGCAGCGGGTGCGACGGCAAGGCAGGCGAGTGCGACGACGGCGAGCGTCGTCGCGCAGCATGGCATGGAAAACGAATGGCACATGGAACGAGACCACGTCGAGGGCAGCCGGACGGCACGCCGGGGATGGCGCGGGGTGCGGATCGACCATCATCATACACCGGATCGGTGTGCCCGTCTGCTCAACGATACTGCGCCTTCACCCCGCCCCACGATCCGGGCAGCGCCGGGGTCGGGGCGCCCGCCTCGCAGAACGTGATGTCGTCGAAGCCGACGTTGGGGTCCGGCGAGTCGTTGAAGCGCAGGGTCACCAGGACGATGCCGGGTCCGGAGACCACGAGGCGATAATTGCCGGGGGCGCCGGCCTGCGAAACGCACGCATCTCCACCCACCAGGTCGACCGCACCGCTCATCGTGAGGACGTCGGTGTCGAGCACCGTGCTCGCCGCGTCGTAGGCGGTCAGTGTGACGACGTGCGTCGGGTTGGCGAACGGGAAGAGGTCGCCGAAGTCGAGCATGCGGATCGAGAAGCAGGAGACGCCCGCCACGGCCGGAAACGCGAAGTCGTAGTCGAGCACGCACCCCGTGTCGTCGCCGAACCCGCGGACTCCGTTGAGGCAGCCGTTCTGCACGGCGCTGGCCGTTCCGTAGGAGACGAACGGGAAGAGGTTGCCCTCCTCGATGACGGCGGTGCTGCCCAGCGGGCAGGTCGGACCGAACGGCCAGGCCACGCTCGTGATCGTCAGGTCGGGGTGGATTGCCGCCGGGCCCTCGACCGCGGTCCCGGGTGCCAACGACTCGAAGTCGATGTACTGGAAGCCCGTGCCGCATGCGGCCGGGCCGCAGGCCTGCGCTGCAGCGATCGAGGCGGATCCCAGCGTGGTGGCGAACAGGAGCAAGGCGAACACGGCCGAGGATCGCGGCGCGGCGAAGCGTGCGTACATGGGGGCCTCTCGAGGAGGGGGGCACGAAGGTGTGGACCAATGGACGACAGGGCGTGAACGATACCACGGCCGGCCGTGCGGTGGGGCATTTCGCGGGAGGGCGGGCTCGCGTACAGTCCGCTCGTCGAACCCGATGGTGGATCGGTCAGGAGGGTTCGCATGAACATGCCTGTGGAAATCGGACACGTCGAAGCGATCTTCCGGTATCCCGTGAAGTCCATGCGCGGCGAACCTCTCGAGGTCGCCGACGTGGGATGGCACGGCATCAACGGGGACCGTCGCCTGGCCTTCCGGCGGATGGAGGAGCGCGGCGGATTCCCGTGGCTCAACGCGGGCAGGTTTCCCGACCTGCTCCGCTTCGCTCCGCACCGGCACGATGGCGCTGCTCCGGGTGAACTCCCGACGCATGTTCGCACGCCGGACGGCGAGGAGATGCCGGTCTTCGGGGAGGAACTGGCCGCGGAGGTCGGACGACTCTACGGGGCACCCGTACAGATGATGCAGTTGGACCAGGGCATCTTCGACGAGTCGAGCATCTCGGTGATCGCCACCGACACGGTCCGCGAAATCGGACGGCTGTCGGGGGGGAGCGCGGACGTGCGGCGCTTTCGCCCGAACGTGGTGGTTCACCTGCTGCGAGCAACTCCGTTCCAGGAGAATGAGTGGGTGGGCGGCGGGCTCACCTTCGGCGAGGAGAACGACGCTCCGGCGATCGCCGTCACGCAGCGCGACGTGCGCTGTTCGATGGTGAACCTCGATCCTGATTCCGCGAAGTCGGCTCCGGCAGTGCTCAAGGCGGTCGTTCGGGCGAACGAGAACAACGCGGGAGTCTACGGCACCGATACGCGCATCGGTCGACTGGAGGTCGGACAGGCGATTCGGTTCCACCCAGCGGCCGAGAGCCGGGATCCGGGGTGATCGAAACACCATGGGCGTCGATGCAGGAATGGCGTCCCCAGCGGGAGTCGAACCCGCGTCGCCGCCGTGAAAGGGCGGTGTCCTGGGCCACTAGACGATGGGGACGCAAAGGCGGGGGTCGCGGCGACGGCGGCGGCCCGCGAAACGGCCGCGACGTCCGCACCTTAGCCAGCTGGGCGGGGGCCTGTCAACCAAGGCCCTGCTTCGTGCGAGTCTGCCGGACCCACCCGGTTCGCGCGGCGCGATATTCCGCAGGCCGCCATGCCGCACATCCGCTATCGCGAGTCCCCCCTGCACCCCGGCGCTCAATCGCGTCACGGGCATGCCGTTCGCGTGGTCGCTCAATCCGTACACCGGTTGCTCGCATCGCTGCGCGTTCTGCTACGTGCGCGCGTTCGAGCGGCGCGCCGATCGCCCCGCGGACGAGCGTTACGGAACGAGCGTGCGGGTGAAGTCGAACTTCGTCGCCGTGCTGCGCGCCGAACTGGCCCGTCGCTCGTGGCGCCGCGAAGTGGTCGCGATCGGCGCGGCGACCGATCCCTACCAGCCGGCCGAGAGTCGCTATCGCCTCACGCTCGTCGCGGTGGGGATCGACACGGCGCTTCCCTGCCGAGAGTGGTGGATGAAGGGATTCGCGCGACGGTGAAGGAGCTGTCGCGTCGGCACGGAATCGGCGATCGCCGCACCATCCGCCTCGCACCGGTGCCCGAAGTGGCGCCGGGGGAGCAACTCGCGCTCGGGCTCCCGGGTGTGTTCAGTCCTGGCGGGGCGTGTACGGAATGACGATTGCCTCGGCGATCATGCCGTTGGTCAGCAGCTGGTCGCCGCGCGTGCGCGCTGCGGACTCGCTGGCGAATCGCCCGAGCACGATGCGGTACCACGGATCGTCGCCGTCTCCGGCGGAAGTGAGCACTTCGCCCGGAAGACCGGTCGTCTTCTCGTAGTCGTGGAGCACGCGGGTGGCGCGGCCTGCGGTGCGGAACGATGCGACCTGGATCCCGAAGGCAGGGCCGGGCTTGGTCGCGACCTCGGCCGCCGGTGTCGTCGGGGTCGCCGCGGCGACCGATCCGCTGGCGCCTCGCGCGTCGTCCGGGGCGGCCGCGGATGTCGCCGCCGGCGGCGCGGTGTCGCGCTTGCCTGCGAGGAAGTTCCCGAGCCCCGTCGAATAGACGACGACGGCGCCGATCGCGATGGCCGCGACGACGGCGGCGACCGCGACGAGGCGCGTCCGCCTGGCGCGCAGCGCCTCGCCGGCATCGGCGGCGGCGTATTCCGCGGCGGCGTGCGCAACCGCCGTGGCGGCAGGCGCGCTCGCAGAAATCGCGACGGGGGCAGGGCGACGTTCGCGCCAGTTGCTGATGCTGCGCTCGGGAGCACCGCAGGATGCTGTTGAGAGTCCCCGGCGGAATGTCGTCGGAGAGCTTCCCGGCCACCGTCACTGTCCCCGGTTTGGTCGGGTGGTGAAACTGCCGATGGTCGCCGTTGGTGCGAAC
>JANOEH010000242.1:0-12242 GCA_031413115.1 Candidatus Eiseniibacteriota bacterium | reverse complement strand
TGCTCGCCTGCGCGCTGGCGCATCGCTTCCGCGAGGACACGCGCATCCTCAAGAAGTTCGTCGACCGCGGCGAGCTGGGTGATGTCTTCTACGCCAAATCCGGCTGGCTGCGCCAGCGCACCGACTGGCGGACCGCAGAGTGGCGCCAGCAGAAGCAGGTCTCCGGGGGCGGCGTACTGCTCGACCTCGGGGTCCAGATGCTTGACCTCACGCTGCACATCCTCGGTCATCCCAAGGTGGAGTCGGTGTCGGCCTCGGCGCATCGCGCCGGCAAGGCCGAGGTCGAGGATTCGGTCGTGGCCCTGGTGCGCCTCGCCGGCGGCTGCGTGCTCAATCTCGAGGTCACCTGGGGCCTGCTCATGGAGAAGGACTTCGCCTACGTGAACCTGTTCGGGCAGAGCGGTGCGGCGCTGTGGAACCCGCTGCGCATCCACAAGGGGATGCACGGGAGCCTGGTCAACGTGACGCCGACGGTGGACTCGCCGCGCAATGTCTACAAGCAGTCGATCGAGGCCCAGATCGAGTCCTTTGCCGACTCGGTGCGCAAGGGCCAGGCCGCGCCCGCGATCGCGACGGCGCGCGAGGTGCTCGAGGTCATGCGGATCATCGACGCGATCTACCGCTCGGCCGAGCAGGGCCGCGAGGTCCGCCTCACCTCCGCGTGACGACGCCGGGCTCGCGGCGCCACGGCGCCTGGATCGCGGTGCTGGCCGGCGGCGCCGCACTGGGGCTCGCCTTTCCGCCTGCGGGCCTCGCCCCACTGGCGTGGATCGGCCTCGTGCCCGGCGGTCTGTGGCTCGCCGGCGACGTGAACGGTGCGTCGCGCACCACCGGCCAGGGTTTTCGTTTCGGCTACGCGACGGGCTTCGTGTTCTTCCTCGCCGGCCTGCACTGGATCGCGCTTCTCTCCAAGGTCGCCGTCACCGTCGCGTGGATCATGTACCCGTCGTGGGTCGTGGCGGCCCTGTACCTCGCGCTCTATCCCGCGCTGGCCGGGGCGGCTTCGGCGTTCGCGCGACGACGACTGGGCCTTCCGGTCGCCCTGGGGTGGCCGCTGTTCTGGCTGGCCGCCGAGTGGCTGCGCGCGCAGGGCGAACTGGGCTTTCCGTGGCTCCATCTGGGCTACAGCCAGTTCGGCGTGCTCCCGGTGCTGCAACTGGCATCCCTCGGCGGCGTGAGCGCCGTGGGCGCGTGGGTGGCGCTGGTCAACGGGTTGGTCCTGGCAGTGCTTGCGGCACGGCGGTCGGGTGTCGGGCGTGAACTTCGACTCACGCTCGGTGCGCTCGCGCTCGTCGTCATCGCACCGTTCGTCGTGCTCGGGCCCGGCATTCCTCCCATCGAACGCACGGGCCCGCCGGTGGCGCTGGTCCAGGGAAACGTCCCGGGCGCGGTCAAGTGGAGCGGCAAGGCCGAGGAGCAGGTGCTCGGCAAGTTCCTGCTCCTGTCGCAGACCGCGGTCGATCGCGGTGCCCGCTTCATCCTGTGGCCCGAGACCTCGACCGGCAGCTACCTGCGGCAGAACCTGGTGCGCCGCGTGCGACTCCAGGACTGGGTGGACTCCACGGGCGTCGCGGTGCTCGCGGGGTATCCCGACTACCAGTTCATCGACGCCACGCGCTACCGCTCGTGGAACGCGGCCGGAGTGTTCTGGCCGGGGACCGGCCTGGGGTCGCAGTACGCAAAGATCCACCTCGTGCCGTTCGGCGAGCGCATGCCGTTCCAGTCGCTGCTGCCGGTCCTCGGCAAGTTCGACATGGGCCAGGCCGAGTGGACCGCCGGCACCGACCCCGCGCCGCTGCCGACGCCGCTGGGGCCGGCCGGTGTGCTCGTCTGTTTCGAGGCGATCTTCACCGATCCCGCGCGCCAGCAGGTCCTGCGCGGGGCGACCTGGCTGGTCAACATCACGAACGACGAGTGGTTCGGCGAGAGCGCCGCGCTGCAGCAACACGCCGCGATGGCGGTCTTCCGCGCGGTCGAGCTGGGCGTGCCGATGGCCCGGGTGGCGAACACCGGGCTGTCGTTCTTCGTCGATCCCTACGGGCGCGTGGTCGATCCCGGACCCGTGTTTGCCGATCACGTCGTGGTGGCGCCGCTGGCCGGGCGGCCGCGCGACCGCACACCCTTCACGCGCACCGGCGACGTCCTCGGTCCGGTCATTGCGCTGCTGGCCCTCGGCGCCCTCGTCGCCGCCGCATTGGCGCGGCCTCCGTTGACCGCGTCGGGATCGGCGGATACACTGCGGACGACGCCCGCCCGAGCCCCGTTCCGCCGGAGACCCCGTTGACCCAACGTGTCGCCATTCTGGGAGCCACCGGAGCCGTCGGGGGCACGATGGTGCGCGTGCTCGAAGCGCGCGCCTACCCGCTCGCCGAACTCGTCCTGCTGTCCACGCAACGCTCGGCCGGACGTCGCATTCCGTTTCGCGGCGCCTCCCTCGAGGTCCGCGAGGCGTTTCCCGACGCGTTCCGCGACATCGACCTTGCGCTGTTCTCGGCGGGCGCCGACACGGCCCGGGCGTGGGCCCCGATCGCCCGCGCCGCGGGCGCGACCGTGATCGACAACTCACAGGCGTTCCGCCTCGACGACGACGTGCCGCTGGTCGTCCCCGAAGTGAATCCGGAGGCGCTCTCCGGCCATCGCGGACTGATCGCCAATCCGAACTGCTCGACGATTCAGCTCGTGCTCGCGCTGGCCCCGCTGCATGCGGCATACGGGCTCGTGCGCGTGATCGTCTCGACCTACCAGTCCGTCTCGGGCACCGGTGCCGAGGCCCTCGACGAGCTCGATGCGCAGGTCGATGCCGACCGCGCCGCCCGGCCCGCCGAGGCGCGCATCTACCCGCACCCGATCGCCTTCAACGTGCTGCCGCACGTCGACGATGCGCTGCCCGACGGATCGTGCCGCGAGGAGATGAAACTGGTGTGGGAGTCGCGGAAGATCCTCGGGCTGCCCGACCTGCGCCTTGCCGCAACGACGGTGCGCGTCCCCGTGCGCGTGGCGCACTCCGAGGCGGTGGCCCTCGAGTTCGCGCGCCGGCCGGATCCGGCCGAGGCGCGAGCCATCCTCGCCCGCGCGCCCGGCATTGTCGTGGTCGACGAGCCGCTGCTCGATCGCTACCCGACGCCGCTGCTCGCCGCCGGCCGCGACGAGGCGATGGTCGGCCGCATCCGACGCGATCCGTCGCACGAGCGCGGCCTGCTCCTGTTCATCGCCTGCGACAACCTGCGCAAGGGCGCCGCGCTCAATGCGGTGCAGATCGCCGAGGCGCTGGCGCGCCGCACCGGCGTCGCCACGGCTTCGTGAGCGGCGAGCGGGCCTTCGGCGCGCGCGTCGTCTGGGCGCTGGGCCTCGCGATCGCCGCGGCGGCGGCTCAACAACCCTGGCTGCTCACCGGGCTGGCGCTGCTGGCCGCCGGCGGCACGCTCGCCGCCGGACGCGCCGACGCCTTGCGCCGCATGGTCGGCCCCGCGCTGGTCCTCGGGATCCTGGCGCTCGCCGTCAACCTCGCGGCCGCCGCACTGTCGACGCGCGGACCCCTGGGCGGCGTCGGCACGTGGGGCGAGGGCCTGCGGGTCGGTGCCTGGACGGCAGCCCGCCTGGTCGTGACCGCGCTGGCGTTCGGCGGGCTGGCCGCGACGACGCGCGCCGGGAGCGCGCTCGACAGCCTGGCCGCGGGCCCGCTGCGCTGGCTTGGTCGCCGCGGCGACGCGCTCGCGGTGCTGGCCATGGTGGCGCTGCGCTTCGGCCCGCTCATCGCCGCCGAGGGACATCGCCTCGTGCGCACCGTCGCGCTGCGCGTCGATCGCACGCCGGGCCTGTGGGCCGCGCCTGCCGTCGCGGTGCCACTGGTCCTGAGCGCCGTGCGGCGGGCCGATCGCCTGGCGTTTGTGCTCGAGGCGCGCCATTTCGGCACCGCCGTCCGGACGCCACCGGTCGTCCGGCGCTGGGATGCCGGCGACCGCGGGCTCGCCGCCGCCGGCGTGGCGTTGCCGCTGCTCGCGGCGGGCCTCGGGGGCGGATGAGAAACGTTCGACTCGTGATCGAGTACGAAGGGGGGCGCTATCACGGCTGGCAGTCGCAGGCGCGGCCCGGGGTGCGCACGGTGCAGGAGGAGCTCGAGGCGGTGCTCTCGCGCGTGCTGCGCGAGCGCGTGCTGCTCACGGTCGCGGGGCGCACCGACACGGGTGTGCACGCCGAGGGACAGGTGGCGAACTTCCGGACCGCGAGCGACGTGCCGCTGTCGCGCCTGGCACGGGCGCTGGCGGGCCTCCTGCCCGCGGACGTGTCGGTGCGCGGCCTCGCCGTGGTTCCTCCTTCGTTCCACGCCCGGCATTCCGCGGTGGAGCGACGCTACACCTACCGGCTGCTCGATGCCCCTTGCGCGCCGTGGATGGGTCGCGCCTGGTGGCCGTGGGCCCGGCTCGATGCGGCTGCGATGACCGCGGCGTTCGCGCCGCTGATCGGCGAACACGACTTCCGGTCGTTCGCCGGCAAATCGCCCGAGACGACTCCGGGGGCGCACGGACGGTGTCGCGTTCGGGCTCTCGAGTTCACCCCGTGGGAGCGAGGAGTGATGTTCCGCG
This sequence comes from Candidatus Eiseniibacteriota bacterium, assembly GCA_031413115.1. Lineage (GTDB taxonomy): Bacteria > Eisenbacteria > RBG-16-71-46 > RBG-16-71-46 > DASYSL01 > JANPEF01. The sequence continues at coordinate 7,659 of JANOEH010000242.1, read as the reverse complement.
TGCATGCCAACCGTTTCCTCTATCACATGGTGAGAAACCTGGTCGGCACCGCCGTCGCGATCGAGCGCGGGAGGATCGATGCAGCGTCCTTGACCGAGGTGCTTGCAGCGTGCGATCGCCGCCTCGCCGGACCCACTGCGCCGCCCGACGGCCTGACGCTCGCGGGCGTGCTCTACCCCGCGCACTGCGCGCCGCTGGGCGAGGTGGTCGACGGTTGGGGACGGGAGGTCGCATGATGTTGGCGCGAAGCGTCAGGATCCTTATTGTTGCAGTCCTCTTCATCGTCACCCCGCCAGCCGGAGCCGCCACGATCAAGGGTCCTGGCGGCGTGCACCAGGAAATCGACCGTTCCCGGCGCAATGCGCTCGTGCGGGCGGCCGAGCAGGTCATGCCGGCGGTGGTGTCGATCTCGGTGACGCGCACGAGCGTGGTACGAGAGAATCCGTTCCTGTCGTTCTTCCCCGACGAGTTCTTCGAGCGCTTCTACCCACAGACCGAAAGCCGCCAGGACGTGCCGGGCCTGGGCTCGGGCGTGATCGTCGCCGCCGATGGGACGCTTCTGACCAACGAGCACGTCGTACGCGGCGCCGAGGAGATCCGTGTCACGCTGACCGATGGACGCACGTTCTCGGCGACGCTCAAGGGAGCCAGCACGGTTTACGACCTCGCCGTGCTCCGCGTCGACGCACCGGGCGCGCGGCTTCCCGTCGCGAAGCTCGGCGATTCCGCCGACCTGATCGTCGGGGAGTGGGCGATTGCGATCGGCAACCCGTTCGGGTTCCTGCTCAACGATCCATCGCCGTCGGTCACGGTCGGCGTGGTGAGCGCGACGCGGCGCGACATCAAGGGCGGGGTGTCCGAGGGCGGCATCTACAAGAACATGATCCAGACCGACGCGGCGATCAATCCGGGCAATTCGGGCGGGCCGCTGGTCAACGGCCTGGGTGAGGTGATCGGGATCAACACGTTCATCTTCACCCGCGGCGGCGGTTCGCTGGGCATGGGCTTCGCCATCCCCATCGGGACCGCCAAGCGCATCCTCACGGAAATCAACAAGTACGGTCGCATCCGCCTCGCCTGGTCGGGGCTGCAGGTGCAGCCCGTCACGCCGTACCTCGCCGCACGACTCAACATCGCGAAGCCCGGCGGCCTGGTCGTCAGTCGCGTCGAGACGAAGAGTCCGGCCACCGACTCGGGGGTGCGCGTGGGGGACATCATCTATCGGGTCAACGACGAGGCCGTGAACACCGCCGAGGACGCGCAGCGCTCGATCTTCGGCGCCGGCGTCGGGGATCGCATGCGCCTCGCGCTCGAGCGCGCCGGGCAGCCGCTCGAGGCCGTGCTGACGCTCGCCGAACACCCGGAGGCCACGCCATGATCGAACGCTACAGCCGACCCGCGATGACGGCGATCTGGGCGGATCGCTCGCGCTTTGCCCGCTGGGTCGCCGTCGAGGTCGCCGCACTCGTCGCGCAGGAGGCCGAGGGCCTCGTGCCCGCGGGAACGGCCGCGGCGATCGAGCGCGACGCCGCGTTCGACCCGGCGCGCATCGACGCACTTGAAGTGACGCTCCACCACGACGTGATCGCGTTCCTCACCGACGTGGGCGCGTCGCTCGGTGCGGAGAAGCGCCACCTCCACCAGGGCATGACGTCGTCGGACCTGGTCGACACGGCGCTCGCGCTGGCCATCGGCGAGGCGGGCCGCGCGCTCGCTCCCGGGCTCGACCGCCTCGAGACCGCGTTGCTCGCGCTGGCCGAGCGGCACCGTCGCACGGTGATGGTGGGCCGCACGCACGGCGTGCACGCCGAGCCGATGACGTTCGGGCTCAAGGTGCTGAGCTGGGCGACCGCGATCGCGCGCTCCCGCCGCCTGCTCGCCGACGCGCTGGCCGGGACGGCGGTGGGCAAGCTGTCGGGTGCGGTGGGGCAGGCGGCGCACCTGCCGCTCGCGGTCGAGGAGCGTTTCTGCGCCGCGCTCGGACTCGCTCCCGAGCCGGTGGCGACCCAGGTCGTCGCGCGCGATCGCCACGCCGCCCTGCTCGCTGCGCTGGTGCACCTGGCGGCAAACTTCGAGCGCATCGCGACCGAGATCCGCCACCTGCAGCGCACCGAGGTCCGCGAGGTGGAGGAGCCGTTCGGCGCCGCCCAGAAGGGCAGTTCGGCAATGCCGCACAAGCGCAACCCGGTCGTGTGCGAGCGCATCACGGGGCTGGCGCGCCTGTTCCGCGGCTACGCGAGTGCGGGCTTCGAGAACGTGGCGCTGTGGCATGAGCGGGACATCAGCCACTCGTCGGTCGAACGGGTCATCCTGCCCGATGCATTCCTGCTCGCCGACTACCTGACCGATCACCTGGCGTGGGTGATCGAAGGGCTCGGCGTCGACCCGGCGCGCATGCGCGCGAACCTCGACGCCAGCGGCGGCCTCGTCTTTTCGCAGCGCGTCCTGTTGGCGCTGACCGCGGCGGGGATGGCGCGCGAGGAGGCCTACGCCGTGGTGCAGGACTGCGCGATGAAGGCGTGGCGGGGGGAGGGCGCGTTCGCCGCCCTGCTCGCCGCCGAGCCGGCGGTAAGCGCGAAGCTGGGTGACGGACTGGCGGCGTGCTTCGATATCGAGTTCTACCTGTCCTCGGTCGACGCATTGTTCGACCGTGCCCGCGCCGCCGTGGAGCCGGCGTGACTACCGCCGCCGCCCCCCCGGCGTCGTATGACCGCGATGACTTTCGCGACGACGCGTCGTGTCGTGCGCTCGCGGCGCGACTTGCGCCGGCGGGCATCCGCCTCGACGCGAGCGAGCTGCAGCTTCTCGTCGAGCGCCTGGGCCGCGCGCCGCGCTGGGCCGAGCTGGTGATCATGAACACGATGTGGAGCGAGCACTGCTCGTACAAGTCGACACGCCACCTCCTCAAGGGCCTGCCCACCGAAGCCCCGCAAGTCGTGCTCGGGCCCGGCGAGGACGCCGGAGCGGTGACGCTCGGCACGCATGGGGGTCGCGACTGGCTGTTGGTCGTCGCCCACGAGAGCCACAATCACCCGAGCCAGATCGTGCCCTACGAGGGTGCGGCCACCGGCGTGGGCGGCATCGTGCGCGACGTCTACTGCATGGGCGCCGAAGTCGTCGGCGTGCTCGACGCGCTGCGCATGGGCACGGGCCGGCGGGGCGGGGGGCTGCTCGCGCGCGAGATCCTGACCGGCGTGGTCGACGGGATCGCCGACTACGGCAACGCGCTCGGCGTGCCGAACCTGGGCGGGGACCTGGTGTTCGACGCCGGGTTCGACGCCAACGTGCTGGTCAACGTCGTCGCCGTGGGTGTCGTCGAAGCGGGTTCGCTGGTGCGCTCGCGCGTGCCGGGCCCCGGCGACTTCGCATTCGTGCTCGTCGGCAAGCCGACCGACTCGTCGGGCTTCGGCGGCGCGGCGTTCTCCTCGGGTGTCCTCGATGACTCGACCGACCAGCGCGGCGCGGTGCAGCTGCCTGATCCCTTCCTCAAGCGCGTGCTCGCCGTAGCCAACGCGGCCGTACTCGAGCGCGCGAAGGCGGCGGGCTGGGCGATCGGCTGGAAGGACCTGGGCGCAGGCGGCATCGCCTGCGTCACCAGCGAGCTGGCCGACGCAGGCGGCGTGGGCGTCGACGTGTTCCTCGACGGTGCGCACCGCGTGGCCGATCCGCTGTCGCCCGAGGTTCTGCTCTGTGCCGAGACGCAGGAGCGATTCTGCTGGGTCGTGCCGTGGGATGTGCGCGACGAGGTCGTCGCCCTCTTTCGCGACCGCTTCCGGCTGGGGGACATCTATCCCGGCGCGGGTGCCTCGGTGGTCGGGCGCACGCGCAGCGACGGCGTCTATCGCGCGACATGGCATGACGAGACGGTCGTCGAGTGCCCGGTGTCGTTCCTCACGTCCGGTGTCCACCGCGATCGCGAAGCGATCGTGCCAGGGTTGAACGGTGAAGCCGGAACGGCCGACGAAGCCGGCCAGGCCTCTGCTCCGGATCTTGCCACCGAGATCACCGCTGCGCTTTCATCCCCCGCACTGTGTTCCCGCGCTCCGCTCTTCCGCCGCTACGACCCCGAGGTGCGCGGCGTCACGTTCGTGCGCGCCGGCGAGGCCGATGCCGGTGCCCTGGCGCCCGTGCCGGGAGCGCCGTTCGGCTTCGCGGTCAGCGTCGACGGAAACCCAAGGATGGGGGCGCTCGACCCCGGGTTGGGGGCCGCTTTTGCCGTGGGTGAGGCTGCGCGAAACGTCGCTGCGATCGGGGCTTACCCGTGGTGTCTCACAGATTGTCTCAACTACGGCCGGCCGGAGGACCCGGCGGTCATGGGTGCGCTGACGAGCGGGATCGCCGGCCTCGCCGCCGCCGCCCATGGCCTCGGGACGCTGCCGGAACTGGGTCGCGACGAGGCGGTCGAGACGTGGGCGGCGCGCGTGCGCGGCGCGTTGCCGCCACTGCCCTTCGTCAGTGGAAACGTCAGCCTCTACAACGAGGACCGCGCAGGGGCAGCAATCCCGCCGTCGCCGATCGTCGCCTGCTTCGGTCGATTCCCCGACGTCTCACACCACTCGACGCCCGGCTTCAAGGAGGCCGGCAGCGCGTTGCTGCTCGTCGGTCCGCCGCGCGGCGCGCTCGGCGGCTCGGTCTACGCAGATCGGCACGGGCTGGCGGGCCGCGCGCTCCCGGCATTCGAGGCGATGCGCGAGCGCGGCGAGATTGCGCTCGTCGTCGCCGCGCACGCGCGGGGTCGGGTCCTCGCGGCGCACGACGTGTCGGAAGGCGGCGTCGTCCAGGCGCTGGCCGAGATGTCCTTCGCCTCGGGCGGGGAGCTCGGTTTCACGGCGGACATCGCACCGTGGACCGTGGCGAGGGCCGGCGGTGTCGAGGCATGGTTCTCCGAGGAGCCCGGCTTCGTCCTCGAGGTCGATCCGGCAGCCGTTCCGACGCTCGAGGCCTGGGCCCGGGCTCTCGGCGTTTCTCTCGCGCGTCTGGGCACCGTCGACACCGCGCCGCAATGGCGGCTGCACACGCCCGGCCTGGAGGTGGTCGATCTCGAGCGCTCGCCGCTCCACGCCGCATGGTCCACCGCCCTGGCGGCTGCATTCACCGTGTCGACGGAGGTGATCGCGTGATCCGCAGCGCCACCCCGACCGTGGTCGTGGTGCGGCTGCCCGGCATGAACTGCGAGGACGAGACCGTGCGCGCGTTAGCCAGCGCCGGGCTGTCGACCGCGCTCGTCGGCTGGGATGCAGCGCCGGCCGCACTCGAGGGCTTTGCCGCCTACGTGCTGCCTGGAGGATTCTCCTACCAGGATCGCGTCCGCGCCGGGGCGGTCGCGGCGAAGGACCCGCGGCTCGACGTGCTCGCCGCCGCCGCCGATCGTGGCACGCCGATCCTCGGCATCTGCAACGGCGCGCAGATCCTCGTCGAGGCCGGCCTCGTGCCCGGGGGCGCGCCCGGCGAGGATCGCGTCGCGCTTGCACTCGCGATCAATCGCCTGCCCGACCGCGACGGGTATCTCTCGCGCTGGGTCACGCTCGAGGCGCGCACCGGATCGCTGTGGACCGATGCGTACGCGCCCGGCGAGCGCGTACCGATGCCCATGGCCCATGGGGAAGGGCGCTTCACCGCGCGCGACCCGGGGCGCCTGCCCGAGCTTTCCGCCCGCGGAGCCGTGCCATTCGCGTACGCTGCCGCAAAAGCAGGGCAGCCAGTCGGGTGGCCCGACAATCCCAACGGTTCCGAGGCCGACGCGGCCGGCGTCACCAATGCCGCCGGCAACGTGCTCGCGCTGATGCCCCACCCGGAACGCGCCGATCGCCTGCTGCAGGTTCCGCTCGACCTGCCCGGCCCGTGGGGAGATCGGCGGCGGCACGCCCGCGGCGACGTGGCCGGCCTCGCCGCGGCGGGCCCCGGACACGGATTGTTTCTCGGCCTGGCGTGGCACCTCGGGGTGTCGATGCGAGGACGCATGGAGGTGCGGTGAACGGACGCATCCTGCAGTTGTGGGTCGAACGCCTGGAACTCGATCCCGCCGCGTGGACCGCGGGCCACGCGTTGCAGCTCCTCATGGGGCAGGACGCGCCCGCGCGCGTGAGCCGCGCCGACCTGTGGGAGATCGAGTCGGGCGACGATGCCGACGAGGCGGCCGCGATCGCCGAACGTCGCATGCGCTTCGAGGCGTGGATGCGCACCTCGAACCTGTTCATGAACCCGAGTCGCGATCGCGGCAAGCTGCTCGACGACGTTGCTCCCGAGAGCGGGCCGTCGATCGGCCACGTCGTCTCCGTCGACCGCGGTGCGAACGACAGCCGCGCCCACGCACTGACCCTCGGTCACGCGCTGGGCGGCCGCTGGAGGGTGCGCCGGGGCACGGTGTGGACGCTGGCCTGGCCCGGCGAACGCGCCGAGGACGTGCCGACGCTGCTCGAGACCGCGGCGTTCGCCAAGCGCCGACACACCGGCCTGCTCGTCCAACCGCAGTCGCAGGAAGCGCGGCTGTTCATCCATGCGTGGGACCGACCGGCGCTGCCGGCGGCGGATTCGATCGGGGCACCGGCGCCCGCGGGAGGAAGCGATGGCGGAGTGGCGTGAGGAGTGCGCGGTGTTCGGGATCCACGGCGTCGATCGCGCCAGCGAACTGGCGCAGCTCGGCCTTTACGCGATGCAGCACCGCGGCCAGGAGTCGACCGGGATCGTGACCGCGCACGATGAACGCTTCTTCATCGAGAAGGGGCTGGGGCTCGTCGCCGACGTGATGACCCCCGATCGCCTCGCCCGCCTGCCGGGTCGTCAGGCGATCGGCCATAACCGCTACTCGACCACGGGCGGCCTCAACTTGACGAACGCGCAGCCGCTGACCGTCCGCTTTCGCGGCGTCGAGGTGGCGATCGCGCACAACGGCAACCTGGTCAACGCGCGCTCGTTGCGCCGCCGGCTCGAGGAGTCAGGCTCACTGTTCCAGACCACCCTCGACACCGAGGTGTTCCTTCACCTGATGGCCCAGGCCGACGGCACCTTCGAGGATCGTCTCGCCGCTGCCTGCCGACAGGTCGAGGGCGCGTACTCGCTCGTGCTGATGACCACCTCGGCGGTGTACGCCGTGCGAGATCCGCACGGCTGGCGCCCGCTCGTGCTCGGCCGCCTCGACTCCGGCGCCCACGTGCTCGCATCGGAGAGCTGCGCGCTCGACCTGCTCGGCGCGACGATGCTGCGCGAGGTCGCGCCCGGTGAGCTGGTGCGCCTCGACGCGCAGGGGCTTGCGACGCGGGCACTTCTTCCGGTGCGCGAGGCGCGGCGCTGTATCTTCGAGCACATCTACTTCTCGCGGCCCGACTCGGTCGTGTTCGGCGAAACGGTCGATCGCGTGCGCCGTCGTCTCGGTCGCCGCCTCGCCGAGGAGCATCCGGTCGAGGCCGACCTCGTCATGTCGGTGCCCGACTCGTCGAACTCCATCGCCCTGGGCTATGCGGAGCGATCCGGCATCCCGTACGAACTGGGCCTGATCCGCAACCACTACGTCGGCCGCACGTTCATCCACCCGACCCAGGCGGTGCGCGACCACTCGGTGCGCGTCAAGTTCAACGCGGTCGAGGCGATCCTGCGCGACCAGCGCGTCATCATGGTCGACGACTCGATCGTGCGCGGCACGACGTCGCGCAAGCTGGTGGC
>JANOEH010000241.1:0-4090 GCA_031413115.1 Candidatus Eiseniibacteriota bacterium | reverse complement strand
CCCATCACGGTGAGGAAGGCCTCGAGCTCGTCGGGTGGCAGCCCCTCCTGGAAGACCAGTTCGGTGATGCCGTCCTTGGAAAAGCGGAAGGCGATCGACTCCTTCTTGCTCGGGTTGCTGTAGATGCTCTGCCCGAGGAAGAGGAGGTCGTACTGTTGCACCTGGAGGTTGATGTCGCCGAGCGCCTCGAGCGTCTCGGTCATGGCGAGCGTGGCCTCGCCGAGGATCCGCTGGAGGAGCGGATTGTTCGCGGGATACATGCGCTTGGCCTTGAGTGCTCGCACGAGCACGCGCATGAGGTCACGCAGGCGCGTCAGGTTCTGCTGCTCGCGCTGCTCCTCGGCGAACAGGTCGAAGCCGCCCCCGCCGCCGGACAGCGGCGTGCCCGCGACCGTGCCACCCGCGCGCGGCGCAACAGGATCGGTGGCGTCGCCGGAGGAATCCTCCAGCGGCGCGCCGAAACCGTTGATCGGCGTGTTGGGCAGCTTGAGCGGCTTCTTGCGGTCGTCGGGCATGCTCCCTCCGCAGGAGGTATCGGCCGCTCCCGGCCGCGCCTGAAGCGGGGAATCGCGGGGTCGTTGCCGATTGCAACGTGATGGATGGGCCCACCTGGCCCACCGCCTCGCTCCACCCGCTGTCCGGACGGGCTCCGGCGCTCCGACCCCGCGATGTCGAATCTACAATCCGCTCCTCCGCTCGATTCCAATCGACTTGCCGCCGCACCTCCCTCGTTGTGCCGCAACGACTTGGCGCGCGGCATGGAACCTGCTCCGTGTGAGGAGTAATCAGACCCCCCGGCTCCGCGTGGCGGACCCGGACCTCCATTTCGTTTCACCCCTCCGAAGGAGTCACCCATGTCCAAGCTCATCACGGGAATCTTCCCGGCGCGCACCAGCGCGGATCGTGCCGTTCAGGATCTGATGGACGACGGGTTCCGCACGGAAGACATCAGCGTCCTCATGTCGAAGGGCAAGGACGGCCATGAGTTCAACGTCGAGAAGGGAAGCAAGGCGCCCGAAGGCGTCGCCACCGGAGCCGCCATCGGCGGCGCGGTCGGCGCCGTCGCGATGGGCCTTGCTGCGATCGCGACGGTCGCGATCCCCGGCATGGCGTTCGTCGCGGCCGGCCCCATCGTTGCGGCCCTCACGGGCCTGGGCGCGGGCGCGGCGGCCGGCGGTCTCACCGGCGGCCTGATCGGCCTGGGCGTTCCCGAGCACGAAGCGAAGATGTACGACCAGAAGATGGGCAGCGGCGGCGTGCTCGTCGGCGTGAGTGCCGAGGGCGATCGCGCGAACAGCGCCAAGCGCATTCTCGAAGCTGCGGGCGCCGAGAAGCTGTAACCAGCACCATTCGGTCAAACGACTCGGATGCGTCGGCGCAGGGATCGAAACCCGTGGGGGGGCGTCGAATCCAGGCCTGGCGCATCCGTTTCAGTTCCCTCCGGTTCGTCGCTTCACCGACCGGGAATCAGCGATTGACCGAACCTCGCGTCGAGACTACGGTCGCTTCACATCCGATTCGGGTGCCCCGCAAGGGGTGAAAAGGGAAGGGGGTGCGATTCCCCCACGATCCCGTCACTGTGATGGGCGAGCCGCGATTCCACGATGCCACTGGCCGCAAGGTCGGGAAGGCGGAACCGGCGTTGAGCCCTCAGTCAGGAGACCTGCCCGGTCGCGTTCCCGTGACTCTTCGCGAGAGAGAGGCTGGGCTGTACGCGCCTTCCCCGTGAGTCCGGGAGGGCGTTTTTCGTTGCGCCCTCTCCCGGCCATGGCCTCCCCCTCCCGTCGCGACGCGTCACCTCGTCGGACACCGTGAGGCGGGAGACCTCCGCATGTCGCAGTTCCTCGCCGCGGCCCTGGCCGCGATCCTCGCTGCTTTCCCTGCGGCCGCCGTCGCGTCCGATTCGCTGCGCGCCGATCGCGATACGGTTACCTACACGCTGCCGGTCCAGCAGGTGGTCGACGTCCGCGCACGTCCCGACGACCCGGCCCTGCGGGCCGCTGTCGGATTCGCGCGGTCGTACGACGTCTCGCAGGCACACGGCCGCCTGCGCACGACCGCCGACCTGTTGTCCACGGGGGTCGGCGTGCACGTGCGGCGCTTCGGCGGGCTGGGCTCGTTCGGTGCGGTGTCGATCCGCGGCAGCAGTTCATCGCAGGTCGCGTTCTATCTCGACGGCGTGCCGCTCAACCAGGCGCAGTACGGCGTGGTCAACGCCGCGGACCTGCCGATCGAGGCGCTGGGCCGCATCGACGTCTACCGCGGCGGCGCGCCGCTCGCGTTCGACGCGCCCGGCGGCGGCGTGGTCGAGCTGGTCACCCGCGACGACGGACGGCTGTGGGCGCGCGCGGCGGTCGGCGCGGGATCGTTCGACACGCGGAAGACCGACGGCGCGTTCGGCGCGACACGTGGCGCAACGCGACTCACCGTCGTCGGGCAGTACCTGGAGAGCGAGGGCGACTTCCCGTATCGCGACGACAACGGGACCGATGCCGAGCCCGGCGACGACGTCGACGCCGTGCGCGTCAACAACGCGTTCGTCTCGCGGGCATGGACCGGCCGCCTGGCCACGGCCGCGGGCCCCGTCGCGATGTCGCTCACGCACGACCGCCTCGACAAGACGCAGGGCACGCCCGGCACCGGCAGCAACACCGCGCTGTACGCGAACCTGCGCACTGAACGCGCGGTCACGGGGCTGCGCCTCGAGCGGCGGAATGCCTCCGTCGCCGCCGCTCCACCACCGACGATCGTCCCGTCGCTGCTCTTCTATTCCGTGCGCAATCGGGACCGCTTCAACGATCCAGCCCGCGAGCTGACCGGTTCGCGCATGGCGACCGACGACCAGACCTCGCGCGACGGCGCCCGCCTGCTCACGAGAGTCGCGCTGCCCGCCGCCAACGCGCTCGAGCTCGTCGCCGAGGCGCGGCGCGAGCGCTACGTCCCCGGGACCGAGATCCCCGCTCCCAGCGCGGGCCCGACGCGCACGCGCGAGTTCCTCGTCTTCGGCGCGGAGGATCGCTGGTCGCCGTCCGACGGCCGCATTGGTCTCACCGCGCAGGTACGCAGCGAGAACACGTTCGACGCGTTCCCCGCCGGGTCGCCGTACCCGGGCGCGTTGCCGCGGCCCGCGGTCTCGCGCACGGAGCGCTTCACGCGCGGCACTCTGGGCGCGCGAGCCGACGTGCTGCGCGGCGCGTTCGGCACGCTGGCGCTGCGCGCGAGCGCCTCGCGCCTGGGCCGCATGCCCACGCTCGAAGAGCTGTTCGGCCATCGCGGCGGCGTGCATGGCAATCCGGACGCACGCCCCGAGCAGTTGTCCACGCGGGATGCAGGTCTCGGGCTCGACCTCGCGGGCGCGCGCGACGGCGGCGGCCCGCGCTGGGCCGAGCTGCAGGTGGTCGCGTTCCGGACGGATGCGACCGACCTGCTGGTCTGGATCCAGAACTCGGCGCAGACCTCGGTGGCGCAGAACGTGTCGGCGGCGAGGATCGAAGGTCTCGAGGTCGCCGCCCGCACGGCGTGGACCCGGGGCCTGTCGGTCGACCTGTCGTACACACGGCAATGGACGCGGGACGAGAGTGACGTCGCGTACTGGCGCGGGAACGAGTTGCCCGGGCGCCCCGGGCACGAGGCGTCGCTACGCCTGGCGCATGCGGCGGCGCACGCGCCGCTACGCCCCTTCGCCGAGATGCACGTCGTCGGCGCGCACTACCTGGATCGCGCAAATCTGCAGCCCATCGCGGCGCGTGCGCTGATCGACCTGGGCGCGACCGTGGCGCCCGCGTGGGCGCCGCTCGAACTGACGATGGAGTGCACCAACCTGACCGACCGCCGGGTCTTCGATTTCGGTGGATATCCCCTGCCGGGCCGGTCTCTCTTCGCCGGCCTTCGTTATTGCTTCGATGGAAAGGATGGACACCCGTGAATCGTCGCTTCGTGTTCACAGCAATCGCCACAGCCCTCGCCTTCGGCGTAGACACCTCCGAAGCCGCGCTTTCGCGCGGCTTCGTTTATGCCACCGATTTCGCCTCGGGTAATCTCGCGAACGTCGCGTTCGGCACGCCGCCGGTCGCCACGCCGAATGTCGCCG
>JANOEH010000240.1:0-4703 GCA_031413115.1 Candidatus Eiseniibacteriota bacterium | reverse complement strand
CAAATAATCTTCTTCGGTTGCCCACTTGTCCTTGTGTCCGTTGAAGTTCTTGCCGATATTGTAAGGTGGGTCGGCAAAAATCAAATCAATAGAGTTGTCCGCAAGCGTTGTCAATGCCTGCAAAGCGTCACCGTGAATTATTTTATGTCTGTCGTTGCCGAAAATTTCCATTTTCAAATCAGCTAATGTTTCAAATGTAGGCAAAAAATCAGTCGGTCTGATTTGAAACTTGGTGTAAATTTTTAGGGACTTAAATAAATTGTTCTAAAAAATTTTAGGCTTGAATTGACAAAAAAGGGGGGCATCAATCATACTTCCGCTTAATGAACCACTTGTCGTTCAGGGTGAATCCTATGTAGGCTTTGAATTCGACAGCAGCGGATCGACCGCGGCGACCTGGAACGACGCGCAGATGTCGGCGCGCAGCTGCGCCGCCTCGTCCGACTCGGGCGCGGCGCGCAACACCGCACCCGCCGGGCCCTCGATCAACCGCCGCGTCGCCGCCTTGAGACCGGAGTACGAGAGGTCGAGGTCGCCGAAGCCGCTCATTCCGCGGGGCAGCGGATGTCGCGCCGCGTCGCCCACCGCGGCGAGCCGGTCGACGGCCGGACCACCCGGAAAGCCCAGTCCCAGCAGCTTCGCCGCCTTGTCGAACGCCTCGCCGATCGCGTCGTCGCGGGTCGTGCCGATCAGCGAGTACGTGCCGAGCGCGTGCACGAGAAAGATCTCGGAGTGCCCGCCCGAGACCACGGCGCCGACCGCGGGGAACTCGAGCGTCGCACCCTCGAGCAGTGGCGCCAGCAGGTGCGCCTCGATGTGGTTGACGCCGACGAACGGCCTCTCCAGCGCGACGGCCAGCGCCTTCGCGTAGCTCACGCCGACGAGCAGCGCGCCGAGCAGCCCCGGCGCGCGGGTCACGGCGATGCCGTCGATGTCGTCGAAGCCGAGCCCGGCCTCGGTGAGCGCGCGCTCGACCGCGCCCGGCAGCAGCTCGAGGTGGGCGCGCGAGGCCAACTCGGGCACCACGCCGCCGAACTCGCGGTGCACGTCCTGCACGGCGACCACGTTGGAGACGAGCCGGGGCGGCTGCGACCCGTGGTGGACCACGGCGGCGGCCGTGTCGTCACAGGAGGTTTCGATGCCGAGCACGAACATGGCCGCATCCTAGCATCCACCGGTCATCCGATCGCGGGCGGCGTCCGTATCTCGGGTGAGGCCCAGAAGCCCAGTCTCTCGCTGCTCTCGTCCGGAGGTCGTCTCATGTTCCGTCCGCTTTCGTTCGTCCGCGCCCTGCTGCTCGCCGGCGCCATCTCCACCCTGCCGTCGATCGCCCTCGCCTCGAGCCACCGCGAGGCCCCCGCCATCGCCGAGGATCCCGTCGCCGACAATCTCGACGTCTATGCCTTCGTCAGCCCCGATGCCCCCGGCACGGTCACCCTGATCGCGACCTACAATGGCGTCCAGGAGCCCGGCGGCGGCCCGAACTTCTACAAGTTCGGCGACGAGGTGCTGTACCAGGTCAAGGTCAGCAACGACGGCGATCCGGCCGCCGAGATCGTCTACAACTTCCGGTTCAACACGACTACGCGTAACCCGAACACCTTCCTGTACAACGTCGGCCCGATCAACTCGCTGTCCGATACAAACTGGAATCGCCCGCAGACCTACCAGGTCTACGTGACGAGCGAGGAGTCGAACGGTCGCCGCGTCCTGGGCAACGACCTGTACACGACACCGTCGAACATCGGCCCGGCGTCGACGCCGAACTGGCCCCTGCTCATGCAACAGGCGGTACGCACGCTCGACGGCGACATCAAGATCTACGCCGGTCAGAGCGACGATCCGTTCTTCGTCGACCTGGGCGCGGTGTTCGACCTGCTGACCATTCGCCCGGGCGCGCCCGGCAACGGCGGCGGTGGCGTCGACGGCCTGGGCGGCTACAACTGCCAGACGATCGCGATCCAGGTACCGATCGCGAAGCTGACCGCGACCGGCGCGATGCCGACCGGTACCACCGACCCGAACGCGATCCTCGGCGTGTGGGCGACCGCGAGCCGCAAGGCCGGCGGCAACGGCAAGAAGTTGCCGTGGGACGACGAGAAGGGTCCGTGGCAGCAGGTGTCGCGCCTCGGCATGCCGCTGGTCAACGAGATCGTTCTGCCGCTGTCGCAGAAGGATCGCTGGAACGCGTCCAAGCCCGCCGATGACGGGCAGTTCCTCTCGTACGTCGTCGATCCCGAGCCGGCGCGGCTCCTGAACCTGCTGTACGGGCTCACCGTGCCGCCGGCGCCGCGCAACGATCTCGTCGCGGTGTTCCTCACCGGCGTCGAAGGACTCAACAAGCGCGCCGACGTCGTCCCCTCGGAGATGATCCGCCTCAACACCGCGATCGCGCCGTCGCTGTCGCCGAACCGCCTCGGCGTGCTCGCCGGCCAGCTCGACGGCTTCCCCAACGGCCGCCGCCTGGTCGACGACGTGGTCGACATCGAGCTGCGCGCCGTCGCCGGCGTGCTGCTGGGCGCGGGCGAGCCGAATTCGCTGCTCGGCGACGGCGTCGACGCGAACGAGCTTTCGTTCCAGGCCGCGTTCCCGTACGTCGCGCCGTCGCACTCGGGATTCGCGCATGATCACCATGCCGCAACGCCGCTGCAGGCGGCGCGCGCGACCGACGGAGCGGGCTTCGACGCCGCGGCGATCGGGCTCACCGTGCCGGGCGCAGGTGCTGCGGCGGTTGCGGCGGGCAGCGACCTGCCGATCGCGAATGCCGCTCCGCGGACATCGAGCGTTGTGTTCGCGAGCACGACCGGCGGCGCGCGCATCCGCTACGCGCAGCCGACCGCGGGCCACGTGCACTTCGAGATCTTCAACGTGCGCGGCCAGAAGGTGCGCACGCTCGTCGACGAGGCGCGTCCCGCCGGTGAAGCGTCGATCGCGTGGGACGGCTCCGACGACACGGGCGCGCGCGTGGCGCCCGGCATGTACTTCTACCGTGGCGAGGTGGGCGAGACGCGCTTCGACGCCAAGCTGGTGATGGTGCGGTAGACGCCGCGCGACCGCAGACGAGCACCCCACGCGCGGGCCCCGGCCCGCGGTGCACGACGGGCCCGGCGGATGCACGCCGGGCCCGTTCGCGTGGCGGAAACTAGTGGTGGTCGATCCGGTAGCTCACGCCCACGCCGATCGTCGACTCGCCGACACCCTCGGACTGCCCGAGGCGACCGCGCAGCTCGATCGTGAGCGCGTCGGTGGCCCGAACGTTCGTCCGCACGATGAGACCGACCTGATCGAACGGCACCGGCCCCGCCACGCCGACGCGGCCCTGCACGACACGCGAGATGCGGAAACCCTGCGTCATCTCGGCCCCGCCGCCCGGCGAATATGCCGGGACGTTCTCGCCGAAACTGATGCGGAAGTCCGTGCCGCGAGCGCGATTGCCGGTCCGGATGTGACCCGTCAACGGAAGGACGAAGTCCTCGTCGGTGTAGTTGCCCGCCGAGACCTGATCCGGAAGCGTGATACCCGCGCCGATCCCGAACCGATCCCCCTCGTACGACGCGTGGGGATTCGCCACCCAGGACTCGATGGCGTCGTCGCCGCCGATGCCGGACCCTCGCCGCGTGGCCCGTACGCCGAGCACCGCGCTGTCCATCTCGTGCTCGACGCCGAACCCGACGTCGCCGACCGGCCGGCTGCGCGCGGAGATCACCTCTCCGCTGCAGCCGCGCGCCACGTCGGCGTAGGACCCCGCGCCGATGCCGACCGTGAACGTCGTGAACGACGTGTCGCGATCGACCGGATCGACGCCGATGGCGAGCGGCACGATGGTGAACGTCGCCGCCAGCGCGCCCATCCGGCGGAGCAGAAGGCGACGTCGACGCCGCGCGGCTGCGATGAAGCGATGCCAACAGAACTTGAACGAGTGCATGGTCCACCTCCCCTGCACGGGGAGGGATGCACGCGCCATGCCAGCGCGTCGCGGTCCCTCCAGCCCGCGAATTCGCGTGGGTTCGCGGGAAGTCCCGGATCGAGGCGCTGCACGCGGTGCCCGCCGCCCTGTCGGGAGTGCCGGACGCTCGTCGGGAGAATCGGACGCCGGCTGTGCTAAGGTGCCCGCCCATGCGCCTCCTCCCGTCCGACCCTCTCGGCACGCGTCGCGCCCGCCTCGTCTCGTTCTTCCTCCTCTATGCCAGCGAGGGCTTGCCCTCGGGTTTCGCGGTGGTCGCCGTGGCGACGCAGATGCGTCGCCTCGGACTCGGCCCGGCCGAGATCGGCACCTACGTCGCTGCGCTCTACCTGCCGTGGGCGTTCAAGTGGGCGGTGGGCCCGATCGTCGACTCGATCACGGTGTCCCGCTGGGGACCTCGACGCTTCTGGGTCGTGCTGGCGCAGGGCCTCATGGTCGTCACGCTGCTCACGGCAATGCTGGTCGATCCGGCGCAGCAACTCGCGCTCTTCACCGGGCTCCTGATCCTGCACAACACGTTCGCCGCGACGCAGGACGTCGCGATCGACGCACTGGCCTGCAACGTGTTGCCCGTCGAGGAACGCGGGACGGCGAACGGCGTCATGTTCGCGGGACAGGCGGTGGGCACCGCGCTGGGCGGCGGTGGCGTGCTCATGCTGACCGCGGCCATGCCGTTCCGCGCCACGTTCCTCGTCGTTGCCGGAGCGGTCGCGCTGATCGGGATCGTGGTCTCGCTGCG
>JANOEH010000239.1:0-12559 GCA_031413115.1 Candidatus Eiseniibacteriota bacterium | reverse complement strand
CAACCGTGTCCAGGACGAGTTCCAGGCGATGACCAAGGGCGGGGTCGCCTACAGCATGGACGCCGCGCGGGCGCCGCAGTTCGAAGAGCAGTCGTTCTTCGAGTACCACCTCTACTCGCTGGCGCGCCCGACGACGCTCGCCGACCGCGAGACCAAGCAGCTGTCGCTCTTCCCCAACGCCAGCGTGCAGTCCGACAAGATGTACACGTTCGACCGCTCGCGCGACGCGAAGAAGGTGCGCGTCACGATGGAGTTCAGGAACACGCAGGGCGCCGGCCTCGGCATGGCGCTGCCCAAGGGAAAGGTCCGCGTCTACAAGGAGGACAAGTCCGGCGCGCAGGAGTTCGTCGGCGAGGATCGGATCGACCACACGGCGAAGGACGAGGCGGTGCGCGTCACCGTCGGCGACGCCTTCGACGTCGTCGGCGAGTACCGCCAGACCGACACGCGCCGGATCAGCGACCGCGAGAGCGAGACGTCGCACGAGATCAAGATCCGCAATCGCAAGGAGTCCGAGCGCGTGACGGTCAAGATCATCGAGCACGCCTGGGGCGACTGGCGCGTCACGACCGCCTCGCAGGACCACGTGAAGAAGGACGCGACGACGCTCGAGTTCACCGTCCAGGTGGCGCCGGGCGAGGAGAAGATCGTGACCTACACGGTGCGGAGCAAGTAGTCCCTCTCGGCGGGCGGGGCGACAGTCGGCGCGGTTCCCGGGGACGGGGGCCGCGCCGTTCTTGCTCGGACGGCTCGAGTCGGTGTCTGGTGAGGCTCGCAAAGAAAACTGCCCGATCAACTCGTCCCGGGACGAGTCAACTGGGCAATCGCCCAATTCACCTCGCCTGAGATAGGTGAATTGGGCAATCAGTCAGGCTGGCCAAAGAGCGTGGCGTGAGGCACAGCCCGACTCGACCTGACGACTCTAGTCCGGAGCGGATCTGAACAGCGCGGCCTCGAGCGCCACGAGCCTGTCGCGCATTCGCTGCACCGGCACCAGGAGCGTTGCCTCGGGCGAGCGGATCTGGACGAAGTCGCAGCGCAGGCTGACGAGGACATCGGTTCCGTTCGTTCGATTCGTTCCCGCGAAGCGCAGCGCGTAGTCCGGTTCAGGCGGGCACCCAGCGGCGAGCGAGTCGGTCGCACCCCCGGCGAGAGCGAGGTCGATCGCGGCGAGAAGCAAGGCCGCGTGCCGCTTCGGGCCCACGACGCGCGTCTCCGCGACGAGGCTGCCGGCAAACCTGTCGTCCACGAAATCCTGCCGCGAGCGCAGCGAATCGAAGTTCGCGGAAGTCGGGGGGAGCAGGCGAAGCGCAGATGCCGTGGAAGCGCCCAGGAGGCGCGAGCGCAGGAGCGAATCCGGACGAGTGACCAGGGGGGCGTTGCGCCCCGATCTGGTTCGCCGAATCACGATCGGGATCGCCACCCAGACCTCGATCGGGCGGAAACTCCCGGTCGAGTCCGGCCGCCGGGCGGGACGGAAGACCCAGCGACGGAGCGCAGACGAAAGGCGGACCGAGTCCTCAGGTGCGGAACCGTTGAAGCGTACCTTTCGGACGTAGCCATCCGTTCCCAGGAGGACCTGGGCGATCTTCGATTCGCCCGGCACGGGTGGGTGCCCCGCGCCCGGATCGGGAAGCGGGAACCGGAGCAGGACCTCGGGTGGAGAGTGAACGGAGTAGACCCACTCGGCACGCAGGCTGGAGACCAGACCGATCACGACCGTTGCCGACACCAGCAGGGTCCACACGATCCTTCGGAATCGGCGCATGTGAACAGCCTGCACCCATCCTCCCCACCCCGGGCCGTCCGTCCCCGACCCGTGGTATCGTCCCCGACATGTCCGCGCCATTCCGCATCCATCGTCCGTACGAGCCCAAAGGCGACCAGCCCGAGGCGATCGCCGCGCTGACCCGCGGCGTGAAGCGCGGCGACCAGCACCAGGTGCTGCTCGGGGTGACGGGGTCCGGCAAGACGTACACGATCGCGAACGTGATCGCCGAGATCGGGTTGCCGACGCTGGTGCTCTCCCACAACAAGACGCTGGCGGCGCAGCTGTACGGCGAGATGAAGACGTTCTTTCCCGAGAATGGCGTCGGCTACTTCGTCTCCTATTATGACTACTACCAACCGGAAGCGTACGTCCCGGCGACCAATACGTTCATCGAGAAAGACGCCAGCATCAACGACGACATCGATCGGCTGCGGCTGTCGGCGACGTCGATGCTGCTCGAGCGCCCGGACGTGGTCATCGTCGCGTCGGTGTCGTGCATCTACGGCCTCGGCTCACCCGAGGAGTTCCGTGGGCTCATGATCGACCTGTCCGCGGGGCAGAAGGTCGACCGCGAGCAGCTGCTGCGCAAGCTCATCGAGATCCAGTATGCGCGCAACGAGTACGACTTCGCGCGCGGCACCTTCCGCGTGCGCGGCGAGGTGATCGAGATCCGCCCGGCGTACGAGGAGCACGCCGTCCGCGTCGAGTTCGACGACGATGTCGTCACGCGCATCTCGGTCGTCGATCCGACGAACGGCCACGTGTTGCGCCGGCAGGACCGGCTCGCGCTCTACCCGGCGAAGCACTTCGTCCTGTCGCGGAAGAAGATCGACCCGGCCCTGGGGGGGATCCGCCGCGAGCTCGACGAGCGCCTGGGCGTGCTCGAGGGCGAGGGCAAGCTGCTCGAGGCGCAGCGCCTGCGCAACCGCACCGAGTACGACCTCGAGATCCTCAGGGCCATCGGCTACTGCCCGGGCATCGAGAACTACTCGCGCCACCTGTCGGGCCGCGGGCCGGGCGAGCGGCCCAGCTGCCTGCTCGACTACTTTCCGCAGCCGTTCCTCCTGGTCGTCGACGAGTCGCACGTCACCGTGTCGCAGGTGGGAGGCATGTTCGAGGGCGATCGATCGAGGAAGCAGACGCTCATCGACTATGGATTTCGCTTGCCGTCGGCGCTCGACAACCGGCCGCTGCGCTTCGCCGAGTTCGAGGCGATGACCGGACCGGTGATCTACGTGTCGGCCACGCCGTCGGACTTCGAGATCGAGAAGTCGGGCGGCGTCGTGGTCGAGCAGATCATCCGGCCGACCGGGCTCATCGACCCCGAGATCACCGTTCGCCCGATCACCGGCCAGGTCGACGACCTGCTGGCCGAGATCAGGAAGCGCGTGGACAAGAACGAGCGCACGCTGGTGACCACGCTGACGAAGCGCATGGCCGAGGACCTCACCGACTACCTGCACGAGACGGGCGTCCGGGTGCGCTACCTTCATTCGGACATCCAGGCCCTCGAGCGCGTCGAGATCCTGCGCGGACTGCGGCTCGCCGAGTTTGACGTATTGGTGGGCATCAACCTGCTGCGCGAGGGGCTGGACCTGCCCGAGGTGTCGCTGGTCGCCATCCTCGATGCCGACAAGGAAGGCTTCCTGCGCAGCGAGCGCTCGCTCATCCAGACGGCCGGCCGCGCGGCGCGCCATGTCGCCGGAGACGTCATCCTGTACGCCGACACGATCACGGGCTCGATGGCCCGCGCGATCGAGGAGACCAACCGACGCCGTGAGGCACAGCGAGCGTACAACACCGAGCACGGGATCACGCCGAGGTCGATCATCAAGTCGGTCGAGGATGTGATGCGCATCACCGCGGTGGCCGACGCGCGCTTCGTCGCCGACGGCGGAGACGGCATGCAGGCGCCGCCGACCGGCGCGTCGGGTGCGCCCGGGAAGAAGTACGGCGTGGGCCGCGGCCGGCGCGAGCCAGGTAGAGCGCGGCCCACGACTGCGGCGGCTGCGGCACGCCTGATGCCTGGCGTGGCACCGGAGGCAGTCGCTCCGCTCCTGCGACATGACGACACGATCGCGATGATGGCGCTGCTCGAGCGCGAGATGCTGGCCGCCGCGCGGGGGCTCGAATTCGAGAAGGCCGCGAGCCTGCGCGATCGGCTCGAGGAACTCGCCACGCAGGCGATGCTCGCCGGTGCGATCGACGTCGAGGAGGCGTCGCGCGCGGTCGGCTCGCAGCGGGCGGCTGCGCGGGCGCTCGCGTCGGCTTCCGACGAGATCGTGCCGGGCGGTGCGGGTGCAGGCGCACGCCGGGCGGTCGAGGCGGATCGCCGCAGCCGCACGAAGCGCCTCGCCGACGGCCGCCCGATCCGTGGTGCCAATGTCGACGTCGTCCCGGGGGAGGACCCGGTCCGCCGCGCGCAACGAAAGCCCAAGAGCATGGTCCCGCCGCGCCTCAAGCGGAAGCTGCGATGACCGCGCCGACGGGCAAGTCGCCGACGCCGGGCGCCGCGGCTGCTGCTGCCTCCCGCGCGCTCGTGCGCATGGCGCTGGCCGAGGACGTCGGCACCGGCGACGTCACGACCATGGCGTGCGTCGACCCGGGGCTCGCCGCCGAGGCCGTCATCGTCGCCAAGGCGCACGGGGTGCTGGCGGGGATCGACGTGGCGCGGCTGGTCTTCCACGAGGTCGACCCGGCCGTGCACTTCGAGGCGTTCGGCATCGACGGCGACGTCGTGACGCCCGGCGTCGAGGTCGTGCGCCTGAACGGGTCGGCGCACTCGATCCTGGTCGGCGAGCGCACGGCGCTCAATTTCATGCAGCGACTGTCGGGTGTCGCGACGCGGACGCGCGCGTTCGTGGATCGCCTTGCGGGCACGGGCACCGGGCTGCTCGACACCCGCAAGACCACGCCCGGCATGCGCCGGCTGGAGAAGGCGGCGGTCCTTGCCGGCGGCGGCGCGAACCATCGCGTCGGGCTGTTCGACATGGTGCTCATCAAGGACAACCACATCCGCGCCGCCGGTGGGCTGACGGAGGCGGTGCGCCGCGTTCGCGCCGAGGCTGCGTCCGGGCTCCTGGTCGAGGCGGAGGCCGCCACGTTCGCCGAGGTGGAGGAGGCGTGCGCGGCCGATGTCGACCGCCTGCTGCTGGACAACATGAGCCGCGGCGAGGTCGCGCGCGCGCTGACCTACATCGACGCCCGCCGCGCCACGCCCGATGCCCCGCGCCGTCCGCAGGTCGAGGTCAGCGGCGGCATGACGCTCGAGACGGTACGGCCGATGGCCGAACTGGGCGTCGACTTCATTTCGGTCGGCGGGCTCACGCACTCGGCGCCCGCGCTCGACCTCTCGCTCGAGATCGTGCGCCTTGGCTGACCCGATGGAGGCGCTCCTGCCCGTGCTCGTGCTGGACACCGTGCCGTCGACGAACGACGTGGCGTTCGCCGAGGGACGCGCGCGCCTGGCCGAACTGCGCCCGCTCGGTGGCGTGCCGGCGCTCGCCGTGCGCGCGGAGCGCCAGACCGCCGGGCGCGGCCGCGGTGGGCGGGAGTGGTCGTCGCCCGCGGGCAGTGGCCTCTATCTCTCGCTCTATCTCAGGCCGTCGTGGACGCCGCGGCAGGCGGCGTGGCTCACGCTCGCGGCCGGGCTCGCCACGCGTGCAGCGTGCGCCTTCGGCCCGAGCGCACCGGATCTCAAGTGGCCGAACGATCTGCTCGTGCCCGACGGCAGTGGCCGGAAGCTCGGCGGAATCCTGGTCGAGACGCGCACGCAGGGCGGTCACGTGGAAGAGGCGGTGGTTGGAATCGGGGTGAATCTCGTGCCGCCGGACGGGGGTTTTGCGCCCGGGATTGCGGCCATTGCCGGCTCCGTGGCCGAACTGGGGAACACTGTTCCGCCCTCGGCGGAACGGATGGCCGCGCGCATTCTTGCCGCACTCGCGAGCGAGCTCGCCGCGCTTGATCAGCGTCCCGCGGCTGCCGCGGCGGAGCTTGTCGCGCGCGCGCGTAACGCGTCTTCGCTCTGGGGCCGCACGGTGTGCTTCGAGCGCGGCGGCGCCCTCGTGACCGGTACCGCCCGCACGTGGGCCGACGACGGCGGGCTCGAGATCGCACTGCCGAATGGTGCGACCACCGTCGTGCACGCGGGCGACGTCACCGTCACCTGGGATCGGGCGGCGGGGGCGGCGTCGTGAGCGAGGGCGACCTGTTTCCGCCCGACCTCCCACCCGCCGAGGGCTCCGTCGCCGCGCACACGAGCGGGCGTTCGCCGCGGCCCGACGACGAGCTCGAGGCCGAGGGCGCCGCGCGCGGCCGTGCCGACCGCGCCGACGCTGCGACCCGCCGCGATGCCGAGCTGGCCCGCGCGGGCGGGGGCGCCGGCGACGACTCGCGCTCGGACGAGGAACTCGCGCTCGACGCGGACGCGCCCGCGCTGTCGATCCTTCATCATCTCGACGAGCTGCGGAGCCGCATCCTCCGTTCGGTGGGGGCGATCCTGCTGGGCGCCGGCGTGGGCTGGTGGTTCTCGGGCACGGCGCTCGAGTGGGCGATCCAGCGCACGGTCGGCACGGTCCTCGTGCTCGACCCGATCGAGTCCTTCAGTGAGCGCTTCAAATTGGCGCTCGTGCTCGGGGGCTGCGTCGCCCTGCCGCTGGTGCTCTACCAGGCGTGGGCGTTCGTGCTGCCCGGGCTGTTCCGCCGGGAGCGCCGGATGTTGCTCCCGCTGGTCGCTGCCTCGCTCCTGCTGTTCTTCACGGGAGCCGCGCTGGCGGTGTTCGTCGTGGTGCCGCTGGTGCTCGACGCGCTCAAGGTTTTCCTCACTCCGTCGATGCATCAGCAGATTCGGCTATCGAGCCTGCTCGGATTCCTCTATAACCTCGCCTTCGCCACCGGGGTCGTCTTCCAGCTCCCGCTCGTCGCGGGCGCACTGGCCGCGCTCGGACTCGTGACCTCGCGCTGGCTTGTCCGGCAGTGGCGCATCGCCCTCGTCGGCATGCTCATCGTGAGCGCGCTCATCACGCCGGGCGATGTCGTGTCTGCGCAGATCATCCTCGGCATTCCGCTCGTCGCGCTCTACGCGCTGTCGATCGTGGTGGCGTGGATCATCGAGCGATTGCGCAACAAGTCGAACCCCGGCGAGGAGGCCGCGTGACGCCCGTCAAGAAGACCCGCCGCCCCTCGACCGCCGGACCCGCGCTGCTCGCCGTCGACGTCGGCAACTCGGAGACCACGCTCGGCGTGTTCCAGGACGAGCACGTCGTGCTCCACTGGCGCCTGCGCAGCGTGCCGCGCACTTCCGACGAAACGCACCTGCTCCTGCGCCAGCTCATGGCGCCCGAGGCGATCGACCTCGCCGGGCTGCCGTCGGTGCTCTGCTCGGTCGTGCCCGCGGTGACGAGCGATTTCGCCGCCGGCCTCGAGCGTCTGACCGGCCTCGCGCCGGTGATCGTGTCGGCCGCGACCGTGCCGTCGATGGCCATCCGCTACAAGGACCCGGCCGCCGTCGGCGCTGACCGCCTGGCCAACGCCATCGCAGCGCGCGAACTCTGGGGTGCGCCGGCGATCGTCGTCGATCTCGGCACGGCCACGACGTTCGACGTCGTCGGCGAGGACGGCGACTTCCTCGGTGGCGCGATCACCCCCGGCATGGCGACCGCGGCAGAGGAGCTGTTTCGACGCGCCGCGCGCCTGGGGCGCATCGAACTCAGGCGCCCCGAGCACGCGATCGGCACCACGACCGAAGAGAGTCTCCTGTCCGGCATCGTGCTCGGCCATGCCGCGATGGTGGACGGCATGGTCAGCCGCCTGCTCGCCGAGCTCGGCGGTCGCGCCGCGGTCGTCGCCACCGGCGGGCTGGCCTATCTGATCCAGGACGAAGTCGGAACCCTGGAGCACGTCGACGCGGCATTGACGCTGAAGGGCCTGCGGCTGATCCATGAGTCCGTTGCGCGGCCCGAGTCGCTCGCGGCATGGGTCAAGAAGCAGGAGACTCGACGCACGGCCCGCGCGCGCACCGTTGCGCTGCTCGAGCGCGAACGGGACGCCGAAGCCGAGCGCGCCGCCGCGGCCGAGGAGATCGACGAGGAAGAGGTGATCATCGTGCACGGCCCGACACCGCGCCGCGAAGCGGCGCCGGAGCGCAGTGAGCGCCCGGTGCGAGCCGCGCGAGCCGCGCGCTCTGAGCCGGCCCCCCGCAAGTCCCGCATCGAGCGCAAGGCGCGGCCGGAACCTGCTCCGCGACCCGAGCCGGCGCCCCGGGCTGTTCGACCGGAGCGGGCTGCACGTTCGGAGCGTGCTCCCCGCGGACGCAAGGCCGGGGCTGCCGCCGCCGCGACCGCCGCCGCAGCGCCACCCACCCCGGTCGCTGCGCCCGCGACGCCGGCTGCGCCGCGAGCGGACGCAGGCCGCAAGCGCCGCCGCGGCCGTCGCGGCGGCCGACGCTCGCGCCGCTAGCCGCGCATGGCGCGCCGCGTCCTGTTCGACGACGCCGCGCGTTCCGCGCTCGCCCGCGGCGTCGAAAAGCTCGCCACGGCCGTCGCGGTGACGCTGGGCCCGTCGGGGCGCAACGTCGTGCTCGCCCGGGCCGACGGCTCGATCACCATCACCAACGACGGCGCGACGGTCGCGCGCGAGATCGAGCTGCCCGATCGCTTCGAGAACCTCGGCGCACGCCTCGTGCGCGAGGCCGCGGAGAAGACCGGCCAGGATGTCGGCGACGGCACCACGACTTCGGTCGTCCTCGCCCACGCGCTGTTCCGCCGCCTCGCCGCCGCGGTCAACGCGGGCTCTGCTCCCAATGCCGTCCGCCGCGGGCTCGACCGCGCCGTGCTGGCCGCCGTCGATTCGCTGCACGCCCAAGCCCGTCCGTTGCGCGAGGAAGCCGACCGTGCCGCCGTCGCCGCGGTCGCGGCAGGGGGCGATGCCATCCTCGGCCACCTCGTGGCCGACGCATTCGCGAGGGTAGGCCGCGGCGGAACCGTTCTGGTCGAAGAAGGCCACGGCACCGCGTCGCGGGTGCGCTTCACCGAGGGCTTGCGCTTCGAGCGCGGCTGGGTGTCCGCGTACTTCGTCACCGCCGCCGAGGAGATGCGCGTCGACCTCGAGCGGCCGCTCGTGCTGCTCGCGCGCGCGCGGCTCACGGCGTCCGCGCAGGTGCTGCCCGCCGTCGAGCGCGCAGTCGCCGCGCATCGCCCGCTGCTCGTGATCGCCGACGCGATCGAGGGCGAGGCGCTGGCGTTGCTCGTGGTCAACCAGCTGCGCGGCGGTGTGCGCGCCTGTGCCGTCCCCGCGCCCGACACGGGCGATCGTCGCGACGCGTGGCTCGCGGATCTGGCCACGATCACCGGCGCGCGCGTCCTCGGCGACGAGGCGGGCCTCGATCCCGCGCACCTGCCCACCGACGCACTGGGCGAGGCGCGCCGCGTGCACGTCGAGCGCGCGATGACCACGCTGTTCGAGGCGCCCGGCCGTCGCGCCGCAGTGCTCGATCACGTTGCCGCGCTGCGTCGCGCCGAGGCGACCGCGCACGGGCGCTTCGACCGCGAACGAACGGCCGAGCGTGTCGCACGCCTCGACGGCGGGCTCGCTGCGATCGAGATCGGCGCAGCGAGCGAACTCGAGCTGCATGAGAGGAGCGGCCGCGCCGAGGACGCCGTGAGCGCGCTGCGCGCCGCGCTCGCCGAAGGCATCGTCCCCGGCGGAGGCATCGCCTACGTGCGCGCCGTCGCCGCGGTCGAGGAACACGCGCTCACCAGCGTGACCGGCGACGCGCGCTCCGGTGTGCGCGCCGTGATGGACGCGCTGGTGGAGCCGACGCGTCGCATCGCCGAGAATTCCGGTGCCGCGGGCGGGCCGGTGGTGGAGCGTGTCCGAGCCGGGATGGGCACGCTGGGCTACGACGCGGCGCTCGGCCGGCACTGCGACCTGGCCCGGGCCGGGATCGTCGATCCGGTCCGCGTCCTGCGCGTGGCGCTCCAGAATGCGGCCTCCGTGGCGGGCCTCCTGCTCACCGCGGATGCCTTGGTCGTGGACGACTGACGCCGCCAAGTGCGCTCCGAATCGACGCTTCCCAAACCCGGACGGATTCGTTAGGGTACGCGCTCGTGCCCCCGTGACCGGGTGGCCACCCCATCCGCGTCGTTCTCTCCGGGAACCTAGGGTCCTCGCTCATGAATCGGAAGATCGAGCTTCGTCCGTCGGTCCGTCGTCTTGCCACCCTGCTTGGTGGCGTCCTCGTGCTCGCCGCGACCGGGTGCGTCTCCTACCGCGCCCACATCAACGTGTCCCCGAATGGCGAGCTCCATGTCGAGGAACGGGCCGAACTGCTTCCGGGCGTCGCCGACTCCGTGCACCTCGATCCCAAGCTCGCGTGGACCGCGTTCGAGGCCACGGCGCAGGCGCGCGGCGGCACGTTTGCCAAGGAACGTCCCGACTCGCTCAAGGGAGCGACCGCGGACTATCCGCTCGACGAGTGGTCCGAGCTCGGCGTCCGCGGCCAGGCGTTCAAGGGCTTCGACGAGATCGAGCGGCGAACGCGTCCGGCCAACGTCCAGTCCGAGGTCAAGGACCAGTACTTCTTCACCCGGACCACGCTGACCTACAAGCTCGAGCTGACGGAGCCCTCGGGCGCCACCGTCGACTCGATGATGCTGGCGATGATGCCCACGGCGAAGGGCGAGCTCGTGCTCACCGTGCCCGGCACCATCCTCAACACGAACGCTCCGACGAAGCAGGGCAACACGCTGACGTGGCCGCTGGCCTACGGCCAGGAGCTTGAGGCCGAGGTCAGCTACCAGCAGATCCAGTGGGTGGCGATCGTGTCGGTGATCCTCGTCGCGATCTTCCTCGGATACCTGCTGCTCAGCGGGCTGCGTGCGATGCAGGCGCGCAAGAAGGCCGCTCCGCCGGCCGCCAAACCCGCCGCGAAGTCGGCCTGATCCGACCCGAGGGGTCGTGACCACACAGCGTCCGCCCGATCTCGTCGCGCTCACCTCGCGGCTCGTCGACATCCCCAGCGTCTCGGGCGACGAGGGCGCGCTCGCCGATTACATCGTCAACGAGTTGCGACCGCAGTGCCCGCCGTGCGAGATCTCGCGCCGCGGGCACAACGTCGTCCTGCGCGGCCCGCAGCGGCCCGAGCGGCCGTCGATCATCCTGGCGGGACATCTCGACACCGTGCCGCCGGCCGGCAACGAGAAGGCCCGCCTGCGCGACGACCGCCTGTACGGCCTCGGCACGTCGGACATGAAGTCGGGCCTCGCCGTCATGATCGCGCTGGCGAAGACCGTCGACTGGCTCCAGGCCCGCGCCAACCTGACGTTCGTGTTCTACGAGTGCGAGGAGGTCTCGCTCGAGCGCAATGGCCTGCGCATGCTCTTCCCCGAGATGCCCGCGCTCGCCACCGCCGATCTCGCCATCCTGCTCGAGCCCACCGATGCGACGGTCGAGCTGGGCTGCCTCGGCACGCTCAACGCGAAGATCACCGCCCGCGGCCGCGCCGCCCACTCGGCGCGCCCGTGGCTCGGCGAGAACGCGATCCTCAAGGCCGTGCCGTTCCTTGCCCGCTTCGCCGCGCTCGTGCCACGGCCGGTGAACGTCGGCGGCGTGGAGTTCCTCGAGACGTTCCAGATCACGACCGCCGAGGGTGGCCGCGCGCGCAACGTCATCCCCGACTCGTTCGCCATGAACGTGAACTTCCGCTACGCGCCCAGCCGCACACCCGCCGAGGCGGTCGCCGAGCTGCGCGGCATGGTGCCCGAGGGTTTCGACTTCGACCTCGTCGACGCCGCGTCGCCGGGTGTGGTGCGCAGCGATCACCCGCTGATCGAGGACCTGCTCGGACGCTTCGCCCTGACACGCCGCGGCAAGCAGGCGTGGACCGACGTGGCGCAGTTTTCGGAGCGCGGTGTTGCGGCAGTGAACTTCGGCCCTGGCGTGCCCGAGCAGGCGCACCAGGCCGAGGAGTTCGTGCCCGTCGCGAACCTTTCCCGTGCATACGGGGTGCTTTTCGATTTCGTCTCGCTCGCCCCCGCGGCCCAGGCCGAGCGCGAACCCGCATGAACGACGCGGGCCGGCCGGCCAACCCGGTCCTCGCACGCTTCGCCACCTATCCCTTCCTCGAACTCGAACGCCAGAAGGCCGCGGCCCGCGCGCGCGGCGTCGACGTCATCGACCTCTCGATCGGCGATCCGCGCGAGGTGACGCCCGAGTTCATCGTCGAGGCTCTCAGGAGCGCTGTGCCGGCGCGATCCGGATATCCGACGGTGGCGGGGCCTTTGACTCTGCGGCGCGCGATGGCTTCGTGGATCGCCCGGCGGTTCGGGGCTGCGCTCGATCCGGAAACCCAGATCCTCCCCGCCAACGGCTCGAAGGAAGCCGTGTTCAACGTGCACCTGGCGCTGGTCGATCCGACCGGGCCCAGGCGGCGCGTCGTGTTCGGTGCGCCGGCGTACCCGGTGTACGAGCGCGGGGCGGCTCTGGCGGGGGGCGTGCCGACGGTCTTTCCCCTGGAAGAGTCGCGCGGGTACTTGCCGGATCTTGCGGCGGTGCCGGCGTCTGTCTGGCAAGAGACCGCGATCCTGTGGCTCAACTACCCGCACAACCCGACTGGAGCGCTCGCTTCGCTCGCGCTGTATGAACAAGCGCTCGAGCTTGCTTCGCGACATGGCTTCTGTGTCGCGAGCGACGAGGCGTACTCGGAGCTCTGGTTCGGCGCCGCGCCGCCCGTGTCGCTCCTGTCCGTCGGCACCGACCGCGCGCTCGTGTTCCAGACCCTCTCCAAGCGTT
>JANOEH010000238.1:0-15506 GCA_031413115.1 Candidatus Eiseniibacteriota bacterium | reverse complement strand
AGGGAAGCGCCGTATGAAGCTTGTCGGAACCGTCGAAGTACCGCAGGAGGCGTTCCTGGCGGTGCTCAAAGTAGACCGTTAGGAGACCTCGCATGAACGCCACGCGCCCGACCCTTCGACCCAAGTCCCCGCTTCGCGAATACGTCGAGGCGATCCTCTACGCGCTCGTTCTCACCGCCGTGCTGCGCGCCTTCATCCTGCAGGCGTTTCGCATCCCGTCGGAGTCGATGCTCGACACGTTGCTGGTCGGGGACTACCTGTTCGTCAACAAACTCGACTACGGCCCGATGGTCCCGTTCACCACGACGCGGTTGCCGGGATTCCGCAAGCCGCAGCCTGGCGACGTGATCGTCTTCCAGTTCCCGGACGACCCGCGCCGCGACTACATCAAGCGCTGCGTCGCCGTGGGCGGCCAGACCGTCGAGGTGCGCGAGAAGCAGCTCTACGTCGACGGCGTGAAGCAGATCGAACCCTACGTGCAGCACATCGACCCGACGGTGCACCCGGCCGGCTACGACCCGCGCGACAACTTCGGGCCGTACACGGTGCCGGCCGGCAACCTGTTCATGATGGGCGACAACCGCGACAACTCGAACGACAGCCGCTGGTGGGGCCCGGTGAAGATGGACCTGGTCAAGGGTCGGGCGATGTTCCTGTACTGGTCGTGGGACGGAGATCGCAAGTGGCCTCGCTTCCACCGGATCCTGACCGCGATCCGCTGAGCGCCGCCGCGGGGCCCGCGCCCGCGCCGCTGCCCGCGCCGCTCGGGGCGGGCGTCTACGTGCATGTACCGTTCTGCCGCGTGCACTGCCCGTATTGTGACTTCGCGGTGCGCCCGCACCGGACGGACGAGGAGCCAGCGCTTGTCGCCGGCGTCCTCGCCGAGGCCGATCGCCGTGCGCCGGAGGGCGGCAATGGGCCCGACGGTCGGCCGTGGGGCAGCCTGTACTTCGGCGGCGGCACGCCCAGCCGGCTTGCGCCAGCGCAGTTCACGGCGCTCGTTGCGGGACTCGATGCGCGGCTGGTCTTCGCGCCCGGCCACGAGCGCTCGCTCGAGGCGAACCCCGAGGACGTCGACGCGGCGCACCTCCTCGCGTGGCGAGCCGTCGGCGTGAACCGCGTCTCGCTCGGCGCACAATCCTTTCACGACGATGAACTCCGGCGCCTCGGCCGCATGCATGGCGCCGCAGGAATCGAGGCGGCGGTCGCTTGCCTGCTTGATCACGGGGTGACCAACTGGAGCCTCGACCTCATGTACGCCTACCCGGGCCACTCGGTCGCGCGTTTCGCGGTGTCGCTCGAGCGGGCGATCGCGCTCGATCCGCCGCATGTCTCCGCGTACGCGTACACGCCCGAGCCGGGCACGCCGATGGGAGAGAAGGTGAACGCGGGGCGCCTCGCGCGGCCCGACAGCGACGGCGAGGCGGCGTGCTTCGAGCTCGCGCACACGATGCTCGGTGCGGCCGGCTACCGCCACTACGAGATCTCGAACTTCGCGCGTGCCGGACACGAGACACTGCACCACCTGCGCTACTGGCGGCGGGGGAGCTGGCTCGGGCTCGGCCCCTCGGCGGTCAGCTTCCTCGCCGGCCGGCGCGAGACCGCGCCGCGCGATCTTCTCGCCTGGGCCGCCGCGGTCCCGCAGGCGCCGTTCGGGTGGGAGGTCGACGACTCGCGGGCGCACGCGTTCGTCGAGACCGTGTTCCTGGGGCTGCGCCTCGACACCGGCATGCGCTTCGCCGACCTGCCCGCGGACGTCCCCGCCGACGAGCGCGCGGACTGGCAGGCCGCGGGCACGATCCTGGTCGGGCGCGGGCTGCTCGTGCGGACGGTCGATGGATTCCGCCTGCCGGACGCGGAACGGGCGCGCACCGACGGGGTGGTCCTCGCCTGGCAGTCCGAGGTTGAGCGGGCCTCCGCGTCCCGTATACTGCAGGAACCATGAACTCCCGGATCCCCCGGGCGGGGCGCGCCGCGCCACGCCGCATCAGCGACCTCACGCCGCGCCAGCGGCAGGTCCTCGAGCTCCTCGTCCGCCAGTTTCTCGCCACGGCCCGCCCGGTCGCGTCGCAGGCCCTGGCCGTCGAGGGCGGTTTCGCGTGGGCTCCGGCGACGCTTCGTCAGGCGATGAACGAGCTCGAGGAGCTGGGCCTGCTCGAGCAGCCCCACTCGGCCGCCGGGCGCGTGCCCACCGACCGGGGCTATCGCCTGTTCGTCGACGCGCTCGCGGCTCCGGCGCCGCCCACGCCCGACGAGGTGGCGACGATCGATCGCGTCCTCGCCGCGTCCGCGCGCGACGTCGAGCAGATCCTCACGCAGGTTTCGCGCATCCTCGCGGATCTCTCGACCCAGGTCGGGTTCGCGCTCGCGCCGTCGCTCGACGACGTCGAGCTGTCCGGACTCGAGTTGGTGCCGCTGGCCGAGCGCCGCGCGCTGCTCGTGCTCGCGCTGGGCGAAGCGCCCGTGCGACCGCTGACCGTCGAGCTCGATTCCGCGCTGGGCCGCGACGAGCTGGCGCGCGTCGCGGCGCTGCTGCGCGAACGCCTGCTCGGCCACACGCTGCGCGAGGCGCGGCGTCGTCTCACCGGCGACGAGGCCCTGGTCAAGGACGGCGCCGTGGCCCTGGTCGCCACCGCGGTGCAGACGGCGCTGACTCTCGCTGGAAGGCCCGGCGTGTTCGTCGGCGGCACGGCGCACGTGGCGCGCCATCCGGAGTTTCGCGAGGCGCAGTCGCTGCGGCCGTTGCTCGACCTCATCGATCGCTCCGAACCGTGGCGCGACCTGGTCCATGGCGAGGAGCCCGGGCTCGCGGTGACGATCGGTCGCGAGCACGGTCGCCCCGAGTGGGCGCATCTGAGCCTCGTCAGCTTTCGCCTGCCCGGACCGGGCGACGCGTCGATCGGGCTGCTCGGCCCACGGCGCATGGACTACGCGCGGATCATGGGCCTGGTCGACTACGCGGGACGGCGGCTGCCGTCCTACTTCTGAACCGAACCACCACTCCTTCGAGGTCCCGTCTTGAAGCCTTCGCATCCGTTGCACGCCGACGAATCCGGGCTGCCCGCCGCGTCCGTCGATCCTCGCCCAGACGCCGTCGCGCCCCTCGATGACGCGCCCGCCGATCCGCGCGACACGGTCGAGGCGACCGACCTGCCGCCGGTCGATCCGGCGGATGTGCAGCTCGCCGCGCTGGGCGCCGAGCTCGAGCGCGCGAAGGACGCGCGCCTGCGCGTCGAGGCCGACCTGCAGAACACGCGTCGTCGTCACCTGCGCGAGCTCGACGACGCCGAGCGTGCCGGCGCCGAGCGCCTGCTGACGCCCGTCCTGTCGCTGGTCGACGATCTCGATCGTGCGCTCGAGGCCGCCGCCGCCGCCGGCACGGGCGACAGCCCGCTGGCCCAGGGCGTCGCGCTGGCGCAGCAGCGCCTGCTCGACACCCTGGCTGCGCTCGGCCTGGTGCCCATCGCTCCGCTGGGCGAGCCGTTCGATCCCCATGCCCATGAGGCGCTGCTGCATGCGCCGCACGCGACGGTGCCGGCGGGGCACGTGAGCCAGGTCGTCGCCCGCGGGTTCCGCCAGGGGGAGCGCGTGTTGCGCGCCGCGCGGGTGATCGTTTCCAGCGGCACGCCGGGGAAGGACTGACGGGTGGCGGCCAAGCGCGATTACTACGCGGTCCTCGGCGTCGAGAAGGGCGCCGACGAGGAGACGATCAAGAAGGCCTACCGCAAGCTCGCCATGGAGCACCATCCGGACCGCAATCCGGGCGATGCCTCGGCCGAGGAGAAGTTCAAGGAGGCGACCGAGGCGTACGAGATCCTGAAGGATGCCGAGCGTCGCGGCCGCTATGACCGCTTCGGCCATGACGGCGCGGCGGCTGGCTTCCCCGGCGCGGGCGGCGGCATGGGCGGTGCGGCCGGCTACGAGGGCTTCGACCTCGCCGATGCGCTGCGCGCGTTCATGCGCGACTTCGGCGGCGGGGGCGGCGGGTTCGAGGACATGTTCGGCGGCGAGGGCGCCGGCCCGCGGCGCGGACAGGACCTGCGCGTGCGGCTCAAGCTGTCGCTCGAGGAGATCTCCGCCGGGGTCAAGAAGACGATCCAGGTCAAGCGCAAGGTGGCCTGCGAGACGTGTTCGGGATCGGGCGCGCAGAAGGGCGGCGCGAGCACCTGCGCGCAGTGTGGCGGGCGCGGGCAGGTGCGTCAGGTCCGTTCGTCGCTGTTCGGGCAGTTCGTGAACATCGGCCCGTGCGGCCGTTGTCACGGCAGCGGGACGATCATCGAGAAGCCTTGCCTCAAGTGTCGCGGCGAGGGCCGCCTCGTCGACGCGTCGACCGTGACCGTCGACGTGCCCGCCGGCGTGGCCGAGGGGAACTACATTCCGCTGCGCGGCCTCGGCGATGCCGGCCCCAACGGCGGGCCCGCGGGCGACCTGCAGGTGCACATCGAGGAGAAGGAGCACGAACTCTTCGAGCGCGACGGCGACGACCTGCACGTCGAGGTGCCGGTGTCGATGAGCCAGGTCGCGCTCGGCGGCGAGATCGACGTGCCGACCCTCGGCGGCAGTGTGCGCCACAACGTCACGGCGGGCACGCCCAGCGGCAAGATCGTGCGCCTCGCCGGGCAGGGACTGCCGCGGCTCCGCGGTCGCGGGAAGGGCGACCTGCACGCGCACCTGCGGGTGTGGACCCCGGGGAAACTGTCGGCACGCGGCAAGCAGCTGTTCGAGGAACTGGCGAAGCTCGAGGAAGGCAAGGCGCCGAAACCGGGCAAGAGCCTGTTTGATCGCGTCAAGGGCGCGTTCGGGGGCTGACGCCAC
Source organism: Candidatus Eiseniibacteriota bacterium (assembly GCA_031413115.1). Taxonomy (GTDB): domain Bacteria; phylum Eisenbacteria; class RBG-16-71-46; order RBG-16-71-46; family DASYSL01; genus JANPEF01. The sequence goes on along the minus strand of JANOEH010000238.1, from coordinate 10,691 downwards.
GAACTACGCGTATCCCTTCGGCCAGCCGCCGACGCAGGCGGTCGTCGACTCGCTCGCAGCCGACGTGCTGCGCATCGAGGGCGACGAGGCGAAGCATCTGGCGAAGAGCCTGCGCCTCGGGCCGGGCGACAGGTGCGTCGCCACCGATGGCGAGGGGATGGTGGCGCGCCTGGAACTCACGGGCATCGACCGCCGCGGCCTCGACGCGCGGGTGCTCGAGCGCGCGCACGTCGACCCGCCGCCGTTTCGCCGCTGGCTCGCGGCCGAGGCCGACGGGGCCCGCGGCGATTGGCTGGTCGAGAAGGCCGTCGAGCTCGGGGCGTGGGGGTTCTGCCCACTCCGGGTACCCGAGCCCGGGCGCCTCGAGCGCTGGCGCCGCCTCGCCCGGGCCGCGCTCAAGCAGTCGCTGGGGGCGTGGAGCCTGCGCTTTCAGGCGGAACGGCCCGCCCGCGAGCTGGCCGTCTCGAGGGCCTTCGATGGACTCTGGCTGGGCGACCCGTCTGGCTCCGATCCGCTCGCCGAAGCTCTTCCGCTGCAAGGGGATTGGCTGCTCGTCTCGGGTCCTCCCGGAGGTCTGAGTCCGGCCGACGAAACGGCGTTTCGGAACGCCCCCGGGGCGTGCGCCGTGCGGCTGGGCCGCCGGCGACTCCGGGCCGAGACGGCGGCCCTGGCGCTGCTCGTCACGGCAGCCCTTCGGGCTGATACGGGTTGACCGGACGGCACTTGCAGCGTAGTTTCCACTTCGAGTATCGACCCATTCGTTGGTTGTCTGCCGGACCCGCAGTCTCCCTCAGGGGCGTGGGTTTGTGCCCGAGAGGGGGGTTGGAATGCCCGGCATCAGGGTGAAGGATGGAGAGTCCTTCGAGAGCGCCCTGCGCCGCTTCAAGAAGAAATGCGAGAAGGCCGGGGTGCTGGCGGATCTGCGACGCCATCAGCACTTCGAGAAGCCTTCGGAGCGGCGCAAGCGCAAGTTGAACGCCGCCAAGCGGAAGAATCTCGCGCGCAAAGTCGAAGCCTGACCGCGAGACGTGATTTCCGCAGCGCGCAGGAACCTCGGCAGCATCGCGGGGCGGGGGGGTGCAGCCCACCCCCTCGCCCCTTGCTTGTCCGGGGCCCGTCGCCGGGCGCGGGCATGACGATCCGGGATCCGTCCATCATGGCTTCCATCGACCGCACGAGTCCGGGCATCACACCCGCCGTGCTCGAGTTGCTCGAGTTTCCGAAGATCACGGGCTGGCTCGCCGAGCTGACGAGTGCACCCACCTCGGCCGCGCGCGCGCATGCGCTCAGGCCGGCCGTCGACCTGCCCGAAGTGCGCACGCGCCTTGTCGAGCTGGTCGAGGGCAAGCGCCTGGCCGAGACGAAGGGCCCCTGGCCGGGACCGCCGCCGTTCGCCGTGGCCGCCGCGATCGAGGACGACCTCGAGCACGGCGGCGTGCTCGGCGCCCGGGCCCTGTACCAGGTTGCGGAGTTGCTCGCCGCCACCGCACGTGCCGCCGCCTACTGGGCCGCGGCGCGCGAGGAGGCCAGGATCGCGGCGCGGCTGGCCGACGGGCTGGTGGCCGATCCCGAGCTCGAGAAGCGGCTACGCCTCGCAGTCGACGCCGACGGCACGGTGCTTGATGGCGCGAGTCCCGATCTGGCCGCGGTGCGACGCCAGCAGGACACGCGGCGCGCGCGGCTGCGCGAGAAGCTCGACAAGTATCGCAGCCTCGCCGCCGAGGCGGGCTCGTTCGTCACGCAGCGCAACGATCGCTTCGTCGTCGCGGTGCGGGCCGATCGGTTCGAGCGATCGAAGGGCCTGGTGCACGACGTGTCGGCCAGCGGCGCGACTTTGTTCGTCGAACCGTTCGAGGTCTGCGCGCTGAACAACGAGCTCGCCGAGCTGCTCTCGCGCGAACGCGCCGAGGTGGCGCGCGTGCTGCGCGAGCTGACCGAGATCGTGCGCGGGCGCGGCGACGCGCTGGCGGCGAGCGAAGAGGCACTGGCGGCGACCGACCTGCTGTGGGCGCGCGTGCGCCTGTCGCGGGCGATGGCGGCGACGACGCCGACGGTGGTTGCCGACGGCGCGCAGTTGTCGCTGGTGGCGCTCCGTCATCCGCTGCTATGGCGCGACGCGCGGGGGGACATCGAGCCCGCCAGGGCTCGCGCCGTGGTGGTCCCTTCGACGCTCGTGCTCGACTCGCCGCGGCGCGTGTTGCTGGTCAGCGGACCGAACATGGGCGGCAAGACGGTCGTGCTCAAGGCGGTGGGGCTCGCGGCGCTGCTGGCGCAGAGCGGACTCGACGTGCCGGTGGACGAGGGCGCGGTGCTACCGCTGTTCGCCACCGTGCTCGCGGACATCGGGGATGCGCAGTCGATCGAGCTGCACCTGTCGACGTTCGCGGCGCACCTGGGGCGCCTGGACGCGATGGCGCGGGCGGCCTCGCCGGCGGCGCTGTTCCTCGTCGACGAGATCGGCTCGGGGACGGACCCGGCCGAGGGGGCATCGCTCGGCCGCGCACTGCTGCGCCATTTTGCGCGTGTCGGCGCGTGGGCGGTGGCGACGACGCACCTGGGGAGCCTCAAGCTCCTGGCGCAGGAGGAGCCCGCGGTGACGAACGCCTCGATGGCGCTCGATCCCGAGACGCTCGCCCCGCGCTTCGAGCTGATCGTCGGCGTGCCGGGCGGCAGTCACGCGCTTGCCGTCGCCGAGCGCCTGGGCTTTCACCCGGGCGTGCTGGCCGAGGCGCGGCGCGAGCTCCCCGAGGCGGCGCGCTCGCTCGAGGCGCTGCTGGGCGACGTGACGCGCGAGTTGGCGCAGGCCCGGGACGCGCGCAGCAAGGCCGAGGAGGCCGAAGGCCGCGCCGATGCGGCGGCCCGCGCTCTCGAGGCGGAGCGGAGGGCGCACGCCGAGGACAGGAAGGGCGCCGATCGCGAGCGCCTGCTGCAGGTGCGCGCGCTCGAGGGGCAGGTCCAGGCCCTGTTGCGCGAGGCAAAATCGGAAGCCAAGAGCGAGGAGAAGAGCCGCGCCCGCATCCAAGAGATCGAGGCGAAGGCTCGCTCGCTGGGCCGCGAGAGCGACCGTCTCCTGGCCGCGCCCGTGCCGATGACGCGACCCGCGGTGCTTTCCCCCGGGGTGACCGTCTGGGTGCGCGACCTGGGGGTGACGGCAAAGGTGGTGAGCGCGCCCGATGCCGAGGGGCGGGTCATGCTCGAGCGGGGGGCGTGGCGGATCCAGAGCCGGGTCGACCAGTGCTTCGCTCCGGAGGGCGCCGACGCCGGCGCGGCGGTGGCGGGCACGCGGCGCAAAGCGACCGCGGTCCACGGGGGGCCCGGGGACGCCGAGCCCGAGCTCGACGTCGACGTGCGCGGCATGGACGCCGAGGAGGCGTTGCGGCGCGTCGACGACGGACTCGATCGCGCGGTCGTGGCGGGCATGCACGACCTGCGGATCATCCACGGGGTGGGCCGGGGGATCTTGCGCGAGGTGATCGCGCGGGCGCTCCGGGGTCACCCGCACGTGGCCGACAGCCGGCTGGGTGGACAGGGCGAGGGTGGGCGCGGCGTGACGGTGGTCCGGCTGCGCTGACCGCGACGGAGGCGACGTGCGCTACGGCGAGGAGACGATCGAGCAGGTGCGCCAGGCGGCGGACCTGCTCGAGCTGATCGGGCCGCAGGTCGCGTTGCGCAAGGTCGGACAGCGCTGGAAGGGGCTCTGCCCGTTCCACGGCGAGAAGACGCCGTCGTTCATGGTCAACCCGGAGCGGCAGGCGTACCACTGCTTCGGATGCGGGGCCGGGGGCGATTGCTTCCGCTGGGTGATGGAGACCGAGAAGCTGTCGTTCGTCGAGGCCGTGCAGACTCTCGCCGAACGCTTCGGCGTGACGCTCCCGCAGGCCGCCGAGGAGGATTCGGCGGGGCGGCTCTACCAGGCGCTCGAGGACGCTGCGACGTTCTATCGCCGCACCCTCGAGGACCGCGAGGCGGGCAAGGATGCGCGTGCCTACCTCGCCGGCCGCGGCTTCGCCGACGAGGAGTTGCTGGCGCGCTTCGGCGTGGGCCTCGCGCCGGCGGGCTGGGATGGACTCGCGCAGCGGCTGGTGCCGCGCTTCGGCATGGCCGTGTTGCTCGAGGCCGGGCTCGTGCTCAAGCGCGAGCGCGGCGAAGGGGTCTACGATCGCTTCCGCGGTCGCGTCGTCGTGCCGTTGCGGCTGCCGTCGGGAAAGACCATCGGATTCGGCGGGCGGGCACTTGGCGACGAGACCCCCAAGTATCTGAACTCGCCGGAAACGCCGGTGTACCGGAAGGGGAAGTTCCTCTTCGGGCTCGACCTGGCGAAGAAGGCGATCCGCGACGGCGAGGACGCCGTGCTGGTCGAGGGATACTTCGACGTGATCGGCCTGGCGCAGGCGGGCATCGAGGAGGTCGTGGCCACGGCGGGCACGGCCCTGACGCTCGACCAGTGCCGGCTGCTGCGTCGCTCGACGCCGGCCGTGTCGCTGGTCTTCGACGGCGACGCGGCGGGCCAGGCCGCCGCCGAGAAGGCGCTCTCCCCGTGCGTGCAGGCGGGGCTCAGGGCCCGTGTCGTGATCCTCCCCACGGGGGATGATCCCGACACGCTGGTGCAGAAGGGCGGTCGCGGCGCGTTCGACGCGCTGCGCGCCAAGGCGCGCTCGCCGATCGAGTTTCTCGCCGAGCGCCACGCGGACGATCGCGAGGCGGCGCTCAAGGCGGCGGCCGCGCTGGCCGCGCTGGCCGAGGATCCGATCGTCGGCGGTCTCCTCGTCGAGGAGGCGGCGAGGACGATGGCGTTCGACGCGCGCGCGCTCTCGCGCGAGGTGGAGTTGCGGCGCACGGGGAGGACCGCGGTGCGGCCCGTGCCGCGCGCGGCAACAGCGCCGGCGGCGGGGGCGTCCGCGGGGGTGGCCCCGGCCGCGATCCCGCGGACGGCGCACGACGACCGCGCGGCCCGTGCGCTCGAGGCGGATTTTCTCGCGGTGCTGGTCGCGCACCCCGAGTTGCTGGCGGCGGCGGCCGCGGCGGTGGACCCGGCGTGGTTCCGCTCGGCGGCCGGCCGCGGCGTGGCGGAGTTGCTGCTGGGTCCCGAGCGGCGTTCGCCGCAGGCGGGGCTCGGGGATCCGGATCTTGCCCCCGAGGCGCGCTCGCTCCTGTCGGCGCTGTGCGCCGAGGCGCCGCGGATCGAGGGGCCGGAGCGGGCGTTGCTCGAGGGCGTGGTGCGGATGAAGAAGCGGGCGTTCAAGGATGATCTGAAGTTGCTCCAGGCAGAGCTGGGAACGGCCGTGGCGGCGGGTGCGCCGGCCGGGACGATCGCCGCCCTTCAGGGGCGGGTGCAGGACACTGCTGCGGCCTTGCGCGATGTAACGTCGGAGGCGTGGCGAAAGGAGACGGAATGAAGAAGGCGAAGTCCAAGAAGACGATCCTCGCCGAGGTGAAATCGCTGGCCCAGAAGCAGGGCTTCGTCACCGAGGAACAGATCGACAAGGAACTGGGAGAGGACTTCACCGATTCGACGTCCGAAGTGATGGAGGACGTCTTCGTCATGCTCACCGGCCTCAACCTGCCGGTGTATCGCGACGACGCCGAGGCCACCGAGAAGGCGGGCAAGGCGAAGAAGGTCGCCGAGGCGAAGAAGACCGTCGCCCAGACCGCCAAGGAGGCGGCAAAAGCGAGTGCGGCGCAGCAGCCGGTCCGCTACGACGATCCGGTGCGCATGTACCTGCGCGAGATGGGCAAGGTGCCGCTGCTCACGCGTGAGGGCGAGGTCGTCATCGCCAAGCGGATCGAGGACGGCGAGCGCCTGGTCATCGCCGCGCTGTTCCGCGCCGAGTTGACGCTGAAGGAGATCCGCAAGCTCGCGCTCGACCTCAAGGCCATGAAGCTGAAGGTCGAGGACTTCATCAAGGTCGAGGACAACCAGGCCAGCGAGGCCGTGCTCAAGAAGGAGCGCGTCAAGGCGCTGAAGATCATCCAGCGCGTCGTCGACCTGCAGCAGCGCTCCAACCGCATGTCGGTCAAGGGCCGCTCGAAGATGAGCGCCACGCTGCGCCAGCGCTGGCAGACGCACATGGGCAAGGCCGAGGTGGCGCTGACCGCGGAGCTGCACAAGCTCCACCTCAACGCCAAACTGGTCGACCGGCTCACCGTGCCGATCAAGGCGCTGGGCGAGCGCATGCGCGTCGAGGACGCCGAGGTGTCGCGTCTCGAGAAGCGCATCGGCCGCACGGTCGACGAGATGAACGCCTTCGCCCGCTCGCTCAAGAAGGGCGGCAAGCACGCCACCGCCGCGCGCAAGGAATCGGGCATGAAGCCCGAGGAGGTGCACGCCTTCCTCGCCGAGATCAAGGCGGTGAAGCGGCGCACCAAGAAGATCGAGGACGAGGTCAAGATGAGCCGCGAGGCGCTGCTCGACCTGGTCAACCAGATCGAGACCGGCGAGCGCAACGCGGCACAGGCCAAGAAGGAGATGATCGAGGCCAACGTGCGCCTCGTGATCTCGATCGCCAAACGCTACACCAACCGCGGCCTCGAGTTCCTCGACCTGATCCAGGAAGGCAACTCCGGCCTGATGCGTGCGGTCGACAAGTTCGACTACACGAAGGGCTACAAATTCTCGACCTATGCGACGTGGTGGATCCGCCAGGCGATCACCCGCGCCATCGCCGACCAGGCGCGCACGATTCGCGTACCCGTGCACATGATCGAGCACATCAACAAGGTCGTACGGGTGTCGCGGCGCCTCGTCCAGGAGCTGGGACGCGAGCCGGCGCCCGAGGAGATCGCGGAGCGCCTCGAGCTGCCGGTCGACAAGATCAAGGCGATCCTCAAGGCCGCACAGGAGCCGATCTCGCTCGATCGTCCGATCGGCGAGGACGACGACTCCAACCTCGGCGACTTCATCGAGGACACCAGTGTCGTCCAGCCGGCCCATGCGGCGGCGAGCGCGATGCTGCGCGACGAGGTGAACGAAGTCCTCAAGACGCTGACGCCGCGCGAAGCCAAGGTCATCCGGCTGCGCTTCGGCCTGACCGACGACTCGAACCCGCGCACGCTCGAGGAGGTCGGAGCGTTCTTCAACGTGACGCGCGAGCGGATCCGGCAGATCGAGGCGAAGGCGCTGCGCAAGCTGCGGCACCCGACGCGCTCGCGCCGGCTCAAGGCGTACACCGAGCTGCTGTAGGGCGGTCGCAGCCCGGGGGCGGGCTGCGCGGTGGCGTCCTCGGCTTGACCGGACGCGCCGCGCGTGCTAGAAACAAAGGTCTGGACGAGCGGTCCGTAGTGGATGGGCCCATAGCTCAATCGGTCAGAGCAGCCGGCTCATAATCGGTAGGTTCGTGGTTCGAGTCCACGTGGGCCCACTCGTCTGTCGCAGGTTCCGCGCATCCGGGCGGTTAGCTCAGCTGGTAGAGCGTCGGTATCACAAGCCGAAGGTCACAGGTTCGATCCCTGTACCGCCCACCATCCCTCACCGAAGGATCTCGTGCATCCCGATCTCGACCGCCTCGTGCGCGCGCAGGAGATCGACCGCCTCCTCACCGAGACACGCGGTCGACTGGATGGATTGGCGCCGCGGCGCAAGGCCGCCGCCGACGCCGTGGCTGCCGCCCGCGAGGCTCTGGCGCAGGCCGAGGAGCGGTCGAAAGCCTTCGTCCTGGCGCGCCGTACCGCCGAGAAGGATGTCGAGACGTTCGGGGAGCAGGAGCGGAAGTTCCAGACCCAGCTCACGCAGGTGAAGAAGAACGAGGAGTACTCGGCCCTCCTGCACGAGATCGAGGGCGCGAAGAGGAAGCGCTCCGAGCGCGAGACGGCCGTCCTCGAATCGATGGACGAAGAGGGTCGAGTCGTCGCCGCCGTCGCCGCAGCGAAGGCCGCCGTGGCCGCCGCCGAGCGTGCCGCCGAAGCCGACCGCGCCACCATCGCCATGGAAGAGGCCGGGGTTCGCGGTGAGGAAGAGGCCCTGGTGGCCCGTCGCGACGTGGCCCTGGCCGACCTGCCGTCCATCCTGCGCAGTCGCTACGACCGGCTGCTCGGCGCCAAGCGCGGCGTCGCGGTCGCAGTGCTCGAGGGTGACGCCTGCGCCGCCTGCGGGTCGCACCTGCCGCCGCAGAAAGCGATCGCCGTGCGTCGCGGCGATGGTGTCGTCGAGTGCCCGGATTGCGGGCGCATCCTCGTGCCGGTCTCCGCACCGACGCCGTAGCTCCCACCCCCGCGGCAGTCTCGCCAGAAAAACACCCCCGGGTCGCCCCGGGGGTGTGAGTTCAACGTTCGCTGCCGGCTCCGGAATCGCGCGCGATGGGAGCGCCCGTTCCTTCGTTCGACGTCGCCGCGGAGGCTCGTCGATTTTCGTGGGGACGAATCGGGGAGGCGCGCTTTCCTAGGACCGTCCGTTCTGCCGCAGGAGGCGCGCTGCCTCCCGCAGATCGGTCGGCGTCGTGCCGGCCGCCCTGCGGTTCTGTCTCTGGATCCGTTCGTAGATTTCCTCGCGATGCACCTGCACGTCGAGCGGCGCCTCGATTCCAAGCTTGATCTGGCCGCCGCGCACTTCGAGCACGATCACCTTGATGTCGTCACCGATGCGGATGTTCTCGCCGGTGCGACGTCCCAGCACCAACATGGGTCCCTCCCGCGCCGGGGCGCGTGGTGCGGCGTATGCGATGCGCGCGTTCGCGCGGTCAGGCAGCCTGGCGCGTCGGTTCGGCGGTCGTGTCCGGTGTCGATTGGTTGGCGGCCGCGATGACGTGGTCCACCGTCCAGCGGCCGTCGGAGAGGACGACCTGGCGAGCCAGCCGTGACTGCGGATTGAGCACGATGGGGGCGCGCAGGTTCGCGGTGAGACGGCCGTCGGCGTCGACGCTGGCGATCACGTAGATCTCGAGCGCGTCGCTGGCGACCGCGCCGATCACGCGCGTGTCCGACGCCGCGAGCGTCGGACGATAGTCGTCGACCACGAGGGCGGCGGGCAGCAGCGGGAACGTGACGTCGGGATCGGCGAACGAGAGCAGCCAGCGGAACGGGGCGTGATCGGCCGAGGCGACGAGCGCAAACTCGCGCTGGTCGTCGTAACCGATCAATCCCTCCGGCAGCGTGACGAATGATTCGGGGGTCGCCTCGACGGCGCCGAGCGTGCGGGTCTTGATCTGCATGGGACGGTCTCCTGCCTTCGTGGTCCGAGAGCCTTCCCTGGGCCGACCGGGCGGGCGCCTTCCATGGCGACCCTTCGTGCGAACACCCGAGACACGCACTCACGGAGCAATGGATGTGCCATTCCGGCCGAAGGCCAGGGGTTCGGCTTCACGGACCGGGCAGGCCCCCCGGACATGCCAATTCCCGCGGCAGGCGCACCATCGTGTGCGCAGACGAACGGCGACCACTGCGCCGTCCCATGCAATCTGCACGGACCCGCCCGACGCTCCGCTGGATCGCATCCCTGCCCCGGACAGAATCCGCGCAGCGCGCGTCCGGGAGCGCATGGAATCCGGCCGCCTTGCGCCTCGTGGCATCGCCCCGGTATCTTCGCAGGCGTGAACCCCATGACCGCTGCGATCGAGGGCACCTGGACGCTGTACGCGGATGGGGCAGCCCGCGGGAACCCCGGCCCGGCCGCATCGGGCTACGTGCTCGACGACCCCTCGGGGGCCCCACGGGCTGCGGGCGGCGTGGCACTCGGCCACGCGACGAACAATATTGCGGAATACCGGGCGCTGACCGTGGGCCTGGCGCGGGCGCTCGACATGGGGATCTCGGCGATCGAGGTCCGCATGGACTCGGAACTGGTGGTGCGCCAGATGACCGGCGTCTACCGGGTGAAGAACGAGGGGCTCAAGCCCCTGTACGCCGAGGCGCAGGCGCTGTCCCGCCGGTTCGGGAAGTTCACGATTCGGCACGTGCCGCGGGCCCAGAACGCGCGCGCCGATGCGGAAGCGAATCGGGCACTCGATGGTGGTACCTTCGAGACAGCAAGCTAATTCGGAAACGACGGACGGGAGGGGAGTCGGACAGGCGACCGCGGCGGGGTGACCCGCCGAGGAAAGTCCGAACTCCACAGGGCAGGGTGCTGGCTAACGGCCAGGGGGAGCGATCCCACGGAAAGTGCAACAGAGAACAGACCGCCGATCGCGGCCGCAAGGTCGCGAGGCAAGGGTGAAACGGTGCGGTAAGAGCGCACCGCTCCTCCGGTGACGGAGGAGGCATGGCAAACCCCACCCGGAGCAAGACCGAATAGGGGAGGATGCGGTGGCCCGCCGCGCTCGACTCCCGGGTACGGTCGCACGAGGGGCGCGGTAACGCGCCTCCCAGAGAAATGGTCGCCACGGTGATGTACCGACAGAACTCGGCTTATGGCCGGCTCCCACCTGTCTTCGTCGTACATGTCATCCACGTCGTCCGCGTCCTGCGGGAGGTCGCATGAGCGAGAGCGGCAACGACGTCTCCAACCTTCGTGCGACGCTCCTCGAGGACCTGCGGGCCCACTCGCCCAAGGTCGACGTGGCGCTGGTCGGGCAGGCGTTCGACTTCTCGCACGCCGCCCACGGCGAGCAGCTGCGCAAGTCGGGCGTGGCCTATATTTCGCACCCGGTGGCCGCGGTGCACCTGCTGGTCGACCTTCTCGACGTCCATCTCGACACCCCGATCGCCATCGCCGCGCTGCTGCACGACGTGGTCGAGGACACGACGGTGACGCTGCCCGAGCT
>JANOEH010000237.1:0-5498 GCA_031413115.1 Candidatus Eiseniibacteriota bacterium | reverse complement strand
ATTTCACGGTGGAGAGAGCATCGACGGAAGTACGCGGTGTAGTGCACGCGCGAAAAAACGAAGCAGGACGGCCCCAGGAAGGGGCCGCCCCGATCTACACACAATCTTGCGGGCACAACCAATGCGTTGCAACAACGTCACGGCAGGAGGAAGAGACCCCCGTACCAGCGCCAGACCGCCGGTCCCAGCACCCCGGTGAGCACCGCCGCCGGCGCGAGGAACGTGCCGAACGGCAATGCGGTCCGACCGTCGCCGCGGCGCACCGCGACGATCACGGCGCCGACCAGCGTCCCGGCGGCCGCCGCCGCGAAGATGGTGAGGAACACCCCGGGCCAGCCGAGGAACGCCCCGATCATGAGCGCCAGCTTGACGTCGCCGCCGCCCAGGCCGTCGACGCCGGTCGCCCGGCGATACGCCCAGGCGACGAGCCACAACGCGCCGCCACCGGCGAGTGCGCCGACCAGCCCCTCGGCCACGCCGGGCCAGGTGAAGCCGCGGGCGACGAGGCCCACGAGCGTGCCGCCGAGCGAGATCTCGTCGGGAATGATGCGATGGTCCCAGTCGATGAACGCGACGGCGAGCAGCGCCAGCGCGAACACGAGTGCCGGGGCCAGCGCGGCGCGCGGTCCCAGCTCATTGGCCAGCGCGACGACGAGGAGGCCGGCAGCCAGCTCGACCGCGGGATAGCGCCACGGGATCGCCGTCCGGCAATCCCGACAGCGCCCGCCCAGCGCGAGCCAGGAGATCACCGGCACGTTGTCGAACGGGCGAATGCGATGCCCGCACGCCGGGCAGGCCGAGGGCGGTGCGACGATCGACTGCCCGAGCGGGAGCCGGTGAATCACCACGTTGAGGAACGAGCCGAAGCACAGCCCGAGCGCGAACAGCGTCAGGTACGCCAGCGGCGTGAACGTCGCGCCGGCCACGGCCAGGCCCCACGGCGACCAGTTCCAGAAGCCGGCGCTCACGAGACGCCCCGCGCGCCCGGGCGCGACGAGACCTTCTGCCCGTCGCGCGTCGGCTCCGGGACCGTGTCGTCGGGAGCGGATCCGGAGCCCGGCGCAGCCTCTGGCGGCATGGCGCCGGGAATGCTGCCGACGAGCGGCGGGAGTTCCTTCGCCCACACCTCGAGGTTGTTCTGCTGCGGCGTGCCCTTGACCAGGCGCCGCAGGTACTCGATCGCCTTGTCGCGCATCACGGCGTTGTCGGTCGACTCGGCGACGTGGCGCCACAGCTCGAAGGCGACCGCATCAAATCCGGCCCGCTGGCCCGACCACGCGGCGAAGCGTTCGCAATAGTCGGGAGCTCCGGGCTGGCGCGCGGCCTGCGCGAAGTCGAACGTCGCTCGGGTCAGGTTCTTCTTGCCCACGTAGTGCACGAAGCCGAGCTGAAACGGATAGATCCACTCATGCGGGTTCGCATTCATCCCCTTCTCGAGCAGGCGCACCCCTGCGTCGAATTGCTTGCCCTCCTGGCACAGGGACGTCCCGCCGAACACGTAGGCGCTGCGAAATCCCGGGTCAAGCGACGTGATGATGTCGAAGACGTGCGCCATGTGGGTGAATACGTTGTCGACTTGGCGCCGGTGGCCGTAGTACTGGACGCCGCGCAGCCACATGAGGTCGGCCCATGCGATCGCCTCACCGAAGGAAGCCTGCTGCAGCCACGTCCCCGACGGGTAGTAGGCGAGCTCGCCCAGCGGTTCGGGCTGTGGCAGGCGTTCCTGGGCCACGCGCAGCTGCACGAAGGAGGCGACCGCCGCGAGGACGAACACACCGCCGGCGAGGAGGATGTTGCGCCGCGCGCGGCGATCGGCCGGACGGCCTGCTGCGGACCCGGCGCTCACTTGAGCTCCCGGCGTTCGAAGGCGACGACCGCGAGCGACAGGGCTGCCGCGGTGTAGGTCGCCGTGTAGCCGACGGCCAGCGCGAGATGCAGGAGCGTGGTGCCCTCGCCGTGCGCGACCTGGGAACGCAGGTTGAAGAGCTCGAGATTGGGAACGACATACGAGGCGACGCGCAGCGCCTCGCCGGCGAAGCCGGGCATCTGCGTGGCGAAGCTCCTCAGGTCGTTCGTCCAGAAGCCGGTCGCGTAGAGTCCGAGCGTGTAGAGCACCGACAGCACCGGCGTCGACAGCGACGAGAAGAGGACCGCGAGGGCGGCCAGCACGACGTTGGCGCAGGCGATCATGAATCCCGCCTGCACGAGCGGCCCGACGATCGCCGGCCCGCGGACCGAGACGCCCACCGCCATGAGAATCACGGTCATCGCCGCGACAGCGGTCGCCATCGTGGCGGCGAGCCCCGCCCACTTGCCGACGAGATACTGCCCGCGGCCGATCGGGCGGGACAGGACGACGTGGATGGTGCGCCGCTCGATCTCCTTGTGGACCAATTGCGTACCGATCAGGACGACGATCGCGATCCCGATCAACCCCAGGGCCGAGAGCCCGAGGTCGACCGTGATGCGCGGTCCCTCACCGAGAGCGATCGGGGAGATGACACGCGACAGGACGAGCACGGCGCCACCGAAGATGACGACGAGGAACAGGACCCGGTCGCGAACCGCCTCGCGATAGGTGCCGCGGGCGACGGCAAGGATGGCGTTCATCGGCCAGCCTCCTTCTGGATTCGCGGCGTTGACTCGTCGCGCTCGGGATCACCTCCGACGTCGTGCGCGCCCTGGAACATTTCCATGAACAGGTCCTCGAGCGAGCGGCGCTGCGGCACCAGGGCCTGCACCTCGTGCCCGTGCGCCGCGAGCCAGGCGACCATGGCCGGGGCGCGACGGCCGTCGGCGAGCGCGATGCGCACGCGCGAGCCTGCGTGCTCGAGCGTAGCCCCGACGAACTCCGGGGGCAGCGCCAGCGTACCCCGAGGCGCGACCACGACTTCGGCGCCGGCCTCTCCGCGGGCGAGCAGGTCATCCATCGTGCCCTCGGCGAGCAGGCGCCCGGCGCGCAGGATGGCGACGCGGTCGCACAGCGTCTCGACGTCGTGCAGGATGTGGCTCGAGAAGACGATGGTGACGCCGTCCCCCTTCAGCTCGCGCATCAGTTCCGACACCTCGTGCCGACCGATCGGATCCAGCCCGGTCATCGGCTCATCGAGGAACAGGAGGCGCGGGCGCCCCATGAGCGCATGCGCCAGGCCCGCACGCTGCAGCATCCCCTTCGAGTACTTGCGCAGCCGCACGTTCGCCGACGGGCCCAGCCCGACCCGCTCGATCAGTGAGCGTGCCTGCGCGCGCGCAGCCGCCCGAGCGAGTCCGGCGAGCTCGCCCGAGTACTCGAGGAACTCGAGGCCGCTCAGGTGGTCGTAGAAGTAGGGATTCTCGGGCAGGAAACCGACGTCGACGCGGCTCTCGGGCGTGCCCGCAGGCTGCCCCAGGAGCTCGGCGTGGCCCCGGGTCGCCGGGAGCAGGCCGAGCAGCATGCGGAGCGTCGTCGTCTTGCCAGCGCCGTTCGGACCGAGGAGGCCAAACGTCCCGCCCTCGGGGACGACGAAAGAGACCGCTTCGACCGCGGTCTTCACCCGCCGGGTCCAGTGGTGGCGGAAGTCCTTGCCGAGGCCGTCGACGCGAACGGCTGGCTGGTCGGAAGCTGGCCGGTGGGCCGGTGCCGACGTGGCCAGCGGGGCCGGGCGGGAAGCTGAAACGAGTTGAAGGATCGTTCCCATCGTTCGTTCCTGTCGTCAGTTGTGCGGACGAACCCGGGCGTTCCATCGCTCCGGGAGGGGTATCTGAACGAGCAAGTTGCACGGCCCGTGCCACAAGAGCGGACGCCCCGGCCTGCCAAGGCGGGCCGGGGCGTTCGATGGGTCACGAGTCCGCGATCGCTACATCCCGGTGCGCAGGGTCTGGTTCAGCTGCGTGCCGTCGGCGCCATTGCCCTTGACCTGGTACGAGTCGGGCGTCGCCGGGTTGAAGCAGAGTTCGCCAGCGCTCCCACCGGTCGGGTCGGCGTCGAACTGGACGACCGAGGGAACTCCGGTGAACGGATTGTCGGGAAAGCTCGCGAAGGGAACGTGCTGCTCCAGCGACTGACCGGCATCGGAAAGGTCGGTGGCGTCGTCGGGATACCGACCACCAGAGACGGCCGCGAAGTCCTCGGCGGCGATCTGCATCACGTGCATGTTCGTCTTGACCGACGCTTCCTTGGCGCGCCCCACGATCGAGATGAAGTTCGGAATCGCCACCGAGGCCAGGAGCCCGATGATGACGACCACGATCATGAGCTCGATGAGCGTGAAGCCCCTGCGGTTCGACATGACGACGCGCTCCCAGGCGGAGAGACGGAAGGGGGACGCCGCGATGGCGCCCCCCCCTTCCACGTATGACTGGCTACTGGCCCGAGGTCAGCACCAGCGTCAGGGCCGCCGACTTGCCGTGGCCCTTGATGTTGTACTCGGTCTGCGACGAGTCGCAGTACGAGGTGATGCCCGAGGTCGCCGTCGCCGGCTGCGTGTAGACCGCGCGGTTCTCGAGCGAGGTCGACGCAGAGTTGAACGGATTGGCGAAGCTCGCCGGCGTCGAGATACCAACGCTGCTGGCGGGATACGCGCCGTCCGCACGGACCGCGGCGTCTTCCGCACCGAGCTGGACGGTGTGCATGTTGGCCTTGGTCGAGCCTTCCTTCGCGCGATCCTGCATGGCAACGAAGTTCGGAATCGCGATGGCGGCCAGGATGCCGATGATCACGACCACGATCATGAGCTCGATCAGGGTGAAGCCCTTCTGATTGCGCAGCATTCCGGTTCCTCCTCCTTGGAGTGGTGTAGGCCCTTCCCTCGCACGGTGCTGGTACAGCGCCCACGCCCCACAGCAAGTGCAACCGCCGTGCCACGTCGGCGAAACCACGGATTGAACGGCTAAGCCCTGTGCTGTCCTTGCGTTAGGACTGCCGTTTCAACCTGCGCCGCGCTCCGCGCAGCGCCGCTGAACGTAATTTGCCCGCTTCGCCCGGCCAGCCCTTGCGCAGCGCAACGTCCGCGCCGCGATCGTGCACGGCGCAACGTGCCCCCCCAACGACGACGGGGAGCGGCCCCCGGAGGGCGCTCCCCGCATCGTGTCCTCGACCGTGGGCCGGACGTCCCGCGTCCCGCCGCTCCCCGGCCGTCATCGCTGCGACTGCGCGCTACTCGCCGTCCGTGCCGGTCTTCTCGTCGGCGCCGCCCCACGACGGGTCGCCGAACTCCGGGTGGCCCGGTCCGGGCAGGATGCGCCCGCGTTCGCCCTGCTTCTCCAGGCCGTAGGCGAGCAGCTTCCGGTACAGCGTCGAGGCATTGATCCCCAGCACCTCGGACGCCCGCTTCTTCTGCCACTGCGTGTATTCGAGCACCTTGAGGATGTACTCCCGCTCCAGCTCCTCGAGGCTCATGTTCGGCGACTCGATGATCAGGCTGCCGCGCGGCGTCGACCCGAAGCGGATCTTCTCCGGCAGGTCCTGCACGTCGATCGAGCCCTCCTCGTCGAGGATGACCGAGCGCTCGATCACGTTC
>JANOEH010000236.1:0-18062 GCA_031413115.1 Candidatus Eiseniibacteriota bacterium | reverse complement strand
CCGCGGCGGGTCTCGTTGAGCAGGTCGACGATGGCGGCCAGCGTCGTCGACTTGCCGGATCCCGTGGGGCCGGTGACGAGGATCAGTCCCTTGGGCTGCAGCGCCTGCTGACGGATCACCGGCGGCAGGCCGAGGTCGTCGAGTGTCGGCACGTTCGACGAGATGATCCGCAGCGCCGCGGCGAGCCCCTGCGCATGCCGGTAGACGTTGGCGCGAAAGCGCCCCATCCCGGGCACGTCGTAGGCGAAGTCGACGGCGCACTTCTCGTTCAGTTCGGCGATCTGCCGCTCGTTCATGAACTCGAGCAGGATCGACTCGACGTCCTCGAGCGACAGCTCGCGAAAGCGCACGCGATGCAGCACGCCGGCGATCCGGATGCACGGCATCTGCCCGGTCACCAGGTGCAGGTCGGATCCGCCCTGCTGCATGGCCAGCTCGAGGAACGTGTGGAGGCGTGTCGACATGTCAGGCTCCCGCCGGCCGCGCCGGCCCCTTCTCGAGCGTGGCGAGCAGATCCGGCCGGGTCACGAACGGGACGAACTCCGACTTGTCCGCGGCGCACAGGAACGCCTCGTTGGGATCGATGTCGCCGGAGCGCACGTAGTTGAGCAGCGCCTGGTCCATGAGCTGCATGCCGAGGCGACGCCCCGTGCCGATCGCGCCGGGGATCAGGTGCGACTTGCCCTCGCGGATGAGCTGGGCGATCGCCGGAGTCACGATCATGACCTCGCAGACCACGCGCCGGCCACGGCCGTCGGCCACGTGCACCAGCTCCTGGCTGACCACCGCGCGCAGGTTGTCGGCCAGCGTGTGGCGAACCTGCGCCTGCGCCTCCGCGGGGAAGGCGTCGACGATGCGATGGATGGTCTGTGCGGCGCTCCGCGTGTGCAGCGTGCCGAACACCAGGTGTCCCGTCTCGGCCGCCTCGATCGCGGCGGTCATGGTCTCGCTGTCGCGCATCTCGCCGATCAGGATCACGTCGGGGTCCTGGCGCAGGCAGGAACGGATGCCCTCGTGGAAGCTGCGCGCGTGCACCCCCACCTGCCGCTGCATGACCAGCGCCTTGTTCGACTCGTGCACGAACTCGACCGGATCCTCGAGCGTGATGATGCTGCAGTTGCGGTTGGCGTTGATCTCGCCGATGAGAGCCGCCAGCGTCGTGGTCTTTCCCGTGCCCGGCCCGCCGGTGACGAGCACGAGCCCGGAGTCGAGATTCGTCAACTCGGACAGCACGGCGGGAAGCGCCAGCTCCTGCGGGCGCGGCACCTGGTCCGGCACGACGCGACAGATCGCCGCCATGCCCAGGCGCTGGCGGAACACGTTGATACGGAAGCGCCCGCCGTTCGGACACGCGTAGCTCAGGTCAACCGACCCGTTGCGTCCCAGGTCCTCGACGGTCGCGGGATCGAGGATCTCGAGCAACAGGCCTTCGGTCTCGTCGGCGGTGAGCGCGCGGTGCGGAAGCTCGCTCAACTGGCCATCGAGACGAACGAGCGGCGGGCGCCCGACCGTGAAGTGGATGTCGGAGCCGCCCTGGTCGCGGCCGAGCTGGAGGAACGCGTCGAGTTGGGCCATGGCGGTTACCTCCCGACCTCGAGAGCTTCGAGGGCGTGTTCGATCGTGGCGCGAAGCGCTCCGGCATCCGCCGGCCGCTGGTTCGGATCCCGGGCCATCGCGCGCATGACGAGCTCCGCGACGGAGTCCGGAATCCCGGGAACGGCCCTGGCCAGCGGCACCGCGCTCCCCTCGAGATGCTGGAATAGGACCTTCACCGGCGTCTCGGCGGTGAACGGCTTGATGCCCGACAGCGCCTCGTAGAGGACGACGGCGAGCGAGTAGAGATCGGCCCGATGGTCCACGGCCTCGCCCGAGATCTGCTCGGGCGCCATGTACTCGGGAGTGCCGATCAGGAGCCCGCTCTTGGTCAGCCGCGACGCGTCGGCGCCTCCCTGCTGCGCCGAGGCGAGGCCGAAATCGACGATGCGCGTCTCGTCATCGGCGCCGACCAGGATGTTCGCCGGCTTGATGTCGCGATGAACCACGCCCTCGGCGTGCGCCGCGGCCAGGCCGGCGCACACCTGGGACGCGATGCGCAGGCCGCGCCGCAAGTCGAGCGGACCGCCCTCTCCGAGAAGGAGGCCCAGGTCACGGCCGGGGAAGTATTCCATCGAGATCGCCCGCGTGCCGCCCAGGTCGAGGAAGTCGTGGATGCGGATCACGTTCCTGTGCGCGATCCTTCGCGCCAGCTTCAGTTCCTGCACGAAGCGCCGGATCGACGACTCGTCCATCGACAGCTGGGCGCCCAGAATCTTGAGGATGATCTCCTCCTGGATCACCTCGTCGTGCGCCAGGTACACGGTGCCGAAGCCGCCGCGACCGATCCTCTTCACGATGCGATAGCGCCCGAGCAGCTCCTGGTCGACCGCGAGATCCGCGTAGTTGAGGCCGAGCACGCCCGTGGACTCGCGGCGCAGCACGGGCCTCGGCCCGTCCGTCTCGCGCGGACCCGGCACGAACGGCACGGCCATGCCGCCTGACGACACGGAGCCATGGATGCGCATCGGCACGGCGCTGGTGACCGTCGGCGGGGCGCCGGCGCGGGACAGCACGCCGTGCAGGTAGCTCCGATCGTCCGAGCTGAGCTCGCCGCGCGGAAAGTCCTGCAGCGCGACCTGCGCCTCGCGCCGCACGTCGGGTAGCGGCGAGTCGAGCAGGCCGGTCAGCGTCCGCAGCGTCCGCGGATGTCCGATGGTCGCCAGCGCCTTCACGCACAGGACCGCGGTCGCGTCCTCGCGCGCGAGCACCGCGAGCAGCGGATCGACCGCGCGCTCGTCGCGCGTCTTGCCCAGCGCATCGATGGCGCGCTCGCGGACCCACCAGTCGCCGTCGTCCAGTGCACCGACCAGGGTCGGCAGCGCGGCCGGATCGGGAGCGGCATTCAGGATCTCGATGGCACTGCGGCGCACGGAGTCGTCGGGGTCCTGCATCAGCCCCGCCACGGCGATGACCACGGTCTCGCCGCCCAGCGTCCCCAGCGCGTCGGCAGCCCGCACGCGCACCCACCAGTCCGCATCGCGCAGCGCGCGCACCAGATCCTGAATCGCCTCGGCGGTCGCCACTTCGTTCAGCACCTCGACGGCTCCGCGGCGGACGTACTCGGACTCGTGGGCCAGGACATCGACGAGTTGCGGCACCGTCGAGACGTCGGCGAGCTCGCGCAGCGCATCGATTGCGGCCGACTGCACCTTGAGGTCGGGATCCTCCAGCGAACCGAGCAGCGCGCCCACCGCCTCGCGCGCGCCGAGCGTGTGCAGGGCATGCACGGCCTCGAGCCGGATGCGCTTCTCGGAGTCGCTCAGCAGGCGGATCATTCCGGGGATCACGCCCGGGCCAGGACGGTGGGCGAGAAACTTCGCGAGGCTGCCGCGCACCCACGGATCGGCGTGCGCGAGCAGCTGCGCCAGCGCCGGGACGAGATTCGGGTCGGTCACGGATTCGAAGGCATTCAGGAGTGCAACCTGGGCGTCACGCGTCAGCGTCGGGAAGGCCGCGACGAGATCGCCGGCCGGAAGCGACGCGACGTGCGCGTCGAGCAGCGGCTTGAGCGTCGGCCGCGGGAGCGCACCGTCCTTCAGCGCGGCCAGGAGACGGCGTGGCGTGAAGCGCTTGCCGGAGCACAGCACGCGAGAGGCACCCGAGACCACGGTGGGATTCGGCGAGGCGAGCAGCGCGATGTAGCTTTCGAACGTCTCGTCGGTGAGCAGCCGGTCGAGCACGAGCAGCGCCGGGCCGCGCGCCTCCCCGTGCGACAGGCACTCGCTGACGGGAACGATGGCCGCAGGACCCATGGCAACGAGTTCGTCGACGTGGCGCGTGAGGTCCGCCTCGCTCGCCGAGCGCGCGGAGCGCAGCGCGTGCGCCCGGCGGCGCGCGACGAAGTCGTCGACGAACTTCATTTCCTAGGGCTGGAGTCGGGAGATCGCTCCCGCCAGGGGATCGAGGCCGTCCCGCCACGGGAGCCAAACGCGTCCGCCGCCTGTCACGTAACCGGCGGCGAATGCGATCAACAGGCCGAGCGCAACGAAGGTGCGCGTCCGGCGCGGATTCCCCTGCGGCGGCGTGTAGGGCGCGAGGCGCGGGGCCGGGCCGATGGCGCCGCCCATGGCCGTCGCGCCGGGGCCGGTACTGGTCGCGCTGGCCGTCTCGGTTTCACGCAGGGTCTCGATCATCTCCTGCAACTCGCTCGTGCGCAGGACGGTCGTGCCCTCGTCCTGCGTCTGGGCGAGTCGGCGTGCATCGTTCTGCTCGCCGCGCCGGTCCTCCTCGTACATGAACCACAGCGCGAACTTGCCGACGAAGACGACGTCGTTGTTGATGATGTAGTGGACCTTGACCCGCTGATCGTTGACGAAGAGGCCGTTGGCGCTCTCGAGGTCCGTGATCCGGTAGACACCCGAAGTCGTCATCTCGATCTTCGCGTGCTCACGCGAGATCCCCGGATTGTCGAGGACGAGGTCCGCCCCGGGATCGCGACCAACGGTCACGCGGTCCTGGTTGAAGGTGAACGCCCGCACGGGACGACCCTTCAGGGTGACGCGAACTTTCAGCACCTTGCCGGCCATGGCTCTGTTCTCCCCAGTCGACACGGACACGGGTCCGCTCCCTTCCTGCGCCGGGTGCCTCCCGGCAGGAAATCGACGCGCTCCTCGTTATCGGCGTGGGGAAGGAATTCATGAGGAGGGGGTTGAAGATTGAAGCGCCCTGGCGACGGCCGTGGACGGCAACCGTTTGGGCCGTAATGGCTTAGGAACGACCTTCGACGCGAGCGACGAGTCGGTCGAAGCGCGGATCCCCGTGGAGCGCTGCCAGCGAGGGATCGATGTGGACCCCGGCCAGCCAGTGCACGCGCTCGTCGACCGCGCGGTCGAGCGCCGCGAACGCCGCATCGTGGTCGCCGAGCGCGACCAGGACCTGCGCGGGGTAATAGCCGCCCACGTAGCGATGCGCCGCCTGGCCGTCGAGCTCGTCGAGGATCGCGCGCGCCGCCTCCGTGCGCCCCGCGAGCGCGTGCGCCGTGCCCAGCGCCGAGATCACCATCGGCGTGCGACCCAGCAGCGCGATGCAGCGCTCGAGCGCCGCGACGGCCTCGGCGTCGCGCCCGGTGCGCATGAGCGAGACGCCGTGCCAGTAGTGTACGGGTGCAAAGTCGGGAATCAACTCGGCGGCCTCCGTGATGCCGCGGACCGCCAGCTCGAACTGCCCGCGCCAGTACGGAAACCAGCCGCGGAACGCGATCGCCACGTTCGACATCGGATCGAGCGTGCGCGCCAGGTTCGCCTCGGCCCGGGCCTCCTCGAAGTGCTGGCTCAGGATCCGTTCGTTGGCGAACCACAGGTGCGCCTGCGAATACTTGGGATCGAGGTCGATCGACTTGCGGAACAGTCGCTCGGACTCCGCTCGATTCCACTCGTACCAAAGCGTCCCGTAGGCCAGCGAGGTGAGCGCCTCGGCGCACGAGGGATCGATCGCCAGCGCCTGGCGCGCCGCGGCCATGGCCTGCGGAAACGCCTCGCGGGGCGAAATCACGCTCATGAAGCCCATCAGGTTGTAGGCGTCGGCGACCCCGACGTGCGCCAGCACCAGTGTCGGATCGAGACGCACGGCCTCGTCGAGCGCGGCCAGCCCCTGGCGCAGCGTCTCCTCGGTGCGCCGCTCGATGTGGTAGCGACCCTTGAGGAACGCCTCGTACGCCTCGGGCACGACGACCCGCACGTCCTTCAGCAGCGTGGCCTCCTGCGGCGTCACCGTCACCTGGATCTCGGCGACGATCGCCGCGGCGACCTCGCCCTGCAACGCGAGGACCTCGGTCAGGTCGCGCTCGTAGGACTTCGCCCACAGGTGCCGCTCGGTCGCCGCCTCGATCAGCTGCACGGTGATCCGTACTCGTTCGCCGGCACGGCGCACCGAGCCCTCGACGACCGCGTCGACGTTGAGCTCGCGTGCGATCTCCGCGATGGACCGGCGCTGCCCCTTGAAGCGCATCACCGACGTCCGCGAGATGATCCGCAAGGCGCGCACCTGCGCCAGACTGGCGATCAGTTCCTCGGTCATGCCGTCGGAGAAGTACTCCTGCGCCGGGTCACCCGACAGGTTCTCGAGCGGCAGCACGGCGATCGAGGTGACGCCGCGCGCGACGACCTCTTCGACGGGCACGGGCCCCGCCGCCTCCGCTCCGCCCGCGGCGATCCGCCGCAGTTCGCCGACCATCTCGCCCGCGGTCTGGTAGCGCCGTGCGCTGTCGCGTTCCAGCGCGCGCAGGATCACGGCATCGAGGCGGGCCGACAGCTCCGGCTCGTGTGTGCGCGGCGGAACGAGCGCGCCGTGCAGGATCTGGTTCGACAGCGCGGTCGACAGCGCAGCTTGGTACGGGCGTTGGCCGGTCGTCAACTCGTAGAGCACGACGCCCAGCGCGTACAGGTCCGCGCGCGCGTCGACCAACTCGCCCAGCAGTTGCTCGGGCGCCATGTAGGCCAGCGTCCCGGTGGCGCTGCCCACCATCGTCACGGCCATCGTGGGCGTCGTCTCGCCAGGTGCCTCGGCGAGCTTGGCCAGGCCAAAATCGAGAACCTTCACGCGTCCCTTTGGCGTGACCATGATGTTCCCGGGCTTCAAGTCGCGATGGAGCACGCCGCGATCGTGGGCCTCGGCCAGCGCTTCGGCGACCTGCGCGCCCAGGTCCGCCGCTTCCCGCTCGGGGACGCGCCCGCGGGTCAGGCGCGCGGCCAACGTCTCGCCGGGGACGAACTCGAGCACCAGGAAATCGACGCCGGCGTCCTCGCCGAAGTCGTACACCGTCTCGATGTTCGGGTGATTGAGCCGCGACAGGGCGAGCGCCTCGCGGCGGAAACGCGCCCGCGCATCGGCGTCGGCGCGCTGCGCGGCGGGCAGGACCTTGACGGCCACCTCGCGCCCCAGCCGCGTGTCGCGCGCCCGGAACACCTCGCCCATGCCGCCGGCGCCGAGTGGGGCTGTGATCTCGTAGGGGCCGAACTTCGTGCCCGGTGTGGGAGTCATCGGTTGCTTCGTCAGCACAGGACGTGCGGGATCTGGAGAGACGCCACCGGCGTGAAGCGCAGGAGCACGCGAAGCGCGGCGGCGTGGGCGGTCGGGGATCCCTCCGGCGCGATGTACAGTGCGGCCACGAGGTCCCGCCAACGCAGGAGTTCGCGCCGAAGCGTAGGCGCGACGTTGACTCTGACGGTCAGATCGGCGAGCGCAAGAGTCCGTTCGTACGCGCTCCGCCTCCGCCCCGAATCAGCCGATCCGAGAAGCTTCGTCGCACGGTTCATCTCGTTCGCGATCATCAGGATCTGTTGGTCGAGCGTGAACTGCACCCATCGCTCCGGACTCAAGGCCGAGTGCTGGCTCATCCTAGAGCGCCTCCCCCCGACCGATCAGGTGAAACGTCAGGTCGCGCACCCGATCCCGGAGCATCGGATCGAGGAGCTCCATTCCGGGGTTCGACTGCGCAGGTCGGATATTGATCAGCGACGTGTACTCGATGCAGGCGTGGGATGAAGTCCCCGGGTAGTAGTTCGCACCCCACAGGTCGTCCTGCCGGCTGCCCGCGCTGAGCAACACGGCCTCGGCGTCCGCGTGCAGGTGCCCGCCGAGTGCGATCCTCCCGCGCTCCACGTCGACTACATATTTGACCATGTCCTTGTAGGAAGCCTCGACCAGATCGCGCAGGATTTCCCTCGTCACCGGCTCGTGCAGGATCATGATCTCCATCACTTCACCCCTTCCCCCGCACCGCTCCACAGCTCGCGCACGATCTCCTCGAAACCCGGCAGGGCCCGCAGCCCGTCAAAGTGCACCATGAAACGCAACATGAGCGCGACGGGGTCGCGTTGCACCACGGCGCGTTGCAGGAAGCGTACGGCTTCGTCACCCTGCCCGGCCGCGCACGCCGTCGTCGCGAGCCAGACGGGTCCGACGAAGTCGTGGTTGGCGCGCCCCACGAGTTCGTCGTGGACCGCCCGGGCTTCGCGGGCACGCCCGAGCTTTCCGTACGTCCAGCCGAGCAGCGCCAGCGCCCAGACGTGCCGGCCGGACGAGGCGAGCAGTCGGGGAAGCACCTCGAGTGTACGCTCGTAGTCGCCCGCCCAGGCATGCGCCTGCGCCTCGCAGTAGCGGGCAAAGTAGGAGCCGGGATCGATTTCCATCGCCCGCTCGGCCTCGGCAATCGCCTCGGCGGACCGTCCGACGAACCCGAGCATGTAGGAGCGCATCCCGGCGACCCACGAATTGAGTGGATCGGCCTCGGCCGCGAGTGCGGTCTCGATGGCGGCCTGTTCCGGCGCCATCGTGCCGCCGCCCACCTGCCAGAGCGCGCGCTCGCACAGGGTGCGCGAGTTGCGCGGATCCTTCGCCAGCACACGGGCCCACAGCGCGGCCGCCCGCGCGCCATCCCGGTCGTACTGGATCGCGACATCGGCCAGGGTGCTCAACGCCTCGGCGTCGTCCGGGTCGAGCGCGAGGGCGCGCTCCGCGGCGGCGCGGGCGCGCGGCATCACTTCCGCGGCCGGAGCGGCGCCGTAGGTGCCGAGCAGACGGTACGAATCGGCGAGCCAGGCCAGCGCGTCGACGTACCCGGGATCGAGTTCGATGGCGCGCTCGAAGCAGGGAATCGCGTCGAGGATCGATCCGCCCCGGCGGTACTGCAGCGCGCGGCCCTTGAGGAACAGCTCGTACGCCTCGATGCTCTCGGTGCCGCGGCGCACGACGCTGCCGCCCTTGCCATCCCCGCCGCCGTGGAAGGTGACGCGGAGTCGCTCCGCGACGGCACCGGCGATCTCGTCCTGCACCGCGAACACGTCGGTCATCTCGCGGTCGTAGCGCTCGGACCACATCTGGTAGCCGTCGGCGACTTTCACCATCTGCACGGTGATCCGGAGGCGCGCGCCCGAGCGCCGCACGGTGCCTTCGAGCACGGTCGCCACGTCGAGCTTCTCGCCGACGGTGCGCAGGTCCTCGCGCCGGCCCTTGAACGCGAAGCACGACGTCCGGGCCGCGACGCGAAGGCCCTCGAGCTGGGCCAGCGCATTCATGATTTCGTCCGTGATCCCGTCGGAGAAGTACTCGTCGTCGGGGCCGCTCAGGTTCTCGAACGGCAGCACCGCGATCGACTGTTCGCGCGCCGCCGCCTTCGCGCCGCCGGCAATGCCGGCAATGCCGGCCGCCGCCGCCTCGGCCAGCTCGAGCCGCACGTCGCGGATGTCGCGCGGACGCTCGGCCGCGTCCTTGCGCAGGCAGCGGCGCAGCACGTCGCGCACGCGCGGCGGAACACCGACCGGCAGCGACGCCCAGTCGGGCTCGCGCTCGAGCACGCGCGCAATGAGATCGGACACGGTCTCGCCGGCGAACGCCGCCCGCCCGGTGAGGCATTCGAACAGAACGCAGCCGAACGACCACACGTCGCTGCGCCGGTCCACGGGCTTGCCCCGCGCCTGCTCCGGGCTCATGTAGGCCGCCGTACCGAGGATCACGCCGGCCACGCTCACGCCACCCGAGCCCAGCATCGTCGGCGAGTCGGACGGGCTCGCACCGGCAGCCGCGCCCGCCGCGGGCGCATCCGCCCGGGCCAGGCCGAAGTCGAGCACCTTGGCCACGCCCTGGGGCGTGATCATCACGTTGCCGGGCTTCAAGTCCCGGTGCACGATCCCGCGCTCGTGCGCCGCCTCGATCGCCGCGGCGACCTGGACGCACAGCGCCAGCGCCTCGCCCGGCGGCAACGCACCCTGCGCGGCGAGCCGCTCGGCGAGCGAAACACCGTCGACCAACTCGAGTACGAGATGCGGTGCACCCCCGCTGTCCTCGAGTCCGTAGATCGCCGCGATGATCGGATGGTTGAGCGAGGCGAGCAGCCGCGCCTCGCGCTCGAAGCGCTCGCGCCGCTCGGGATCGCGCGCGAACTCCGCGGGCAGCGCCTTGATCGCCACCTCGCGCCCCAGCCGCGTGTCGCGCGCACGGAACACCTCGCCCATGCCGCCGGCGCCGAGCGGGGCTGTGATCTCGTAGGGGCCGAGGCGCGTGCCCGGGGCGAGCGTCATGGCTGGCGCGCCGCCGAAGCCCAGTTCATGTCGATCACGACCGCGGGAGTCGCGACGATTCCGTCGGGAACGGCCACCAGAAAGCGCTCGTGGTCGGGCGTCGCAGCCATCCCGAGATTCACCGCGGGGAGGTCGAAGAGCGGACGCCACGGACCGATTTCGAGCGCCGCGCCCGATCCGATCGGGACCGCGCGCAGGCTGGTGCCGGTAACGAACAGGAACTCGCGGCTGTCCCGGGACCACCAGCAGACTCCGGGGTTGGTACTACTGCTCGCAGACCCGCTCACCCGCGTGCGCCCCGACGGCCCCGGGAAGGACTGGACGTAGAGTTCGCTGCGTCCCGATTCGTCGGAGTTGTACGCGACCCAGCGGCCGTCGGGCGAGATCCAGCCGCCGCCTTCGTTGGCGGGAGTGCGGACCAGCGGGATCGGCTTGCGCTCGCCGTCCACCGGGATCGCCCAGACATCCCACCCGGTCTTCGCGTCGGGCTGGTAGAACGTGATGAACTTCCCGTCAGGAGACCACGACGCCGGATTCTTGAACACGACGTCGGATTCGTACAGGAGTTCCGGTTCGCCGCCGTTCACGGACTGGATGAACAGGTCCCCGGGACCCTTCGGCGTCATGTTGCAGACCACGCGATTCCCGTCGGGAGACCACGCGAAGCCACCCTGGAGCTGCGTCGGCACGAACGTGATGCGGGTCGATTCGCCGGTCCCCAGGTCGAGCCGCCACAGGTCCAGTTCGAACATGGAGGTCGCGCGCAACACGAGGGCCTGGCGGCCGTCGGGCGAGATGAGCGGAGTTGACCAGGATCCGCCGGGCAGGGGGAGCGCGCCCACGATCCGGCCGGCTCGATCCCACCATTCCAGCCGGCTGTTGATGAGGCTCCCCGACGAGTAGGCGAGTACTCCGCCGCGCGACGCCGAGGCAATCGGCGCGCCATCGTTGGGGACACCGACGGGCGCCTCGCCGATGGTGAATGGCTGGCCGGTGACCTTGCCCGCGCGCGCATCGAACCGCTCCGCCGTCATGCGCGCGCCGCGCGCGGTGATCAGATAGCCGGGTTCGGTGTAGACCGGCGATGCACCGGCGTGCGCGATGCTGCGGGGCTTCCTCGATCCCAGCTCCCCGAGCTGGACGTCGAAGGCGCCGTCGCGGCGCGGCAGGGTGACGAACAGGTAACGCCTGCCGTCGGGCAGGAAGCAGGGAAAGCGCAGTGCGGTCTCGTGGCGTGACGAGTCGGGGAGCACGAGTTCGGTCACCTTCCCACCTTCGGCGGCGATGCTGAACAGTCCGCCCGTCGCCAGCGGCGCAAAGACGATCGTGCCCCGCGATCCCCAGGTGCCGCCGCGGGGATCGGGCGCGTCGCACAGGATCTCCGGCTTCCCCCCCGCGATCGCCAGCTTCTTCATCTTGCCGTCGGCGAAGAACCCGAGCCCGCGACTGTCCGGCGCCCAGAACGGCTGGAGCCCGTGCTCCGTCCCTTCGATCGGGCGTGCCTCGAGGCTCCCCAGGTCGCGCAGCCACAGTCGAGCGCTGGCGCTCGAATCGCTGCCGACGAAGACGATCATGCGCCCGTCCGGGGAGATCACTGCCGAAGTGGCGTTGTCGGCCACGACGATGCCCGCCGGCGGCTGGATCGTCAGGCGCACCCGGCCCTCGCCCCGTCCGAACGTGCGCCCCAGCGGCAGGAACCACGCGGCGGCCGCGACGAGCGCCAGCCCGACCGCGAGTGCAGGAAGAAGCGCGCCCCGACCGCGACGCACCGCGGCGAATCCGCCGGGCGCGGGGGCGACGGTCGACGATGCGCTCGATCCCGCGTCCCCCGCCCACTGCAACTGCAACTTCGCGTCGTGCGCGGTCTGCAGGCGTTCGTCGGGATCCTTCGCCAGCAGCGCGCCGACCAGCCGATCGAGGGCGGGCGGCGACGTGGGCACGCGTTCCGCCATCGGCCGCGGCACGTCGCGCATGATCGCGCTGATCAGGCTGGCCTGCGTCGAGCCGCTGAAGGCCGCTTTGCCGGTGGCCATCTCGTAGAGCACGCAGCCGAACGACCAGAGGTCGCCCCGCGCATCGGCCTCCTTGCCCTCGAGCTGCTCCGGCGCCATGTACTGGAAGGTGCCGACCACCGTCCCCTCGGCGGTCAGTGGCCCCGCGATCGTCGGCGAGGGTGCCATCGTCGCGCTGCCGCTCGCCGGGCCGGCGAGACCCGTCGCGCGCGCCAGCCCGAAGTCCATGAGCTTGGCGCCGGACTTGGTGAGCATCACGTTGCCGGGCTTCAGGTCACGGTGGATCACGCCGGCGCGGTGCGCGCGATCGAGCGCGTCGGCGATCTGCGCGCCGAACTTCAGCACGTCGCCCGTGGGCAGCGACCCGCGCGCCAGTCGAGCGGCCAGCGTCTCGCCCTCGATCAGCTCGAGCACGAGGTAATCGGTGTCGCCCTCGCGCCCGACGTCGTGGATCGTGCAGATGTGCGGATGATTGAGCGAGGAGATGGTGCGCGCCTCGCGCTCGAAGCGCGCGCGCGACTCCGCATTCGCCGTGAGCGCAAGCGGCAGCACCTTGATCGCGACGTCGCGGCCCAGGCGCGGGTCGCGGGCGCGATACACCTCGCCCATGCCGCCCGCGCCGAGCGGCGTGCTGATCTCGTACGGTCCGAGCCGGGTGCCGGGTGCGAGGCTCATCGCTTCAACAACTCCGGCCAGTTCTGCACGACGCGCATTGCGGGCCCGCTCGAACTTCCGCTCGCGAGGCTGAAGAGGAACCGCTCGCCGTCGAGCGTCCGCATCGCGGTCACCCCGGCGGGCGCCCGAAACAGGCGTCTCGGCGTTCCGGCGCGCGCTTCCTCGCCGACGAACTCGAGCGGAAGGCTCCACAGGAAGCCCTCGGCGTCCCTGTAGATGACCTCGCGCCCGCCCCGACCCCACTGCAGGCTCACCGGGCGGCTGGCCTCCCGCGAGAAGACCTGCAAGCGATGCCCCGGAACCGGGTACGAGTCGATGAACCCCTCGACCTGGCCTTCGGCCGTCGGCGCGCAGGCGATCCACTTCCCATCCGGGGAGATCCGCCCGTTGCGTTCGAGGGCCGTCGTGGCGAGGTAGGGCCGGGGCGGGCCGCTGCCGTCAAGCGGGACCGTCCACAGGTCCCACGACGTGTCGTCCCCCACCGCGTCGGCGCGCCCGAGGACGGCGACGAGGAGCGAGCGGCCGTCGCGCGACCAGTCGACCGCTTCCTGGAACAGGGCCGAGACCGTCTGCACCGAGTCCCGCGCCCCGCTCCCGCCGCTCGACATCACGGTGACGTGGTCGACGCGCCGGCTCTCGAGGTTGAGCGCGATGCGCGCCCCGTCCGGCGACACCGCGACGGGGGGATCTTGCACGCCCCCGACGAGCCGGGTGGCGATCGCCCGCTCGAGATCGACCCGCCAGAGGGCGCGATCCTGCCTGGCCACGGCGAAGCGCTGATCGGGCGACAGCGCACTCAGTTGCCAGTCCCCCTCGGCCAGGGCGATCGCGCCGCGCGAGGCCCCGCTGCGATCGAACCACTCGAGACGCGCTCGCGGTGGGGGGATCGCCGGGTACAGGAGCCGGCCGTCGCGCGATGCCGAGGCCACGCGCTCCGCCGTCAGGTCCGACGCGTCCGGCGCTTCGGCAAGCGGAATGCGCTCCCCCGAGACCGCGAGCTTCTGCGTGTCGAAACGCTGCGCCACGATCTTCCCGTTCTCGACGAAGACCAGGTATCCGGGCGCGGCGAAGCTCGGCATGCACCCGGCATCGAGGACGTGCTTCACGTCCTTCGATCCGAGCTTCCCGGCGTAGATCGGGAATCCGCGCGGGCCCGTGGGCAGAGTCGCGAAGAGGAAGTGCTCGCCGTCGGGCAGGAAGGTCGGATAGCGGTGCGACGCCTCGCCGCGCGAGGCGTCGAGCGTCGTCGCGGCGACGGCCGTGCCGCCCCCCGCGGGCACCTGGTAGATCGGTCCGGCCGCCGTCGGCGCGAAGAGGAGGATGTCCTTCGAGCCCCAGCCGATCCCGCGGCAGTCGGTCATCGGGCTCACCCGGGTCGGGCTGCCACCGGTGACGGACATGCGATAGAGCGCCTCGTCGCTCCCCCCGGAGAACGCGATCGAACGGCCGTCCGGCGACCACACGGGGAAGAACGCATCCTCGGTCCCGTCGAGCGCGACCGGATCCGGGGACTCCAGTCGCCACAGCCAGATGCGGAGCGGTTCGCTTCCCCGCCGGCCCATCGCGACCACCGAGGCGCCATCGGGGGAGAGTTCGCTGGCGGTCCACCACTGGAACAGGGTCATGCCGGGCGGGACCGGGACTTCGAGCACGAGCGGAGCCGCCGGACCGCCGCGTGGCCGGGTGGCGAAATACGCCGCCGCCGCGATTCCGAGCACGCCGATCGCGAGCGCGGCCCACGGGAACCAGGCGCCGCGGCGCGCCCGCGCACCTGCGCCCTGCGCCGCCATGGCAAGCACGCCCGACGACGACGCTCCTGCCTCGCCCATCCACTGCAATTGCAGCCGCACGTCGTGCGCACTCTGCACCCGATCCGCCGGGTCCTTCGCCAGGCACGCGCCGATCAGGCGATCGAGCGCCGGAGGCGACAGCGGCGCAACCTGTGACACCGGGGTCGGTTCGCTGGTCAGGATCGCCGAGATGAGCGACGCGGCGCTCCGCCCCGTGAACGCGACCTTGCCGGTCGCCATCTCGTAGAGGACGCAGCCCAGCGCCCACAGGTCTGAGCGTGCATCGGCCTCGCCACCTTCGAGCTGCTCGGGCGCCATGTACTGGAACGTGCCGACGATCGTGCCCTCGGCAGTGAGGGGCCCGGCCATGGTCGGCGACGGCGTGCCGACGCTCATGGTCACACTCGAGCTGCCCGGAGCGGCCGCGATGGCGGTCGCGCGCGCCAGGCCGAAGTCCATGAGCTTGGCACCCGACTTGGTGAGCATCACGTTGCCGGGCTTCAGGTCGCGGTGGATCACGCCGGCGCGGTGCGCGCGATCGAGCGCGTCGGCGATCTGGGCGCCCAGGCGGAGCACGTCTGCGGGCGGCAGCGCCCCACGCGAAAGGCGCGCGGCCAGCGTCTCGCCCTCGATCAACTCCATCACCAGGAAGTCGGTGTCGCCCTCGCGGCCTACGTCGTGCAGCGTGCAGATGTGCGGATGGTTGAGCGATGAGACGGTTTTCGCCTCGCGCTCGAAGCGCGCGCGGATCTCGGGGTTGTTCGACAGGTGCGCGGGCAAAACCTTGATCGCGACGTCGCGGCCCAGCCGCGGATCGCGCGCGCGATAGACCTCGCCCATGCCACCGGCGCCGAGCGGCGTGCTGATCTCGTAGGGACCGAGTTTCGTACCGGCGACGAGCGTCATGCGGTCACTTGCCGCCGACGAGCTTCTTGAAGTCGGTGACGACTTCGAGCTTTGCAATCGTCGTGGAACGCGGTGGGGTGAGCACGTAGAAGCGCTCGCCGTCCGCGGTGACCGACCAGGACGGCAGGCCGAGGCCTCCGGAACTCATCGGCAGGCGGAACAGCTCCTGGGGCATCCCGGCGCGGAATCCGCTCGCCGTCTCGATCGCGGCGGACAGGAGCCGCCCTTCGAACGTCTCGAACACCAGTTCCCGCCCCCCACGCGTCCACGCGGGCATGAAGCCGTTCACGGTCGAGACCTGCCAGCGTCCCGGCTCCCCCGTCAGGCTGTGCACGAAGACCTGCGGCGGCTGGCCCGATGCGTAGGCGAGCCAGCGCCCGTCCGGCGAGATGGTCCCCTGGTAGGCGACGAGCGTCGAGTCGAGCAGCGCCCGGGGCTGTCGGTCGGAGCCACGGAGCGGCACGGTGGTCACCCGGCCTGCGTCGGTGAAGACGGTCAGCGACGAGTCGACCGCCGACCATTGCCACAGGTGGACCGCGTTGCCCGGGGGATACGAGATCGTGTCCTGCACCCCCAGCCCGTCGGCCGAGCCGATGCGCAGCGTCCACACGCCGGGCGTCAGGCGCGCCTGGTAGGCCAAGCGCCGGCCGTCGGGCGACCACTGTGCGTTGCGGACGGCGTCATCCGTGAACGTGAGCCGCGTATCCGTGCGGCGATCGAGGTCGAAGACGTAGGTCTCGCCGAACGCGCTCGCGGACGAGGCCGACCGCTGGTACAGGAGGCGGCGCCCATCCGGAGACGGCCGGACGTTGAAGATCGTCCCCTTCACCAGCTCCTGCGCGTCGATGCCACCGCGGCGATCCGCCACGCGCAACGTGCGATCGACGGCGCCGGGATTGAGCGAGAAGGCGAGCAGTCCGTTGTTCGAGACCGAGAAGTGCCCCTGCGACCCTCCCACGCGAAGGTCATCGGCCAGGCGGATCGGCTCGCCCGTGAGCTTGCCCGCGCCGACGTCGAGCTTCTGCGCGACGAGCGTGGTTCCGCGCAGGAAGAGGATCCAGTCCCCGGGCGCGTACTCGACGCGACCGTCGGAGCGGCCGAGCAGCTTCGAATCGAGCGACCCCAGCCGACCGAGGCGGATGTTCCCGCCGGTCGCCGCGTCCGTGCGCGTGCCGATGAACAGGAAGCGCTCGCCGTCGGGCAGGAAGACGGGCCAGGCGCTGCCAATCTCCCCTGCCGCCCGATCGATGTGCGTCGCCGGCTTGACGTCACCGCCGCCGGCCGCGACGACGCGCAGCGAGTCGGATGTGTTGCCGTCGATCAGGATCTGGCCCTTCGCCCCCCAGCTCAGGTCGGCGCCGTCCTTGATCTTCTGCAGGACGACCGGAGCGCCGCCGCCGATCGGCGCGCGCTTCAGCTCGTCCCCGTCCATGAAGACCACTTCCTTGCTGTCCGGCGACCAGTAGGCGCGCTGCAGTCCCTGCGTCCCCGCGATCGGCACGGCCTCGATCTGGTCGAGCGGGCGCACCCACGCGCTCACCGTGCCCGTGGAATCGTCGCCCTGGATGAGCAGGTAGCGCCCGTCCGGCGAGAGGCGCGGCCAGTACGCCTGCGTCGTTCCCGGCGGCGGCTCCACGCGGAAGCGCAGGGGCAGTGTTTCCGGGGCGGGCCGCGTCGCGAACCACGCCAGCCCGGCGAGCGAGGCGAGCGCGACCGCGGCGAGCCCGGCGGCGATCGGCCGTGGCACACCGGTGGCGCGCGCGGTGGCTGCGTGCGCCGCGGCGACACCGCTCAGCGAGCTCGCACCCGAGATCGGCATCCCGCTGGTCGAGAAGCCCGCGCCCTCGGCGATGCCCTGCAACTGCAGCTTCACGTCGTGCGCGGTCTGGATGCGCTCTTCCGGGTCCTTCGTCAGGCAGTTGCGGATCAGCCGCTCGATGCCGTGCGGCGGCGCGCTGCGGATCGTGCTGGTCCCGCTCGTCGTCGCCGCGTCGCCTGCGCTCGACGGCGTCTCGCCTACCGGCGCGGGCTCGCGCTCGAGGATCGCCGCGATCAGCGACGCCTGGCTCCTGCCCTCGAACGCGCGACGACCGGTGAACATCTCGTAGAGCACGCAGCCGAGCGCCCAGATGTCGCTGCGCGCATCGGCCTCGCGGCCCTCGAGCTGTTCGGGCGCCATGTACTGGAACGTGCCGAGAATCGTGCCCTCGGCCGTGAGTGCGCGGCCGATCGTCGGCGAGTGCGCGAGCGTGGCATCCATCGCGCCGCTGCCCGCGCCGGCGGCAAGGCCGGTGGCGCGGGCGAGACCAAAGTCCATGAGCTTCGCGCCGCCGCGCGTGAGCATGACGTTTCCGGGCTTCAAGTCACGGTGCACGACGCCGGCGCGGTGCGCGCGGTCGAGCGCGTCGGCGATCTGGGCGCCCAGACGCAGCGCCTCGGGCGACGGCAGCGGGCCGCGGGCGAGCCGCGCCTCGAGCGTGTCGCCTTCGATCAGCTCGAGCACGAGATAGTCGATCTCGCCTTCCTTGCCGACGTCGTACAGCGCGCAGATGTTCGGATGATTGAGG
>JANOEH010000235.1:0-3233 GCA_031413115.1 Candidatus Eiseniibacteriota bacterium | reverse complement strand
CGCGGTGTGCGGCGCGCACGCCATCCGGCCCACCGAGCTGTGCAACGGCTGCGTCGAAGCATTCGATTTCATATGCCTGCGCCATTGGACGCCGCTTGAACGTCGCGCCACAGCGCAGCAGTGCAACGGCAGCACGCAAACGACCACCAGAGCCAGTGGATGGGAAAGAGCAGCGGGTCATTGAGCCCGGAGTAGGGAACGACAATCAACGAGCCGGGTACGATGGCGGTCGTATCGGCGAAACGGATCGGCGTGCGCATCACGATCCACGTCTTGGGTATACCGCTCACCGAGACCAGCCATGCCGGCGTCTGAGGTATGCGCAGGCCGGTCCGGTCATCGGGAAGGCCCAGGCGGTCCGGCGGCCCGCCCGGGAATGGGCGGCCTTCTCCGGGTGACGGGCGCATGCCGCCCGGTGGTGGCCGCCGCTCACCAGGTGGCGGTCCCGCGAGCGCCGCGACGACCGGCGCCGGCAATGGCAGCGGCACACCGGCGAGGTGCCTGCCGTCGTTGGTGACCAGCAGGAAGCGGGTGCGGTACTCGGCGCCATAGCGATCGAGCAACGCCGTGGCCTCGGCGGCCGGAGTCCGCTCCAGGTCGAGCGCAATCCGCCTGGTCACGTCCTGCAGTCGCGGCTCGGCCGATTGCATGATCATCTCGCCCAGGCTTCTGGGGAGGCGGACCCCCGATGCGGCCAGGCCGATGCCGGCGAGCAGCACGAGATTGAGCCCGGCCAGCAAGAGGATGCGCGCACCGAGCGAGCGACGCAGCCGATCAATCACCAGCCCCACCAGCCCTACCCGCCCCAACCAGCATCCGGTAACCAATCCCGCGAATCGTCTCGATGAAGCGCGGCGCCTTCGGGTCGTCGTCCAGCTTCTTTCTGAGCGACGAGATGTGTACGTCGATGGACCGGTCAAAGGCCTCGAAGTCGCGGTCGGCCGCGGCCAGCAGCAACTGCTCGCGGCTGCGCACCCGTCCGGGCGCATCGATCAGCGCGAGCAACAGGTCAAACTCCACTTTCGTCAGGACCAACGGCGCGCTATCCAGTGTCGCGATGCGAGCCGCGGGATCCAGCCACAGCGGACCGAGGGACCGCGGCGCGGGCGTCGCGTCGGCCCGGCCAGCCGCGGTGATCGACGACCGCCGCAACACCGACCGCAAGCGCGCCAGCAGCTCGCGAGTGGAGAACGTCTTCGGAAGGTAGTCGTCCGCGCCGATCTCAAGACCGGCAATGCGATCCACTTCGTCGCCGAGTGCCGTCAGCATCAGCACCGGCACCTGCGAGGTGCGCCGCAACTCGCGCAGGATGTCGAAGCCGCTCATGCGCGGCAACATCACGTCCAGGATCACCGCGGCATACGTCCCCGTTTGCGCGAGCGCCAGGCCGTCGCGACCGTCGTGCGAGGCCTCGACCTCGTAACCGAGCGGAGCGAGGTAATCGCGCAACAGCCGACAGAACTTCTCGTCGTCTTCGATCAGCAGGAGCTTGGTAGAGTCCATGTAGCGTCCGGCTTCAGCCGGACCTCTCGATCGGCGCTCGCCGACATTGACGTTGGTGGCGTGAACTCGCGCTCGAACTACGGGGCGGACCTCGACTTCGGCAAGACGATTCTCTTCGAGTTCGGCGTGCGGCATGCCTTCAGCGACGACATGGTGCTCGACGTCGCGGCGTACAACAAGGACAACCTCGCCAACCCGTCGTATCAGTACGCGTTCCCGATCGACCCGGTCTCGGGCACCCCGACCCGGCTCCTCATCGCGCAGAACACCGACTTCGGCAACACCCGCGGCCTCGACTTGCGCCTCGACCGCCGGATCGGCAACTACGTGAACGGCTCCCTGGTCTACTCCTTCCAGGATGCCAAGAGCACCGGCTCGGACCCGACGTCGTACCGGAACTTCTACGAGCCGCTCGGTGCGGCCCGGACGCCGCTCAACGCGACGACCACGACCTTTTCGCGGCCGCACACGATCGCGGGGTCGTTCCAGGTCCAGTTGCCGGGTGACTTCCAGGACGGGAGCATCCTCGGGACGGTGCTCAAGAACACCGGCTTCTTCGCCACCTTCCGCCTCGCCTCGGGCACGCCGTACACCCGCTGCGATCCGGATGACCTCAGCTCGTTCGGGGTCCGGAGCGGCGGCGGTTGCGGCCTGGAGCCGCGGTCCAACTCCTTCCTCGGCGCGCGTCTCCCGGCGCTGAAGGAGTTCGACCTCCGCGCCACGAAGAATTTCCAGATCGGCAAGTTCGCGATGACCGGCTACCTCGACGCCCGGAATGTCCTGAACATGAAGGTCGTCAACTCGGTCTGGGCCACGACGGGCACCATCAGCAACGGCGCCCTGTTCGCCAACAACTTCTCGGTCGACTCGAACACGTTCGCCACGTTCGGCCGGAACAACGGTTTCTACCGGGCCAGCGATGGCGCCCTGACGCTTCCGACCACGGACGCAGCATGCGCCCTGGCCGGCAACGGGACCAACACGCAGGGAGCGCAGTGCTTCTACTACCGGAAGTCTGAGCAGCGCTTCGGCAACGGCGACGGCACCTACGATCTTGCCGAGCAGCGCAAGGCGTCGGATAACAACCAGGCCGCCGGTAAGCACATCAGCAGCTACGTCGGCGCCGGACGGCGCCTCCGCTTCGGACTCGAAGTGAACTTCTGACCCCGGCCGGGGGAGCGGGCGGTCACTCTTGACCGTCCGCCCTTCCGGACGACTACTCAGACGCGAGGAATCAATGCACGCACTGCGTGGTATGCGGAGGACGATCGTCGGGCTCGCCCTGACGGCCCTTTCGCTCGGCCTGTCGCCGAGCACGGCCGAAGCACGGCCGGGGCCGGGGGAAAAGCCCAACGGCTTCCGCCTTTATGCTCGATCGGTCGGCTTCATCAACACCAACCGAGTCTTCTACGGCCTCACCACTCGTGGTGAAATCGGCACCGACTCGTCGGGCGCCGGCACCACCGGCGGTGGTTACTGGCCGCGTGGCACCAACAACGAGTACATGTTCAACGCCGGCTTCCAGTTCGCCGGCATCATTCGCGGCACCAAGCCGGCCAACCCGTGGGGCGGCGACACGACTGGCGCGATGCTGTTCGACGCCACCGGCCCGCGCAAGCACGGCGCCGAAGTCACCCCGATCTACCGCGGCCAGGATCCGGCCGACGTGGCGATCTGGCCGGCCGTCGGCCTCGTGCCGGAGGGCGATGCCTTCGAACTCCTCTACGACC
>JANOEH010000234.1:0-10850 GCA_031413115.1 Candidatus Eiseniibacteriota bacterium | reverse complement strand
GGAGGACCTGGACGGGGGCGGGCGCCCCCCCCCCCCGCGTCAAAGCGGCACTTAGAGGCGGCGAGCAACAAGCCCCGGGCGGCCACGGCGCCGCGCGCGAAGGTCGTCTCCTTGTACTCGGTGGCGACCTTCTCGTAGAGCGCCTGCGCCTTCTTCGTGTCCCCGGCGAGGCGATTCGCGCGACCGGCGGCAAGGTAGAAGTCGGCGGCGTTGGAGCGATCAGGCGCCTTGGTCGCGACCGACTCGTAGTACTTGGCCGCACCGGCGAAGTCCTTCGACGACTCGAGCGCGAAGGCGAGGCTCTGCTCGATCGCGGTCTGCATCGGCGAGCCGGCCGGCTGGGCACGCAACACGTCCTTGTAGAGCGTCGCCGAGCTGTCGAACGAGCCCTGCCAGAACAACGCGTCGGCCTTCATGCGCCGGGCGTCGATCGCGGCGGGCGTGCCGCCGGCGTCGGACATGACCTGATCGGCGAGCTGAATCGTCTTCACGTAGTCGCCCGACCAGTACGACGCGCTCGCCTCGGCCAGCGTGCTGCGGGCCGCGACATCCTGCCGGGCGACCTGGCTGCGCCACAGGGCGACGCCGCCGACGGCGACGACGATGAGCACGATCGCTCCGTAGACCAGGTTGCGGTGCGCCGACACCCAGTCCCAGGCGCCGTACGCGCCCTCGACGAACGCGTCTTCCTTCAGTTCCTGCTTGGTGAGTCTGTCCGACACGCAATCCTCCCCGACAAGGCTCGAAGCGGTCCGCCTCTCCGGAGACGCCGGGGCGGTCCCGCTTCATCCGCGAGAGTCTATCAAACCGCCGGGAAAAGCCTCAACTCCCTTTTCGACCGCGACTTCCGGGCTTGCCAGCGCGCGCGCGACAGCGTCGGCAGACAAGCCCCGCACCATCCCACCAGAACTCCCCGGCGGGACGCCCGCACTCGGGGCACGGCGGCCGGACGAGAGCACCGCTGGCGAGGTCGACCTCGACGGCGAACGAGCCGACCGACTTCCCGGCGCTCGACAGCGGGTAGCGCACTTCCTGGCGGGGCCGGGCGATCTCCTCGATCCCCCACAGCCGGATCTCGATTGACGGCTCGTAGCGCGCGCGCACGGCCTTCGTGCGCCGACCCCACTCGAGCTTGAGAGCGGCCTCGGTCGACGGTTCCTCGGCCTCGCCGTCCTCGCTGCGGCGGCGGCGGCGGCGATCGCGCTCCTCCTCGATGCGCGTCTGGTAGAACGCGGAGAGACGGGCGAGGTCGCGCTCGCGGGATTCGTCGGCCTTCTTCTTCCACTTGTCGGCGCGCGGCTCAAGCACGCGCTCGAGCCACGTGCGCGCCTCGCCCCACAGCGCGGTGCGATCCAGCGGCGCCGGCACGAAGTCCGCCGGGAAACCGGGCTCGAGGTGCGCGCGGCGGCGCTCGTCGGGCTCCCAGAAGTCGAACGTCGGCCCCCGCGGATCGGCCAGGATCGAGCGCAGGTCCTGCTCGGGGCTCCCGCCCAGGAACGTGAGCGTGGCGTGGAAGCCGACCTGCAGCACGTGCATCGGCACTGCGATCCTCGGCGCGCCGGCATCGACATCGTGCAGCACGAGACCCTCCCCCGCCACCGACCGCGCGTCGACGCCGGCACGCTCCTCGGCATGCAAGCGCGCGACGTGCCCGCCCTCGCGCGCCTCCGAGAGGAGCTTGAGGCCGAGCTGGCTGCCCGGGGCGGCGAACGCAGCCCCGCGCGGCAAGGTCGAGCGAGACGCGTCGAACACCAGCCGCATCGATGGCCGGCGCCAGCGCCTGGACAGGTCGAGCGGCAGCGTGATGTCCCACTCGAGCGGGGCGAACTCGACGGCGGCGGCGCCGCGGGCGCGCAGAAAGTCGATGGCGAAGGCCTCGAACGGCGCGCGCGATTCGCTGTCGTCGCCGAGATCTTCGGCGCGCAGCGCCGGGGCGGCCGCGACTGGACGCCGCGCCGGCCCGGCCGCCCCACCGGCATGCTTGCCGATCGCGGCGGACAACGCCTTCGAGGCGCGCTTGCGCGGGCTCACTCCTTCGCCTCCGGCAGGAGCGCCTTCTGCAGTTCCTGCTCCTCCTGGTAGCGTTTGCGCGCGGCGGCGAGGCGACCGGCGAACTCGGCGTAGTTCTTCGAGCGTGTCTCGTCGTCCTTGCTGGCCACCCAGATCTTGAACACCTCGTCCTCGAACGAGCCCTCGGGCTCCCAGTGTCCCAGG
Source organism: Candidatus Eiseniibacteriota bacterium (assembly GCA_031413115.1). Lineage (GTDB taxonomy): Bacteria > Eisenbacteria > RBG-16-71-46 > RBG-16-71-46 > DASYSL01 > JANPEF01. Next base: position 8,636 of record JANOEH010000234.1, on the reverse strand, counting down.
ATCTCCTCGACTTCGCCGACCACGAGTTCGAACAGGCGGATCTTCTTCTCGAGGATCTCGAGCACGTACGACTCGATCGTGTCGCGGGCGACCAGGTTGTAGATCTGCACGTCGTGCTCCTGCCCGAGCCGGTGCACGCGGCCGATCCGCTGCTCGACCCGCATCGGGTTCCACGGCAGGTCGTAGTTGACGACGATGTGCGCGAACTGCAGGTTGCGGCCCTCGCCGCCGGCCTCGGTCGAGATGAGGAACGGCACGGGCCCGCGGAAGCGATCGAGCGCTTCCTCCTTCTCCTGCCACGTCTGTTCGCCGTGGAAGATCTCGTTGACGATGCCTGCCTCGGTCAGGGCGCTGGCAATCTCGTTCTGGCTGGCCCGGAACTGCGTGAACACGATCGCCTTGTCCTCGAGTCCGCCGAGCAGCTTGACCAGAGCCTCGACCTTGGTCGAGCGCCCGCTCGTCGCGGCCCGGCTCGCGAGGTCCTCGAGCGCCTTCGCGGACAACCCGGTCGCGGCCTTGTTCGCCAGGTGCTGCAGCGTCTTCGCCGCGGCGGCGATGCTCGAACCCAGTTCCTTCTGCAGCACCACGAGCGTGAAGTACCAGCGGCGCGCGACGTCCTCGTCTCCGGAGTCGATCGTCCTGATCACGAACTCCGAGACGTCGCGGTAGAGCTCGGCCTCGGCCGGCGACAGGTCGAGGGTCAGCGTCTTGACGTTGCGCCGCGGGAACTTGATCTGCGTGTTGGCGCGCTGGGCACGGATCATCACCGAGGCCAGCAGGGTGCGCAGCTTGTCGGTGTTGCGCGGCTTGAGCCGGTCGCCGGCGGTCATGAACTCGGCGCGGAACTGGGCGAACGTGCCGACCGCGCCGGGCCGCAGCAGCGTCACCAGGTTGTACAGCTCGCGCAGGTCGTTCTGCACCGGCGTCGCGGTCAGCAGCAGCAGGTTGCGGGCACCCAGCTCGTTGATGAACTTCCAGCCGAGCGTGAGGTGATTGCGCAGGCGATGCGCCTCGTCGACGATGACGAGGTCGAAGCCGACACGGCGCACGCGCGCGCGGTGACGCGTGTGGCGCGCCGTCTCGAGCGAGGCGATGACCAGCGGGTGATCTCCCCAGCGGCCTTCGGCGCCGCGCGAGACGACGAAATCGAGCTCGAACTTCTCGCGCAGCTCCTCGGCCCACTGCTCGCACAGGGAGGCCGGCGTGAGCACGAGCGCGGTGCGGATCTGCCCGCGCAGCAGGTACTCCTTGAGGATGATCCCGGCCTCGATCGTCTTGCCCAGGCCCACCTCGTCGGCGAGCAGGGCGCGGCCGCCCAGGTCCTTCATGACGGCGAGCGCGGCCTTCAACTGGTGCGGGAAGCGCTCGACGCCGCGCAGCGAATCAAGCGACAGGAGGCGATCCGCGGCGGCCCAGGCCGAGAGACGCTCGGCGCGGTAGCCGGCGGTGAACAGCGCCGGGTCGCTCGCCTCGCCGCCGGCCCAGCGGGCGACCAGCGCCTCGCCCTCGGGGGCGGCACGCCAGAGGCTGCGCTCCTCGGCGGAGTCCTCCCCGGCCGGGGCATCGGAGCTTTCGAGCGAGTCGTCGCCAGCCTCGCCTTCGGCTGCAGCGGCTCCGTCCGTGTCCTCCGCCGCACGCGCGGCGAGATCTTCCTCGGCGCCCTCGCCGGCAAGTTCCCAGGCAAGGCGCGCGGAGAGACGCTTGAGCTCCTGCCCGAACACGACTTCGAGCACGTCGGAGCCGCGACCGTGGCGGACCTCGACGATCAGGCCGACGCCGAAGCGCGGATGGACGATACGCTGTCCTACGCGATACGAGGTGGCGGTGGTCATCCCTGTTCGCTCTTCCTTTCCGGAGCTCGAGCCCCAGCTTTCGATGCGCCGACCCGGGGGGAACGTTCGCCGGCGGCACGCCGACGAAGGCCGTGAAAACGTTTCCACACCATCCTGCCCGAGCCGCCTTTCCGGGGTGTCAGGGGGATGTGTAGAAGTTGATCCCGACGGCGGCCTGCACGTCGTGATTCAGCGAACTCTCGGAGAGCACGCCATAATAGCGCAAACCGACGTCCAGCGTCAGCGTCCGATTCGCCCAGTATTCGAAGCCCCCGCCGAGCTTCACCACGCCGCCGTCCCCCGGGTACTCGGTCTCGTCGTTGAGGTTGGTCTGCCGGCTCTGCATCAGCCCGGCACCGATGACGAGATAGCGTGGCGTGCGGGTGCGCACGCTGAAGTGCCGGTAGTAGTCGATCGTGGTCATGACCAGCTGGAGCTTCACCGGCGTCGCCGCCGAATCTGCGGCCGACGTTCCGTCGAACTGATGCGACTCGAAGCCGATGCCGATCGAGCTCTCCGTCGAGTTCCGGTAGCGCAGCGCAAAACCCAGGCCGAGACCGTTGCTGAACTCGTCGGCGAAACGCCCGCCACCGAGCAGCGTGCCGTACATCGCAGCGCCATGGAGCGCGACTGTGCCCGAGCGGACGGGCCGCGGTCGCCAGCCCGATTCGGCGGCGGGCGGCGGCGGCGGGTCCTGCGCGGCGGCGGGCGCCGGGTGCGCGAGCGACAGCGATGCCGCGAGTACTGCGGCGAGCGCGACGGGGGCGAATGCGGCGAGTCGACGACGAGGTGCGAGTCCAGTGATCACGATCCCTCCGGTTTCGAGCGTCCCCCGGCCTACGGCCGGGGGTGGAACTGCCGATGCACCTCGAGCAGGAAGCTCCGGTCCACCGCGGTGTAGATCTGCGTCGTGACGACCGACGCGTGTCCCAGCAACTCCTGCACGACGCGCAGGTCGGCGCCGCCGGCGAGGAGGTGCGTGGCGAACGAGTGCCGGAGCACGTGCGGGCTCACGCGGCCCGCCAGCCCCGCCTGCCGGGCGTAGCCGGCGAGGATCTTCCAGAAACCCATCCGCGAGAGGCGGCGTCCCCAGCGGTTGACGAACAGCGCCTCCTCGTTGCTCCGCTGCACCAGGTGCGGCCGGCCCGACTCGAGCCAGCGCTCGAGCGCCTCGCCGGCGGGCCTCCCGAACGGCACGAGGCGCTGCTTGTCCCCCTTGCCGAGCACGCGGACCGCCCGGTCTTCCCACAGCAGCGACGAGCGATCAAGGCCGACCAGTTCGCTCACCCGCAGCCCGCTGGCGTAGCCGAGTTCCAGCAGCGCTCGATCGCGCAGCGTCCGTGGCTCGTTGCCCACCGGCTGGGCGAGCACGAGCTCGACCTCCTCGATGGCCAGCGCCCTGGGCAGGCGCCGCCCGAGCTTGAGCGCGGGCAGGCCGGCCGTGGGATCGAGCGGCGCCGTGCCCGCCCGCGCGCAGTGCGCATGGTAGCCACGCAGCGCCGAGCGTCGCCGCGCCAGCGTCGCCGCGGCAGCCCCGCCGCGGCGCAGCGCGAGCAGGTAGTCGACGACGTCCGGCGCGGTCACCTGCCTCGGATCCGCGTGGCCGCGCGCGCGCAGGAACCCCAGGTAGTCCTGGAGATCGTAGCGGTACGCCGCCGTCGTTCGCGGCGAGGCGCGCTTGAGGAGCGCCAGGTCCGTGAGCCAGGCCCGCCCGGCGCGCTCGAGCCCGTCTTCGGGGATCGTGCGCCGGGCCTCGGCGTCGGCCAGCCGCTTCGACGGACGGCCCTTCACGCGCCCCCCCCGGCGTCACGCGTCGGATCGAGCGCATCCTTGATCCGCACGGCGACGATCCGCGGCACGCCGGCTCTCGCGATGATCGTCGGCACGTCGGCCTCGGCCAGCGCGGCGATCGAGCCGAACGCGCCGAGCAGCGCGCGGCGGCGCGAGGGGCCGACACCCGGTACGTCGTCGAGCGCACTGCGCACGGTTCGTTTCGAGCGCAGGGTGCGGTGATACGTGATGGCGAAGCGGTGCGCCTCGTCGCGCAGGCGCATGAGGGAGCGCAGCGCGAAGGAGCGCTTCGGCAGGCGGATCTCGCCGCCGTCGGGCCGCACGATCGTCTCCTCGCGCTTGGCGAGGCCGACCAGCGGCACGTTCGGCAGCCCCGCCGCGAGCGGATTCTGCGCTGCAAGCGCGCCGAGCGCGGCGGCAGCGGCGCCCACCTGGCCGATGCCGCCGTCGATGACGATCAGGTCCGGCTGCGGCCACTCCCCCGCCGCGACGTGCGCGAAGTAGCGGCCGACCGCCTCGTTCATCATCGCGAAGTCGTCGGGGCCGGGCGTCTTCATGCGCATCTTCCGGTAGTCGCCGCGCCTGGGCTGTCCGTTCTCCATGACCACCACCGAGGCGGTCGGATCGGTGCCGGAGATGTTCGAGATGTCGAAGCAGACGACGCGAAACGGCGGCGCCGGCAGGCCGAGCGCTCGCTGCAGCTCGTAGACGCCGGGCTGGTAGCGCACGCGCCGCCCGCCGCGGCGCGCCAGCGCGACCTCGAGCCCGAGCCGCGCATTCTCCCCCGCCGCGTCGAGCAGCGTGCGGGCGCGACCGCGCTTCCCCGCCTCGAGCGCGATGGCCCGGCCCTGCGCCTTGAGCGCCAGCGCGAGCGTCGCCTCGTCCTCGGGCTCGACCGGCAGCCACAACGCCCGCGGCCACGTCGCCGCGCGCAGGTAGTGCTGGAGGATGAAGTCGGCGAGGATGCGCTCCTCGCCCTGGTCGCGCACGCCACGCAGCAGCAGCGTGTCGCTCCCCGCGACGCGGCCGTCGCGCACGTGCAGCGCGACGACGACGGCGCGGTCGCCGTGGCGCGCGAGGCCGAGCGCGTCGGCGTCGTAGGCGCGCGGCCCGAGCACGCGCTGGCCCTGCGTCATGCGATCGAGCAGCGCCAGCCGGTCCCGCACGTGCGCCGCGTCCTCGTAGCGCCGCTCGCCGGCGGCGAGGCTCATGTCGTCGGCGAGCGTGCCGCGAAGGTCCTCGTCCTTGCCGGCGAGGAACAGGGCGAAGCGATCGACCAGCGCGCGATGCGCGGCCACGTCGACGCCCGACTTCGACCAGCACGGCGCGACGCAGCGCTGGATGTGCGCATTGAGGCACGGGCGGTCCTCGCGGCGATGGCGCTCGAAGTCGCGGCAGGTGCGGATGGGAAACATGCGGCGCAGGAAGCGCAGCGTCGAGCGCAGGGCCTTGACGTCCGTGTACGGCCCGAAGTAGCGCCCGCCGTCCTCGAGCACGCGGCGCGTCACGGAGAGACGGGGAACCGGATCCTGCAGGGACAGCTTCACCCACGGGAACGACTTGTCGTCCTTCAGCCTCACGTTGAAGTACGGCTGGTGCTCGCGGACGAGGGTCGCCTCGAGGATGAGCGCCTCGGCCTCCCCTCCGGTCACGATCACGTCGAGGTCCTCGACGAGCGCGACGAGCCGATCAGTCCGCGGATGGGGCACACGACCAGCCTGGAAATACGATCGCACCCGCTGGTCCAGGCGCTTCGCCTTCCCGACGTAGAGAATCTTGCCCTGGCAATTCTTGAAGAGGTAGCAGCCGGGGCTGGGCGGCAGGCGTTCGAGGGTCGCGCGAACGCGTTCCTGCAGCAATGGAGGTGGCCTCCTTCCGTGGGTCCCGGTGCGGGTCAAGATTCGCACGGGCCCGGGATTATTGTCAACATGGGGTCCCTCCGGCCCGCCCGGTGACCTCCCGCGGGCTCGCCGCAGGACGTCTCGACCGCGTCTCGCCAGCAGGCTTGACGGAAAGCCCCGGATTCGCTAACTTCCGCCGGTACCGTCAGTTGATTCCAACAGGAGGAGCAATGCCGCATCACAAGTCTGCGAAGAAGCGCGTGGGGACCAACGAGAAGGCCCGCCTGGCCAACCTCGCGGTCAAGTCGAAGGTCCGTGGCGCGGTCAAGAAGGTGCGCGAAGCCAAGAGCCGGACGGACGCGGATCCCCGCCTCCAGACCGCCCTCTCGGTGCTCGATCGCGCGGCTCAGAAGGGCGTCATCCCGCGGGCCACGGCCAGCCGCTACAAGTCCCGCCTCACGCTTTTCGTGCACAAGCTCCCCGCCTAGGGAGTTTCCGCACCATGTCTTCGGCGAGGACGAGCTCGCGGCCTCGCGCCGCCCTCGTCCTCGCTTTCGTTTGCCTGCCCGCGACGCTGGCGATCGTCGCCCCCGCCCACGCCGCCGATCCTGTGGATGGCTCGACCGGCCCCGACCACACGACCGCGCACATCGCGATCGGCGTCGGCGCCGGCCTCACGATCGCCTCGTTCCTGCTCGCCGAGAGCGGGGACCGCGCCTACGACCGCTATGTCACCGGGACCGATCCGGCACAACTCGAGGCCGACTACGCCGCCGCACAGCGCTACGACCGCCTCGCCGCGGGGGCGCTGATCGTCGGGCAGGTGACGCTCTTCTACGGCCTGTGGCGGCGCTTCCTGCACGACCCGCCGCATGGCGCCGCGCGCCAGGTCGGCCCCGGCTCGCGCCCCACCTGGTCGCTCGCTCCCTGTCTCGGTCCCGACGGCCCGGCCCTTGCGTTCGACCTGCGTTTCTGAGGCCATCGCGCTCGGCGCGCTCGCGCTCCTGGCCGCGGGCTGCGGAGAACGCCCGCGCACGAATCCGCTCGATCCCGGCAATCCCGAGACCGGCGGCGGCCCACAGGACTTCCGCGCGCTGGCCGGCTCCTCGACCGTCGGGCTGCACTGGCGGGCGGCGCCGGTGGGCACCGACCTGCTCGGCTTTCGGCTCGAGCGCCGACGACTCGGTCCGGATCCCTTCGTGCAGGTCGGGCCCCTCCTGGCGCTCGACGCCACCGGCTACGACGACGGCGCCGTGCTCGACGACATCGACTTCGAGTACCGCCTGGCTTTCGTCGGTCGCGACACGGTGACGAGCGGAACTCCCGTGACCGCGCTGGCCCGGCCGGGCCGCGAGGTCGTCTGGGTCAGCGATCCCGGCTTCGACGAATTGGCGCGCCTCACGCCCGACGGCCGCGCCCGCGTCCTGACGATCACCGGCGTGCTGCGCGTCAACCGGATCGCGGTCGACGTCCGCGACGGCGCGGTGTGGGCGACCGAACCGTTCGACGGGCGTGTGCGTCTCTTCGCCGCCGGCGGCGGGCCGCTCTCGAGCTTCCGGTTCGACGGCGCGCCGAACGCCATCACCGTCGATCCGACGAGCGGCTCGGCGTGGATCGCCGACGAGGACAACGGCGGGGTCGTGCGCGTGAGTCGCCTGGGCACCCCGCTCGCCGCAGCCGGGCTGTTCACCAACCCGCAGGACATCGCGCTCACCTCCGGCGGCGGCGCCTGGGTGGTCGATGCCGGGGCGGGCAGCGTGATGCGCATCGATGCATCGGGCGCCCGGGGGCCGGTTGCCTCGCTCGGCGGCGATCCGCGCCGCGCCGCCGTCGACCCGCTCGACGGCTCGGTGTGGGTGACACGCTTCGCTGCCGGCGAGGTGATGAAGCTCTCCGCCGACGGCGCGATCCTCGCGCGCACCGCGCTCGGCCCCGGGCCGTACGCGATCGACATCGACGAGGGCCGCAATCTCGTGTGGATCGGTCTCGACACCGGCAATGCGGTCGTGGCGCTCGACCGGCGCAGCGGCGGCGAGGTCCGCCGCGTCGAGGGCATCGCACGCCCGCGCGGACTCGCGGTCGCCGATCGCACGGGCGAGGTATGGGTCGCCGCGATCGCCAGCGGCGAGGTGGTGCGGGTCTCGAGCGCCGGCGTGGTGCTGGGCCGCACGCGCGGATTCGGCGCCCCGTTCGACGTGCGCATCGACCCGGGGCCACGCCCGCTCCCCTAGAACAGGTAGCCGATCGTGAACTGCGTGTGCGTCGCCGGCCCGATCCGGCGGAAGTCCGTGAACTTGACCCAGTCGAGCCGCAGCACCGGGAACCACCCGCCGCCGACGTAGAGGCCCGCCCCGATCGAGCCGAGCCGGTCGATCGAGCCCGGCGCCCCGCCGGCGATCGCGCCATCGAGGAAGAACGCGACGTTGACGCGCGGAAACTCGATCGGCAGCGGCGCCCCCAGCCGCGTGCGGCCGAGGATCGGCAGGCGCAGCTCGGTCTGCGCCAGCGCCGTGCGCGTGCCGTAGAGCACGCGACGGTCCCACCCGCGCAGCGCGTAGGGACCGCCGTAGTAGAAGCGCTCGGGGTCGTCCCCGCTCGACACCTGCGTCACGATGCGGTTCGCCCACACCACGTCCTTGATCGGCGTCCGGTAGAAGCGCCCGTCGAGCAGGAGCGAGACGGCATCGCCGGATCCCGTCGACAGGTCGCGCGTGTAGCCCGCCGTGAGGTTGATGCGGTGCCCCCCCACCGCCCCGTGGTGGGTGAAACGCGCGTCGTCGTGCACGAACGAGAAGTAGTTCGACAACAACCACAAGTCCCGGAAGTCGCCGTTGTTGAGCAGGTGATCCTGCGCGTAGCGGAGCACGGTCGAGCCCTCGATGCGGGTGAAGCGCGACAGCGGATACGACGCCAGGACCGTCCCGCCGATGCGCCGCTCGCGGCGGTAGAGGTCGATGTCCACGTCGTAGATGCGCGTCAGGCGGAACAGCCCGAGCCCGTAGTTGAGGCGTTGTGCGCGGTTGAAGTAGGTGGCGCTGAACTCCATGCCGGCGAAGAAGTCATCGAGCGACGCCGCGTCGTTGGCAATGAACAGGTAGACGCCCTCGTTGCCCAGCACGTCCGACAGCGCGATCATGCCGCCGGTCCCGCCGGTGCCGAGCGCCGGATCGAC
>JANOEH010000233.1:0-19699 GCA_031413115.1 Candidatus Eiseniibacteriota bacterium | reverse complement strand
GCCGGGACCTGGGCTTCGGCCCCGTGACCGCGACCGACCCGGCGCGCGCCGGCGCGGCCGACATCTCCTTCACCGCCGGGCGCACGCCGGCCGCGCTCGACGCTCTGGGGCTCAAGGGGAGCGGGGGACACTCGGTGCATGAAACCGCGGACATGCGCACGCTGCCCGTGCAGGCGAAGCGGACGGCGCTGCTGCTGGCCCGGATCGCGACCCGCGGCGCTTTCTAGTACCCCAGCGCGCAGCCGTCCTTGCGCTTCTCGGTGGCGCCCGCATAGACGCCCGTGACCGGGTCGCGCGCGATCGCCTGGTAGCCGCCGTAGCCGCCGACCGATTGCGGCTCGATCCGGTGACCTCGGCGCTTGAGCTCGTCGAGCACGGCGGGGGGCAACCCGTCCTCGATGTGCAGGATGCCGCCGTCCTTCATCACCGTACCGGTCGGCTCGCTCGAGCCGGTGTGGTGGAAGCGAATCGCGTCGCCCGCCTCCTGCAGGTTCATCCCGAAGTCGACCAGGTTGACGATCACCTGCGCGTGGCCCTGCGGCTGCATGTCGCCGCCCATCAGGCCGAACGCCATCCACGGCTTGCCGTCCTTGGTCACGAACGCGGGGATGATCGTGTGGAAGGGGCGCTTGCCCGGCGCATAGGAGTTGGGTTTGCCGGGTACCAGGTCGAACAGGTTGCCGCGGTTCTGCAGCCCGAAGCCGAGCGCCGGCACGACGTAGCCCGAGCCGAAGCCGGTGTAGTTGCTCTGGATGAGCGAGACCATCATCCCGCTCGAGTCGGCAGCGCACAGGTACGTCGTCTCTCGGCGCGACAGCGCGACCGGGTCGCCCGGCGCATCGACCTGCGCGGCATGCGCGGGATCGATGCCACCGCGGCGCGCGGTGGCGTAGTCCTTGGAGAGCAGCTCGGTCACCGGAATCGCGGCGAAGTCGGGATCGGCGTAGTAGCGGGCGCGGTCGGCGTAGGCGACCTTCTTCGCCTCGGTCTGCACGTGCCAGAAGTCGGCCGATTCGCGGCCCATGGCCTTCAGGTCGTAGCCCTCGAGCAGGTTGAGCAATTGCAGCGCGGCGATGCCCTGGCCGGGCGGCGGCAACTCCCACACGTCGTAGCCGCGGTAGTTGGTCGACACCGGCGCGATCCACTCGGAGCGATGCTTCGCGAAGTCATCCTTGCTGAAGAACCCGCCCTGCGCCTGCGAGTATGCAACGATCGCCTCGGTGATCGGGCCCTCGTAGTAGGCCTTCCGCCCGCCGGCGGCGATGGCGCGCAGCGTCTTCGCCAGCGCCGGGTTCCTGAACAGCTCGCCCTCGGCCGGCGAGCGCCCGCCGGGCATGAACACTTCGGCGAACCCGGGCTTGTCCTTGAAGCGCGTCAGCGAGCGCGCCCAGTCGCCCGCGATCACGGGTGACAGCGGGAAGCCGTTGTCGGCGTAGTGGATCGCGGGAGCAAGCACGGTTGCGAGCGGGAGCTTTCCGTACTTCGCATGCAGCTCGAACCAGCCGTCGGCGCAACCGGGGACGCTCCACGAATACGTCGAGTAGAGCGGGATCGTGCCGTCCTTCTCGGGCGGGATCTGCTCGGCCCGCAGCCCCAGCGGCGAGCGGCCGCAGGCGTTGAGCCCGACCAGGCGTGCGGCGCCCGGGTCCCACACGATCGCAAAGAGGTCGCCGCCGAGGCCGTTCGCGGTCGGCTCCATGAGCCCGAGGCAGGCGTTGGTCGCGATCGCCGCGTCGACCGCGCTGCCGCCCTGCTTCAGCATCTCGAGCCCGGCTTGCACGGCGAGCGGCTGCGCGGCGCACACCATGCCGCGCGGGCCGTAGACGACCGAGCGCGTGGCCGCGCCGCGCGCGGCGCTTGTGTCCTGCGACGTGAATCCGTTCATGGCGAAGATCACTCCGGCGATGAGAAGCGCGCGTCTGGGCGACGGCATGGTGGATCTCGGGTGGACGTGCGGGAGACTACTTCGTCGGCTTCGCCGATTGCTCCAGGTGCTGGCGCAGGAACGCGATCGTCCGCGGCCACGCCTTCTGCGCGGCGGCGAGGTTCGCGCCCTCGCGCTCGTCCTGCTGGCGGAGGAATCCGTGGCCCGCGCCGGGATACAGGATCGCCTCGTAGAACACCCCGCGCGCCTGCAGTGCGGCCTGCGCCGCCGGAATCGTCGCGTTGATGCGCGCGTCGTCCTCGCCATACAGCCCGAGCACGGGCGCCTTCACATCGAGGGTCATCGCGCTGTCCGGCGATGCGCCGTAGTAGACGACGGCCGCGTCGGGCGGAGGCGTCTGCGCGGCGTAGGCGAAGCTTCGTCCGCCACCCCAGCAGAAGCCGACGGTGCCGACCTTGCCGGTCGCAGCGGGAAGCGCGACGCCGTAAGCGCGTGCGGCATTCGTGCGGCGCACGACCTCCTCGGGCGTGAGGCTGCGCGTGAGTTTGACCACTTCGTCTCGTGTCGCCACCGAGTCGGTGCCGCCACCGCCCGGGCCCATGCCCGACAGGTAGTCCGGTGCGACCGCGATGAAGCCGTCGCCGGCCAGCCGATCGGCGACCGCGCGCAACCACGGCGTAAGCCCATAGACCTCCTGGATCACGATGACGACCGGGGCCTTGTCCTTGCGCTCGGGATAAACGACGTAGCTGCGCAGCGCGGGGGCGTTCGCGCCGAGCGGGATGTCGACCCACTCGCCGTGTCGGGGCGACGACTCGAGCACGGCGGGAGCGCCGTCGGCGCCGGGCGGAATGGTGCCGGCGGGCGCAGCCTTGGCGGCGGCGTGGGACGGCGCGGCGAGGGCGATCACGAGGACGATCGCGGCGGTGCGAAGCACGTGGACCTCCGGGAACGGCGGGAGTCGATGCCGCCCCGGGGCCGGGGCCGCGAGGGTGGTCGAAGAAAGCCTAGGCGGTGGTCTGCGGCGCCGGCTTGATGGGGCCGCCGCGCATGGGCACGAACTGAACGGGGATCAGGTTCCGTGACTCGAAGCCGCGTTCGCCCTCGCGCACCCACTGCTGCAGCATCTGCGAACGTCGTCCGACCGGGATCACCAGGCGGCCGCCCGGGACGAGCTGCTGGAGCAGCGTCATCGGCACCGTCTCGGGCGCCGCGGTGACGACGATCGCGTCGTACGGCGCCTCGGCGGACCAACCCCCGAACCCGTTGCCCTGGTGGACCACGACGTCGTGGTAGCCGAGCGTTGCCAGTCGTGCGGTCGCGTCCTGGGCGATATCCTCCTCGAGCTCGATGCTGTGCACGCGGCCGGCGATCTCGGCAAGAACGGCGGCCTGGTAGCCCGAACCGGTGCCGACCTCGAGAACCTTTTCGCCGCCCTCGAGGCGCAGGGCCTCGGTCATCAGGGCGACGATGTACGGCTGGGAGATGGTCTGCTCGCGGCCGATCGGCAGCGGTGCGTCGCGATACGCGGACTCGCGCACGTCGGCGGGCACGAACTCGTGGCGGGGAACGATGCGCATCGCCGCGAGCACGAGCGGATCCTTCACGCCGCGCGAGACGATCTGCTCGGCGACCATCCGCTTGCGCTCCTCGGACAGGCGCAGGCTTTCGCTGTAGGTCATGGTTTCCAGGGGCACGGTGCGTTCCTCCGTTGATCTCCATTATGATGCAGGGCCCCCTCCCCTGCACGCGCCTCTTTGCGGGCTTTTCACGTTGCGCCCGGCCGGGTAGGATGCCGGCGTCCCAGTCCATCCCCCCTCGGGAGGTCCGTTCCATGGTCCAACGTCCGAACTCGGTCGCACGCCGTCTCTCCGCCCGTCCGCTCGCCGTTCTCGTCCTCGCCGCCGCGGTCGCCGGCTGCTCCTCGGCCCGTCCCGAGTTGCCGCGTAGCCCGCAGGAGCGCCATGTCATGCGTGAGAGGGGGGCGGCCATGATCGACTCCCTCGTCGTCGCGCACGGTGGAATGGAGGCGTGGAACGGGGTCCGCGAGATGACGTTCCGCGGCACCGACGAGTGGTCCGGGATGTGGGGCAAGGTCCTCAACCCGTGGCCGGTCGAGCGCGCCGTGGGCGAGAACCGCTTCCGCGTGCACGACGGGCTCGGTCGCGTGGCGATCGTCACCGACGACGGGACGCTGACCTACGGCATGGGCCTCACCGGGGCATGGGCGCTGCTCCGCGGCGAGCCGTCGCCGCGGGCGCAGGACGAAGTCGCGGCGCGCTACATCGTCGCGTGGCATGGTTTCCTCGCGGGGGTGCCGTACCGCTTCAAGGAGTCGGGCGCCGTGGCGCACTACCTGGGTCGTGCGCACCGCAAGTACAAGAACTCGCTGCAGGAGTTCGATGAGGTGCTCGTCACCTATCCGCCCGAGGGTGAGGTGTGGCCCGACGACTGGTTCATCGTGCGCATGGACGCCAACACGCACGAGATGCGCACGCTGACCTACGTGACGAGCAATCGCTCGCAGCGCCTCATCGAGACGACATGCGAGTTCAGCGACTACGTCGTGGTCGAGGGCCTGAAGATCCCGACGACGCGCACGTGCTTCGTGTCCTCGCCGGTCGAGGCAAGGCTCCACACGTGGACGATGGCCGACCTGCGTTTCAACCAGCTCTCGCCCGACGAGACGTTCGAGCGCAAGGGCGCGGGCCTGACGGCCGGCGCCGTGATCGACAGCGCCGCCGCCGTCGCGGGCGCGATCGTCGACAGCGTGGGGGCCGTCGCAGGTGAGGCGATCGACAGCCTGGGTTCGAAGGCGTCGCAGGCCGCCGGTGCGGTGAAGGACGCGGCCACCGACGCGGCGAAGAAGGTCGCGCCGGCGGGGAAGTAGCATCAGCGGCGCACCGCGCTTCTCGCCCTGGCGGCCGCATCCGTGGCACGGGCTGTCGACGGGGCCGGAGCCGCCGCGGCTCGTGCATGCCTACATCGAGATCACCCCGTTCGACCTGGTGAAGTACGAGATCGACAAGGACTCGGGCTACCTCAAGGTCGACCGCCCGCAGCGCACGTCGTCGTTGCCGCCCGCGCTCTACGGCTTCCTGCCCCGCACCTACGCCGGGAAACGCGTCGCTGCTTGCATGGAGGGCGCGACCGACGGCGATCACGACCCGCTCGACGTCTGCGTGATCAGCGAGCGCCCCATCGCGCGCTCGGAGATCCTGCTCGAGGCGCGCGTCATCGGCGGGGTGCCTATGCTCGATGCCGGAGCGGCGGACGACAAGATCCTTGCCGTGCTCTCGACCGACCCCGTGTGGTCGGAGGTCGAGGACGTGGCCGGGCTGCCGAAGGCCATGGTCGACCGCATCGTCCACTACTTCGCGACGTACAAGTCGCTCCCGGGCGAGCCCGCGCGCGGACGCGTCGGCGCGGTCTACGGACCGGCGCATGCCTTCGACGTGATCCGCGCCGCGATGGCCGATTACGCGGAGCTCGTCCCGCCCGCCTGACATCGCCGTTCGCCCCGCTGATCCCACCGTTCGTCCCACGTCCGGCAACCCCGTCGCGGCGGGGCCCGTAGGCCACGCACACCCCCGAACTCCCCTGGACTGGAACTACCGACCGGAGGAATCATGACGTCCCGCATCGCCTTGCTGCTCGCCATCCTTCCGTTCGTCGCCGGCCCGTCCGCCGCGTTCACGCTCTCGCCAAGTCACCAGCTCGCCCTCCGCCTGCGCGCCGATTCGCTCGCGGTCGCCGGCGCCGCATCGGCCGACAGCGCGATCGCCGCGTACGAGCGCCTGCTCGCCGCCGACTCCACCGACTACGAGGCGACGTGGCGGGTCGCCCAGCTGCTGCGCCTCAAGAGTCGCATGGACGAGGCGGTCACCTACGGCCTGCGCGCGTTTCGTCACGACTTCGCCGATCGCGAGGGGACGCTGTGCGAGGTCGCGCGCTGGCACGCCGCAGCCGGACGCACCGAGGACGCGCTCGCCTGGCTCGAGCGCTGCGTCAACGCGCCGATGCTCGAGCGCCCCGAGCTGAAGACCGACGAGGCGTTCAAGGCGCTGCACGACAACCCGCGCTTCCGCGACCTTGCGGGCTACGGCACCGCGGGGGAGCTCATGCGCATCGACGGCTGGCGCGAGGATCTCGCGTTCTTCCTGCACGAGGCGCGCCGGCTGCACGCCGACCCGATGCGCCCGGCCTGGGCGCCCTCGTTCGAGGACGACGTGCGCGCGCTGTCGCAGCGCGTACCCGAGCTCGACGACCTCGGCGTCGCGATGGAGCTGCAGAAGCTCATCGTCAAGCGGCTGGCCGACGGGCACAGCACGGTCTATCCCATCCCGACCGAGCACGTGCCGTTCTCGATCCTGCCCGTGTGCCCCTGGTTCTTCGCCGACGGCCTCTACATCATCGACGCCACGCCCGAGTGGCTGCGCCTGGTCGGGCGGAAGATCACCGCGATCGGCGGCAAGCCCGTGGACCGGATCGCCGCCGACCTCGCGCCGTACGTGGCGCGCGACAATGAGCAGGGGGTCCTCGCGATGGGCACGATCTACCTGCGCGTGCCGGCCGTGCTGCGCGCGATGGGCTACATCACCGACCTCGAGCACGTGACGATCACGACGGTGGACGACAAGGGAAAGAGCGAGACCGTCACGCTGGGGCCTGGCGGGCACGACCTGTCGCGCGGTCTCGTGCCGCCTCCGGCGGCGCCGGGGCGCGCGACCGACCCGTCGCTCTCGCGACGCGACGAGACGGCGTGGTTCGCGGCCCGCCCCGACCTGGGCGCGGTGTACGCGCAGTTCAACGAGGTGCGCAACCCCGAGGGCAGCTCGGTCGGCAAGTTCGCCGGGCAGGTGCGCGACGAGCTTCGGCGCACGGGTGCTACGACGCTGATCCTCGACGTGCGTCACAACCGCGGCGGCAACAACTTCCTGATCTGGCCGCTGGTGCGCCTCGCCGCGTGGCACGAGACCGAGGGCCCGGGACGGCGGACGTTCGTGATCACCGGGCGGGCCACGTTCTCGGCGGCCCAGAACCTGGTCAACCACCTCGACCGGTCGACCAACGCGATCTTCCTCGGCGAACCCGCCGGTTCGAGGCCGAACTTCACGGGCGAGGACACCTGGGTCGAGCTGCCGTGGTCGAAGTTGCGGGTCTCGATCTCGGCGCGCTACTGGCAGGACTCGTTCCCGACGGATGAGCGCAAGTACGTGGGCGTGGCGATGCCGGCGACGATGACCTCGGCCGACTGGAAGGCCGGCCGCGATCCGGTGATGGAGGGGCTGGGGGAGTACCTGATGGGGCGCTGAGCGGGGCCGCAGATTCGGGGGAACAACGAGGGGGTTCGTGGCATCCTACCCGCACCTCCTGGAGGTCCCGATTCATCCCGACTCACGAAAGGAACACTTCATGGCTCACCTGGTTCTCGGCGGCACCGGTACGGTCGGCAGCGCGACCGTGCAGGCCCTGCTCGCACGCGGCGAAAGGGTCCACGTCCTCACCCGCTCGGCCGACAAGGCGAAGGCGCTGCCCCCGGGCGTCGTCGGCGTCGTCGGCGACCTGGGCGATCCGCTCACCTACGACGCCATCTTCCGCGGCGCCGAGACGGTCTTCCTGATCAATGCGCTGGGCCTGGGCGAGCTGCAGGAAGGCCTGTCGGCGCTGGCCGAGGCGAAGAAGGCCGGCGTGAAGCGCCTGGTCTACCTGTCGGTGCACGACCTGGAGAAGGGGATCGCGATCCCGCACTTCGCCGGAAAGATCTCGATCGAGAACGCGATCAAGGCAAGCGGCATCCCGTACGTGATCCTGCGCCCGAACAACTTCTTCCAGAACGACGTGTGGTTCCAGGACGCGATCCTCAAGTACGGCGTCTATCCGCAGCCGTTCGGCTCGACCGGGATCTCGCGCGTCGACGTGCGCGACATCGCCGACGCGGCCGTGAACGCGCTCACCGACGCGAAGTTCGAGAACAAGACGTTCGCGCTGGTCGGCCCCGAGCCGCTCAAGGCGCCCGAGACCGCGGCCCTGTGGTCGAAGGCGCTGGGACGCCCGATCGCGTACGGCGGCGACGACCTGGCCGCGTGGTCGGTGCAGCAGCGCCAGTGGCTGCCGGCGTGGCTCGTCTACGACTTCGCCATGATGTACGAAATGTTTCAGACCAAGGGCCTGGTCGCTACCCCGGCGCAGGTCGCCGAGACGACCGCGATCGCCGGGCACGCGCCGCGCAATTACGCGGACTACGTGGCCGAGATGGTCGCGGCCTGGAAGTAGCGCGCGCGGCGGTACGCCTCAGGCGGGCTCGTCCGCGCTCGCGCCGTAGAGCGCGGGCACCGGCACGTCGAGCAGGCGCAGGTACACGGTGAGTTGCCCGCGGTGGTGGATCGCGTGGTCGAGCAGGTAGGTGCGCAACGCGTCGGCGCGCGGCATCGTGCGCAGCGTGACGTCGGCGCGCCGGAGCGACCACGGGGCGGCCAGCGTGTCCGCGGCGCAGGCTGCGATCGCGGCGTGCCCCGCGGCGACGTTCTGGTCGAAGAGCGCGAGGATCGCCGTCACGGACGTGGGCAGGGGGGACGCTGCCGCCGTCGGCGTCTCGTTCGCCGCCACGTCATAGCTGTCGTATCCGATCATCCCACCCGTCCAACCGGGCAGGCGCGAGAGATGCGTCGCCAATTCGCCGGCGCACCACGATTTCGGATGCGGCCGGAAGTCGAGGCGATCCGCGGGCACGCGCGCGAGCACGCGGCGGACGTCGCCCATCGTGGAGTCGAACGCGGACAGGAGCGCGACGGCAGGGGTGGACATGCCGCGGAGCCTAGCGGGTGGCCACGCGGTGCGCCATGTCCGAAAATCGCCGGTGTGGTGCGCGTTGCGGGCGCCCGGCGTCCGCGTCCGGTGAAATCGCGGTCAACGACATGCCCCGGTGCTTGCGAGGCGCGCCGTCGTTCTCCACCATGAAGTCGAACGCGGGGCGCCCGCCTGCCGCCGCACCCGATGGTGGAGCCGATCCACCCGCACCCTGGCCGAGGATCCCGATGTCCCATCTCCCCCCGATCGACGAGAGGCCGGCACCGAAGCCGTTCCCCGCACGCCTGTTCACGTCCGGGTTGCTCGGACTCGGGATCGTCGCCGTGCTGGGCTTCGTAATCCTGCAGGGCATGCAGCGCGGCGGGAGCCGCGGCCGCGGCATGGCCGCGAGCGACGTCGTCGTGATCTCGATCGACGGCATGTCGTGCGTGGGTTGCGCGGGCGCGGTCGAGTCGACCATCCGCGCGATCGAAGGCGTGGCCGAGGTCGCCGTCGACTATGATCGCCGCCGCGCGAGCATCCGCCTGTCCGACACGAACGTGGCGCCTGCCACACTCGTCGCCGCGGTCGAGGACGCCGGCTACACGGCGCGGGTCGAGACCGCCGACCGGTAGCTCTCGCTACTCCGCCGCCGCGGCTCCCGTCGGTGGAAACACCCGCGTCGCGCGCAGGCCTTCCCCATCGGTCCACATCGGCCGCACCTCGGGCGTCGCGAACAGCCGCACGCGCTCGGAGGTGCCCGCCCGCTCGTACGTCACTTCCATTCCCTCGAGCTTGTACGACGGCCGGGCGTAGGAGCGCTCGATCGCGACCTGCAGGTCGACCGTGTCGTCGACCGGGGTGCCGTCGACCTCGCGGATCGCGTCGCCCGGGCGCACGCCGGCCGAGCGCGCCGGGCTGCCGTCGGGCACGGCGAGAAGGCGCGTCGTGCCGGGCTCGAAGCGTTCGAGCCCGAAGGTGAGGCCCTCGGTCGGCACCGCACGGTAGGAGAGACCCGCGTCGTCGAGCACGCCGAGGAACGCGACCTCGGGCGCCGGGCCGGTCAACTCGCCGACGATCGTGCCCGGGTCCTCGCCGAGCGTGCCGGGCTTCCACGCGGAGCCGCGCAGGTGGGCGGTGAGCAGCAGGCGCATCGGTGGATGCGCCGAATCGGTAGCGTCCGTGCGCAGGGCCTGCGCCAGCGACGGCCGCCCCAGCAGATGCGCGCGCCAGTCGAGCGCCCACGTCGTCACGCAGCCGCGCGCGTACGAGGCGGTGAACGCCTCGGGGTCGCGGTCGAAGTTGCGTCCCAGGTCCTCCATCGGTTCGTGCAGCCAGCGGTTGCCCGACAGTTCGTACCACTTGCCCGCGAGTTCGTCGGCCGCCTGTTCTTCGCTGGTGAGCCCGGCCGCGACGCGGGCGCGCAGACCGTAGTAGTCGGCCGCGCCCTCGACGAACCAGTGGTCCTCGGCCCGCGGAAAGCGGAACGCGCCGCCGAGCCAGAAGTGTGCGAGCTCGTGCGCGACCAGGCGCACCAGGCCCGGACTGTCGGCCGGGCCCAGGTCGCGCGAGAGGCGCAGGTCGATCGAGCGGCCCGTCGCGTTGCCGGCGAAGCCGTGGCCCGTGTACGGGTACGACACGATGACCGACAGCGGCACCTCGAGGCGATCGGGTCCGAACGCGTCCACGTGTGCCGCGAGCACGCGTCCGACCAGGTCGAGGAGCTCGCTCTCGGTCGTTTCGCCGATGCCGCGGCGGCCCCACACGATGGTTGGCAGGCGCTCCGGCACGGCGGGCAGGACGCGCAGGTCGTAGTCGCCGATCGCGACGTACGACTCGAGCAGGGTGTCGAACTCGGGGTGATCGATCAGAACCGGGCCGCGGTCCGGTGCCGCGGGGTCGGCCGCGAGTCGGGCCAGCGGCGCCACGACCGCCACGCCCTCGGGGAGGTGAAACGTCAGCGCGATCGTGTCGATCTGCGCCGACTGTTCGCCGGCGGGCTGGGCGAGAAGTTCGAAGCCGCGCCAGCAGGCGAAGCCCGGCCCCGAGTGTGGCTCGACCGGCGCGGGTGCGCGGTAGCGGAGCGCCTCGCCGGCAGCGACGGTGTGCATCGCGCGGCGGCGGCCCTGCGGTGGCAGGACGAGGCGAAATCCCCTGGGCACGGCGCCCGTCGCGGTGACCTCGACCTCGGCGCCGGCGCCGGGATCGGCGGCGACGGTGATCACGTAGTCGAGGCGGACAGTCCGCCGGCCGGGCGCGAGGGGGCCGCAGCCGAACGGACCGCCGAGGACGAGAGCCGCCAGGGAGGCGAGCGTGGCCAGCCCGAAGCGGACTCGCGGGCCCGGGCGGGGGCCGGCTTCGAGGAAACTTTGCCGGGTCATCGGGCAAAAGGATGACACACCGCCGAGCCGAAGGCATCGGTATGATCGGGCCATTCCCGCCCACCACCTCGAGGGTCTGCTTGCGCGCACGTCGGCCGTTCCTCCCGCTCCGCATCCTGATCCCCGGCCTGGCCAGCGCCTGTGCCCTGTTATCGGCTGTCCCGGGCGCTTTCTGCGCCCCGCAGGAGCCGCTTCGGCTCAACCCGTACGGGCCGGCCCGGGCGGTGCCCCCGTACATCCAGATCGAGGCGGTGGCCGAGAGCACCTGGGTGCTCCGCGCCGGGACCGCGAACATGACCGCCTTCCTCACCGGGGCTGGCTGGGTGCTGGTCGACACGGGCACCCGGGCCGAGGCGATCCCGCTGCGCAACGAGCTCGAGAAGCTGGCGCGCGCGCCGGTCGCGGCCGTGTTCAACACGCACTTCCACGACGATCACGCCGGCGGCAACGCGGTCTACCGCGGGATGAACGTGCCCATATACGCGAGCGCAGCGAGCGAGTCCTTGGAGCGCACGATCCGGGCAAGGATGACCACCGGAGCGCCTCTCGAGATCGCCCGCCTCGACGCCTGCGCCGCCGCCACCCCGCCCGGCCCCGATCGCGACCGCGTGACCGCGTTCTACGACTTCCTCGCGCGCTGGTGGCGCGAGGGCGCCGCCGATGCGGCGCGCGATCCGCAGTTCGTCGTCCCGGCCGATCATCCGTTCGAGCGCCGCATGCGGATCACGGTGGGTGGCCTCGTGATCGAGGCGCGCGCTCTCCCGCAGGCCGCGCATACCGGCGGAGACGCGATCGTGATCGTGCCCGCGCGGCACGTCGTGGCGGCGGGGGACGTGATCGTTCCCGGGGCCGCGCCGTGGGCGGATCAATACATGGGGGAGGGCTCGATCGAGGGCATCATCGCAGCGCAGGACACGCTCCTCGCGTGGATGGCGGGCGGGTTCGGGCTCCGCGGGGTGGCCCCGGCCGATTCGACCTGGCGCATCGTCCCCGGGCACGGCGCGGTGACCACACCGGCCGGGATGGTCACCGACCGCGCCTCACTCGGCACGCTGCGCGCCTGTGCACGTGCGGCTTTCGACGCCGGGCTCGATCGCGCGGCGGCGGGGCAGGGCTGCGCCAGCGCGGGTTTCGCCGCGGGCAACGGCGCCTATGCGGCGTGGTTGTTCGACGAGGAATGGCGGCGGCCCGCGCCTGCGCCCACCGAGGCCACCCACCGGCCTTGACGATTCCCTGACGTACAAACGACCGAGGGTTGACACGCAACCAGTCCGAAATGGGCGATCATACGGAGGTCGGTGAGCGGGCCTGCAGACCGGGTGGGCGCGCGACCGGTGAAGTCCTGCGGCACGAGTTCGCATCGGGGAGGTCGAGCAGCATGCGCCTGCGGTTCCACAATGGAGCGATCGCCCTCGCGACGCTCATCGTCCTCGTGCCGATTACGGCACCGCAACTGGCCGTCGGAGGTCCCGCGGCGAGCAATGCGAGCGAGTGCGAGAAGAAGGCCGCCGCCCGCGTCACCCACGAATGCGTGTCCTGCGACGCCTCGGTGAGCTGCCTCGAGCGCGTCACCGCCGCCGGCGGGACGGCCGAGATCATCCCCATCGCCAACGGCCTGATGATCCTCTACAACACGGCGATGACCAAGCGCGTGCCCGAGGTGCAGAACGCCGCGATCGAGCGCTGGGACGTCACCGACCAGATCATCGCCGGCAAGGCCGAGGGCCACCTCTGCGCCTCGTGCTGCGCGGCCCGCACGCTCCTCATGCGCTCCGATCGCCAGATCTACCGCACGTCGACCGGCGTCGTGGCGATGGTGACCAGCGATGACTTCACGATGGTGCGCGAGCTGCATCGCATGGCGCCGAAGCGACGCATCGTCGTCAACGATTAGTCCTGCGACCCGCCTCGCGCAGCCGCCCTCGCGGCCGCGTTCCTGCTAAGCTGGGTCGCCCATGATCCGTCGCCGTCTCGTTCCCCTGCTCAATCCGACGCAGCCCTCGGTCCGTCGCCGTGTCGTGGCGCTGGCCATGCTGGGCGTCGGCCTGCCCGTCCTGTTCCTTGCCGGCATCGGTCTGCTGCAGACCAGGAGCGTGGCGCGCTTCCTGCGCGAGACGACGGTCGAGTACGGGCATTACGCCGGCATCCTCGTGGGCAACGCGCTCCAGGAGGACGTCGCCCGGCGCGCCTCGGATGCGGCCGAGCGGGCGCGCCTGGCCGCAACGTGGGGCGGCGCCTCGCCCGACTTCCTCGCGCTGCTCGACAGCGAGGACCTTCTGTTCACCGAGCCGTTCATCACGCCGATCGAGGTCGTGCGCGCCCGCATGGATTCGATCGGCGTCTTTGCCAGCCCGATCCCCGACGACCTGCCCACGGGCTCGAGCACGGCTCCGCGCGCCGACGAGACCAGCCCGCCGCCGTCGTCGCAGGAGGGCCCCGGCGGGGCGTTCGGCGTGCTGCCCGACGGGGCGAAGCCGGTCAGCCGGCCGCGCGCCGACGCCGCTCCCGGTCCCGCCGATGCGCGCATCGTCGCGGTGCCGGTGGCGCGCGCGAGGGCCGACAGTCTCGACGGCGGGATCGCGCTGCCGGCGGGCGTGTGGCGGCGCCTGATGACCGTGCGCAACGACACGATGATGGTCGTGGTTGGTTCGTCGCGCGGCGACAGCGCGACCGCGGGCAAGGGGACGTTCCTCGTCTTTCCTCTGCTCGGCTTTCCGCAGCGCACCGTGGCCATCGCCGGATGGCGCTTCGACCCGAAGAGCCTGACGCAGGACGAGCTGTCGGCCATCGTCGAGCGCGAGGTGTACCGGGATCGGCGCGTCTTCCGCGGCGACGTGATGCAGAAGAGCCTCGCGCTCCTGCTCTACGACGAGTCGGGTAGCGAGGTGTTCCGCTCGCGCGAGATCGGCCGCATGGACCCGCGCATCGTCCACCCGATCGGAGATCTCCTGCCCGGCTGGACGGTCGTTGCCACGCCGAGCAAGGACAACGCGTTCACGACGATCCAGCGCTTCATCGCCGGCGAGTACGTGCTGGTGATCGGGCTCCTGCTGCTGTCGATGGTGGCGTTGGCCCTTGCGCTTCGCCTCGCCGTGCAGCAGGTCGAGGTGGCCGAGCTCAAGTCGAGCTTCCTCGCCAACGTCACGCACGAGCTGAAGACGCCGCTGGCCATGATCCGCATGGCGTCCGAGACGCTTGAGCTGGGGCGGGTGCGCAACGAGGAGGACTCGAAGCGCTTCCTCGCCGTGATCGGCCGCGAGTGCCGACGGCTCACGCACATGATCAACAACGTGCTCGACTTCGCGAAGATCGAGGAGGGCAAGCGCGAATTCTTCTTCGCCCCGGGAGACTTGAAGCGCGTGGTCAACGAGGCGATCGAGATCTTCGAGCCGCAGTTCAAGCAGGGTGGCTTCGACGTGAAGGTCGACGTGCCGGCGGCGATGCCGCCGGTCGAGATGGACTCGCAGGCGATCGCCCAGTGCGTGATCAACCTGGTCGACAACGCGATCAAGTACGCAGGCGAAATGAAGGAGATCGCGATCAGGGTGTCGGCAAACGGGGACGGCCGCGCCCGGGTCGCGGTGAGCGATCGCGGCATCGGCGTGGCTCCGCGCGACGCCGAGCGCATCTTCGAGAAGTTCACCCGCGCCGAGACGGGTCTGGTGCACAATGTCAAAGGCTCCGGGCTGGGGCTTGCCCTGGTCCGGCACATCGCCCGTGCGCATGGGGGCGATGTCGTGTTGAAGAGCATCCCGGGAGAAGGCAGCACGTTCACGCTCGAGTTGCCACTCGAGCAGCCGAAGCGTTGAGCCGCGCGACCGCGGCCCGAGCCGCGCGCGCCGAGGAGGAGACGGAATGGCCGCGAAGATCCTGATCGTCGAGGACGAGCCCGGGCTGCTCGAGGGGCTGCAGCACAACTTCCAGTTCGAGGGCTACGAGGTGCTCACCGCCGCAAACGGCCGCGATGGCCTCAAGTCCGCGCTGAAGGAGAAGCCCGACCTCGTCGTGCTCGATCTCATGCTGCCCGAGAAGTCCGGTTTCGACGTGCTCAAGGAATTCCGCGAGAGGAACGCCGCCACGCCGGTGCTCATCCTCACCGCACGCAACTTCGAGGCCGACATCGTCAAGGGCTTCGACCTGGGCGCAGATGACTACGTGACCAAGCCGTTCAGCGTGGCCGAGCTCCTGGCCCGTGTCCGCGCGCTGCTCAAGCGCGCGCCGGCCGTCGACGAAGCCGGCCTGCAGACGCCCGGCACGGTCACCTTCGGCGACGTCACGATGGATCTCACCAATCGCGAGGTAAAGAAGAGCGGCGAGCTGCTCCAGCTCTCGTTCAAGGAGTTCGAGCTGCTCAAGTACCTGTCGGTGCGCCGCGGCAAGACGATCTCGCGGGACGAACTGCTGCAGGAGATCTGGGGCGTCGACGTCGAGGCCGGCGTGACCACCCGCACGGTCGATACGCACATCGCCAACATCCGCGGCAAGCTCTCCGGCGGCGAGATCGACCGCCCGTTCATCGTCACGGTGCACAAGGTGGGATACAAGTTCGTTGGCTAGGGGAGGTGCGATGATCTTTCGCATCGAGGTGGAGCAGGAAGAAGACGGACGCTGGATCGCCGAGGTGATCGAGCTGCCCGGAGCGCTCGCGTACGGTGCAAGTCGCGACGACGCGATCGCGCGGGCAAAGGCGCTGGCGCTGCGGGCTCTCGCGGAGCGGCTGGAGCACGGCGAGACCGGACCTGACCTGACGGGAATCGAGTTCCGGGCGGCCTGAATCGATGACGGCCCGCGGGCACGTTCGAGCCGAAAGTCGCCTACCGATTCTTGGGCTCCGCTGATACGCTCGACGTTCTCAGCTGCCACGGATGTGTCGAGATCCTGTTCATGGAGACCGATTCCACGGGGAACTCCGGCTGTGCCCTTCCGTCTCGCGGGCAGCTCCTGGCCGTGAGCCGGTCCGTGTTTCCACGGGACTCGGTCCTCACTGCGCGATGGTGGAAGGATGCGCGCCAGGATTCCATCGATGCGGCACGAACGGAGTGGCGATGGAGATAGGCCGGCGCGCAGCCCACTTGCTGCCCAATTCACCTCGCCTGGAATAGGTCAATTGGGCAGAAAGGGGGCTGACGATTGAGTCGCCGACAGCCGTAAACGCCGGACGAGGGGTCCGAGATCGCTTCGCGCGCCTCAGGCTCCCCCCGTCGGTTTCACGCTCTGCTCTCCACGAAACCCCTCATCCGGCGGGGCGACCCTTGCGGGGCGCCCTCCGTGGACCTCGCTCACTGCTGTCCACGCATTCTTGCATTTGCACGCGGCGTGCCATTTGAATCGGCGCGCTGCGCCGAGGGTGTTCGCGTGCAGCCAACCGCACGGAACCCGCTCTCCGTGCGGCTTTCGTGCGCCGACGCGTCCCGAACCCAGGGTCCGACCCCACTGCCGATGACGGCGCCACCGCGACGCCTCGCTGGGGAAGTCCGCGAGTTTCGCGGAATTCCCCGGACCCGCCGGTGCCCCGCGCGCGCTCAAATCACGCCCTCTACCGTGATTCGACCCATCTGACGCATACTTACGCGCCCTGCGCCGGGGAGTCGCGACCGGCCCGGGTCTTGCCATGATCCGCCGGGGAGGCACGCGCCCGCGCTCGCTCCGAGCTGCGCGGCCGGCCTCCGTTCCGTATCGCTCCGAGGACAGGATGTCGCTCGCACGCTCGCACCCGATCATCGACACGATCGCGCTCGCTCTTGCCCTCACGGCGGCGGCGTCGGGGGGTGCGCACGCGCAGACGGGGGTGTGGCGGCAGGTCGGGCCGCCGGGCGGCGATGTCACGAGCGTCGCGCCCGGCGAGAGCGGGTCCGTGCTCCTCACAGGCGCCCTGGGTGGGTTCCGCTACGACGGCCTGCGCTCGCGGCGCGTGCCGATCTTCGCGCCGGGCGTGGACTCCCTCGCCGGCAGCGCGATCCTCGAGGCGAAGAACGGCGACCTGTGGCTGGCGTCCGTGCTCCCTGGGACCGATGGCAACGGCCTCTACCGGCTGCGGCCGGACGGCGGCGTGCAGCGCTTCACGGCGGCGTCCGGTCTCGGCAACTCGCTCAGCGACCAGGTGCTCGACCTCGCCGAGACGCCCGACGGAGCGATCTGGGCGGGGCTCAACGCCGGCGGACTCTCGCGCTTCGACGGCACGGCGTGGACGACGATCACCACCGACCAGGGCCTGCCGACGATGACGGTGAAGTCGATCGCGGTCGATCCGGTCGACGGCTCGCTGTGGGTCGGCACGCTCGGTGTCAATGCGGGGCTCGCACACATCGTCGACGGCGCGGTCGCGTCGGTGGTGCGAGGCTTCACGCTCACGAGCTCGACCAACGTCCGTGCCGTCATCGTCACGCGCGAGCGGCACGTCTGGGTTGGTTCCGACACGGGGCTCGCGCGCCTCAACGGAGCTTCTTTCGACGAATACGGGGCCGGCTCCTCGATCACCGCGCTGGCCGAAGGCGCGCACGGCGAGATCTGGTTCGGCACCGGGAACCGCGGGGTCGGGCGCTGGGACGCGGGACAGCTTCGCGTGCTCCCGAGCGGCCCGCCGTCGGGCGTCGTCCGCGACGTGATCGTCGACGCGGCGGGCGTCCTGTGGGTGGCGACCGCCGGCGGCGCGACGCGCTTCGAAGGCGCGGCATGGCTCAGCTACAGCAAAGCCGACCTCCTGCCGACGAACATGAACGTGTTCGCCGCGCTGCGCGACCACTCGAGTGCCGCGCTCGGCGACTCGATCGACGCCGATGGCATCGTGTGGATCGGCGGCTCGCCGACGAGCGTGAGCCCGACACAGAACCTGAAGCTCGTGCGGCGTGCGAATGCGCGCGTGACGGCGATCGGCAGCTCCGACGGCCTGCCGAGCGGCCCGCTTCGCGCGCTGGCACCGGCCGACTCGGGCGCGATCTGGTGTGCGACGGCGACCGGCTCGGGCGGGGGCGTCGCGCGCGTGTCCGCTGCCGGGATCGTGACGCACACGCTCGTCGCCCCGGGCACGTTCCCGTCGTCGAGCGTGTTCGCGCTGGCCGACGCCGGCAATGGCGCTGCCTTGGCCTCGACGCAGAGCGGTGCGGTGCGGTTCGACCGCGCCGGGTTCGCGACCCTGCCGACCCGCGTGGGTGCGATGCCCGACGCCCCGCTCGTCGGCGTGGCGGTCGATGCGCTGGGTCGCGCATGGTTCGCGAGCGGCGTTCCGCCTACCGGCGTCGATCCGCGTGCTCCGGCCGGCGCCGTGCGCTTCGATCCTGCGGATTCGAGCTACCTCGTGCTCGACGTCGCCGCCGGAATGCCGACCCATCGATTGGCCGGCGTCGCGGTCGCACCCGACGGCGCCGCGTGGTTCGCGAGCGACGTCGGCGTGATCCGCTTTGACGCCGGCGGGCTCCGCACGTTCTCGATCGCGGACGGCCTGCCCACGAACGACGTGGCCGCGATCGCCGCGTCGCCCGACGGGCGGATCTGGGCGGCGACGAGCGCCGGCCTCGCGTTCTTCGACGGCACGCAGTGGTCGACCGCAAACGTGGGCGACGGGCTCGCCGGCACGCAGATGGAGGCGATCTTCGCCGACAGCGCCGGCGTGCTCGCCTCGTGCGGACTCGACGGCGTCTCGCTGCATCATCCCGATCGCACGCCGCCGCGCGTCGAGATCGCCAGCGGCCCGCCCGCGGCGACCGGCAGCGGCAACGTGCAGTTCGCGTTGCGTGGCGGCGACCTCGACAGCGATGCGGGCGCGGTGCTCGTGGCGACCGAGCTCGTCGGGCGCACGCCGACGCCCTTTCTGCCCGAGGTCGACGTCGTCGCGCTCGACCTGCTCGACGGCGATTACGTCTTCCGCGTCCGCGCCAAGGACCGCGCGCTGAACGAGACGCCCGAGCCGGTCGAGTGGGCGTTTACCGTCGACGCGACGCCGCCGCGGCCGGTGATCGAGCAGCCGGCGTTCAATGCCATCGTCGAGGACACGGTCGACGTGCTGGGGCGCATCGTCGACCCGCGCTTCGCCACGTACCTGGTCGAGTTGCGCCGTGAAGGGACGGTCGCGTGGGACACCCTGTACACCTCGCCCGTGCCGCCGTCGCCCGACGCGCCGCTCTATCGCTGGACGTCGCGCGACGTGAACGACGGCGTGTGGGAGCTGCGCGTCGGCGTCACCGACAGCCTGGGCCTCATCGGCTACTCGCAGGTGAGCGTGATCGTCGACAACTTCGCGCCGAGCGCCAGCGTGACGGCTCCGGCCAAGGTCGATCACGTCACCGGCGGCAACGTGTTCACGACCAACGGCGAGGTGCAGCTCTACGTCGCGCCGAACGCGTGGTCGGTCGACCAGATCGTGCGCATCGAGTCGCTCGAGATTCCGGCCGACGGCTTCCCGGGCGCGCGCCGTCCGCTCGCGGCGTGGCTTCTGCTGGCCGACGATCCGACGCTCGACAAGCCGGCGACGCTGTCGATGGCGTTGCCGGCGCAGCCCGCCCTGTTCCCGATCACGGGCACGCCGTCGATCCAGCGCCTCGTGATCACCGCGACGGACACGACGCTCGTGCCCGTTGGCGGCGCGCGATCCGCCGACGGCACGCGCGTCATCACGACCGTCGACGAACTGGGCGCCTTCGTGCTGGTC
>JANOEH010000232.1:0-5318 GCA_031413115.1 Candidatus Eiseniibacteriota bacterium | reverse complement strand
CCTCGGGATCCTGCATGCGCACGCGCTCGCTGCCGCTCGCGTCAGCGAGCAGGGCGATGGTGAGGGCGACGAGTGGTATCAACTCACCCGGTCTGAGCGAATACGTCGTCCCGCGGCGGCGGTATAAGAGCTCGATGGAATGGCTCAACTACCACCACCTTCTCTACTTCTGGACGGTCGCACGAGAAGGTGGTCTGGCTCCAGCCGGCAAGGCGCTCCGGCTCTCCCAGTCGGCGATCAGCGGCCAGATCCGCACGCTCGAGGACAACCTCGGCCATTCGCTGTTCGAGCGGCGCGGCCGCAAGCTCGAGATGACAGAGACCGGACGCGTCGTGTTTCGTTACGCCGAACAGATCTTCGGGCTGGGGCGCGAGATGCTCGATGTCGTCCGCGAGCGGCCGGTGAATCTTCCGATGCGGCTCGTGGTCGGGATCTCGGATGTCATTCCAAAGCACCTCGTGCGCAACCTGCTCGTGAGCGTGAGCGCGCTTGTTGATGGTGTTGTGGGCGCGCTTGTTGATGGTTCCCGTTCCCGTTCCGGCGCACGCCTAGGGCTGACGGGAATGGGAATCGGGTATCAGCGCGTGATCGCATAGCCGGCAGCGTCCCTGCGGATGCGTCCGGCGGCGACGAGCGCGGCGAGGGTCGAGGTCAGCGTCGCGTTGCGAGTGCGGCAGAGCTTGCGTAGTTCGGCGATGGTGATCGGCGCCGTCGCCGCGCTGAGGTGCTGCTCGATCTTCTGCACCGTGGTCAGCGGCGACGCCGACGCGACCACCGCTTTCGCCGCGCCGTGGTCGACGGCCGCGAGCGCGACGGCTTCGCCCGCGATCTCGAGCTGCAAGGGGACGGCGGCGATCGACGGCGCCGCGCGATGCTCGACGGTGAGTGTGAGCTGGTCGCCGTGACGACGCAGGTAGAGATTGGAGTCGCCCCACGCGTGGAATTCGGACGAGCCGCGCAGCGCTTGCCCACCGCGCATCCTCCCGCCGCCCTTGCGCGCGTGATGCACGAGTAAGACGGCAAGGTGATACCGGCGCTGGAGCTCGCGCAGGTACGCGAGGAGCGGCGCGACCTCGCCCGACGCGTTCTCGTCGATGCGATGGAGGCGGACAAACGGATCGAGGACGAGGAGCTTGGGGCGTAGCGAGGCGACGGTCTCGGCGAGGCTGTCGCGGTCGCGCTCGAGGTCGAGTCGGACCGACGGCGCAGTGATCACGTGGATGTCGAGGTCGGCGAGCTTGCAGCCGCCGACTTCGGCGATGCCGGCGAGGCGGCGGCGGACCACATGCAGCGCGTCTTCGGCGGCGAAGAGCAGCACGCGGCCGGTCTGTGCCGGCGCAAAGCGGCGCAGACATGGCACACCGCCGGCGACCGCGACCGCGATGTCGAGCGCGAGAAACGACTTGCAGCACTTCGGTTCGCCGCCGACGATGCCGACCGCCTCGTCGGCCCAGAGCTCGTCGATGAGCCATCGGCGGTCGGGCGTTCCGGGATCGAGGTCGGCCGCCCGTGTAACCGGCAGCAGCGTGGTCATCGTCGGGTCGGCTTGTCGCGCACCAGCGTCGGCTTCGGCCGTGGCGTGTGCGGTCGCTGGTCGGCGCCGGTCATCTCGAGGTAGAGCCCGTCGTCGAGACGCTTGGCGTTCTTCGAGACACCGAGCGCGAGCGCATCGCCACACAGGTTCATCAGGAGGCGGCGATTTCCGGCGGCGTGCTCACACAGCGTGCGTTGCAGCTCGTCGGTCATCAGCGTCGGTCCGCCGGCGGCAGCGAGGACGTGACGCAGCATCGCGCCGAGCGTGTCGGCGTTCTCGACCTCAAGCACGAGTCGCGTGCGGACGCGACTGTCGACGGGGAGCAGGTCCGGCGTGCGCAGCTTCGTCTCGAGGCGGCGGTCACCGCACAAGATCACCGTGACGATCGTCGACGAGTCGAGATTCGTCGAGCCAAGCAGCCGGAGCTCGGCGAGCAGCGGCGCGGACATCTCCTGAGCCTCATCGATGAGCAGCACCGGGCGAAACAGCGTCTGCTTGATGTGGTCCTGCCACTTCGCGCGCACGGTCTTGTACGCACCCCACCGGTTGGAGGTGGAGACCGCCAGCCCGAAGAGGTCGCCGACCTCACGGTAGAAGTCGGTGATGCGGCTCTGCGGTCGCGTCACTTCTCCGACGACGACATCCCGCAGCTTCGACAGGTGCTCGGCGAGCAGTCGCATCACCACCGACTTGCCGGCGCCGGGGTCGCCGGTGATGAGCGCGAAGCCGCCGTGCATCACCAGATCTTCGATGCGCCACGCGAAGTGATCGAAGCGCGACGACTTGTGCAGCGCCTCGACGGGAATATCGGAAAGAAAGGGGTTCCACTTGAGGCCGTAGAGGGCCGATAGCTTGCGCGTATCCATCAGGAGTTCTCCGGATCGTTGGGGAGGTTGTCGGTGTCGTCGTTGGTTTCGGATTTGTTGGCGCGAGCGAGTTCCTCCTTGGGCAGGTACGCGGGCGGCAGGCCACTGCGGTCGTAGGCGGCGATGAGCTGGCGCAGGAGCGGCGCCATGCCGGTCTTCGTCGGTGTCGCGGCGTCGGGATCGCTGCCGGCGACAGGGCCGATCACGCGACGAAGACCGTCCGCATTCTTCGTGCGGTCGAGCGGGTACATCGGCGCCAGTAGATTTCCGGTGCGGGCGTCGACGATGTGCACGCGCCCGAGATCCCAGCTCGCGTACCGCACCGACAGCCGCTCCATGTGGCGATAGCGGCCCGGCACCTCGAAGCGGACGCCCTCGATGCTCACGGTGCCGTCGCTGCGCCGCTGCGTGCGCGTCTCCTCGACGCGAAACGCGTGGCGCAGATCGTCGGCGCTGGGGCTCTCGCGTCCGACGTGCGGTCCACGGAGAAATCGCTCGGCGGGCGTCTCGCCGATCTCCGAGTGGATCGCGCGGTTGTATTCCATCTCGACCCACGCCTGCGTCGCGTGGTTCAGCGCCTCGAGCGTCAGGTCGGGCACGTTCTCGAGCATCGCGAGCAGGCGACCTTCGACTTGGCCCCAAAACGATTCCTGCTTTCCATTTTGTTCCGGACACGCCGGCAGCGTGGTCGCGTGCTCGACGCCGAGCCGCGCGAGACCTTCGCGTGTCTCGCCGGCGAGCATCGCGCCGCCGTTGTCGCTGAGCAGCGAGCGAAACAAGCCCCGCTTCTGGATCGCCTGGGAGAGCCCGTGGACCAGATTCTCGGCGTTCTCGACGAGATACCATTGCAGGTGGCAGCACAGCCGCGACCGGTCGTCGAGGACGCCTAGGAGCTCCGGCGCGACCAGGTCGCCCGACGGCAGGACGATCTTGCGCGAGGCCGTATGGAAGTCGAGGTGCCATAAGCCGTGCACGTACTCGCTCTCGTAGCTGCGGGTCTCGCGCGAATCGAAGATCTCGCGGCCACGCGAATCGCTCGCGCGTTCGTGGCCGCGTCGCCGCTTCTTCCGACGAAATAGTCCGCGCTCCTTCATGAAGCGGCGCACCGTCGTGTACGACGGCACACGACCGAGCACCGGCTCGAGCACCGCGAGGGCGACGAGGTTGTCGGCGTGCAGCTGATAGCTCCAGCTCGGATGCTCGCGGTGTTGCACGATCACCGCCGCGATCAGCACCGACGACAGTGCCCGGCGCCGACCGGCGTCCTTGCGGACGCGCCGGCGCAGCGCGCCGACGGTGTCGGCGCGGGCCGACGCGCGGCGAGCGACGTGGAGCCAGCGCTCGACCGTCGAGAACGCGAAGCTCACCTGCGCCCCGGTGATCGGGTGCTGCCATGTTCGCGCGGCGAGCGCTTCGAGCGCGGACCGTAGCTCGCCTTGCGCAGGGGGCGCCGCGAGCAGCGCGCCCACGATCGCAAATCGCAGGTTCGCCCACCGCTCGTGTCGTCGGTCCGTGTTCTTGGCCATCGGGTCGTCCTTCGGCGCCGCCTTTCGCAGCGCCGCACTCGGCGACGACCTCTATTCGATCGTGCGCGCGGCCGGTACCGGCATCCTCTGCGGGTCCGTCGTGCCCATCACGAAGCGCTCGCTTCGAGCCCGGGCGTCGTCGAGATCGGCTGAAGCAGACGCAACAATGCGATCACCGACGACAGCGCGTCGTCGACGTCGCTGAGTCGTTCGAGCACCGCGAGCGGCAACGCCGTCTCGTCGACCCCCGGCATGAAACGACCACGCAAGCTTCGCCAGAATCGGCTCGTCCGGAACGCCGCGGTCCACCAACGCCGCCAGCGAACCAGCGTTCGCCGGCCGATGCCGAGGAGCACTTCAATCTGCGCCACGCGCTTCTTCGACGGACCGTGCTGCATCGCCGCCGCGAGGATCACGACGGCGCCGCCGTACACCTTCGGGCCGAGAAACCGCACCGACGGCGGCGTCGCCCGGCTTCGGCAGCCGTCCACCGCGCAGCAGAAGCTCAGCCGTCGGCGGTGCTCATCGCCGAGCGTGTCCGGACCGCCGCGCGGCTTGCGTTGGTAGTGCGCCGCATCGAGCCGCCCTCCGCACGCGCACCTCGCGGCGCGGACCTTCGCCGCGAGGTCGACATCGAACTTCAGCAGAAGTTCGTAGAGTCTGGAATCCAGGAGCGGGTTGTGGCACAGGGGAGACCTCCCTTCGCTTTCGCGGTGAAAGGAGAGGAAGTCCTCGTGCGCTTGAATGGTCAAGTTTCGCGAGGGCTTCTGCTATGGCCCATCGCGCTTCGTGCTCGGGAACGCCTGGTTCAACCCTCAGCTACTGCGCTCGTGCTCATCGAGCACGTATTCAAGGAGGAACATGCCTCGTGCGTGCCAGGCTGCGACGTCCTTGGAGATGGCTTGATGCGCGGCGTGATCTTCGGGCCCAAGCGCGGCGAGCTGCGCTTGCACCTGTGCAGCCAGGTCCGCGTAATGAGCAAGGGCGGTGTGGGCCTCCTCGGGATCAACCTTCAACTTGATCGTCATTGCTTCAGCCCTGTCGGTGGAGTCTCCCCACGATCGAGGGCCGCCTGCACCTTCTCTTCGTCCCAGCCCATTCGATAGGTCTTGAGCGACCACTTCATCTCCGCCGCCACCTCGCCATCCACCTTCGCTCCCACCACGTAGTCCTGGAGATGCGACACACCGGGAAGCCCGTGATCGAAGAGCGGCGATCCGCGCTCGGCGAACGACTGCACCAGCGGCTGGTCGCCGACGAACCCGAGGTGCTTCAGCTCGGCGTGGACGATCGCGGTATCCACGTGGAGTTGATTCCAGTCGGTGTAGATGCCGGACTGGTGCGCGAGCTGGTTACGCAGACCACGGATGCGATGCAGCTCGACGGCGTTCG
>JANOEH010000231.1:0-18796 GCA_031413115.1 Candidatus Eiseniibacteriota bacterium | reverse complement strand
CCGAGCTATCTTTATGGCCGCTGACATCTAGGGGAATGTTTGGCTTGAAGCGGGTTGCTTTAGGCCCATATAGGCGCTAAACCGCCCCCGAAATTGAAATAGGTTCACCCCACCATGCAGACAGTGCTTCTCGTCGTTCATCTCATCGTCGCTTTGGCCCTAATTGGAACGGTGTTGCTGCAACGCTCGGAAGGTGGGGCCTTGGGCATTGGCGGCGGTGGGGGAGGCGGCGGCAACCTGTTTTCGGCTCGCGGTGTTGGCAATGCGCTGACCCGGACGACGGCCATTCTGGCCCTGTGTTTTTTCATTACGTC
Source organism: Candidatus Eiseniibacteriota bacterium (assembly GCA_031413115.1). GTDB lineage: Bacteria > Eisenbacteria > RBG-16-71-46 > RBG-16-71-46 > DASYSL01 > JANPEF01. The sequence goes on along the minus strand of JANOEH010000231.1, from coordinate 18,482 downwards.
CATCAGTCTGACGTTAATTGCCGTTCGGGGCAGTGGTTCAGGGGGCTCCCTGTTTGGTGGGGCGACAACGACCCAGGAGGGTGAGGCGCCCGCTCCCGGCGGCAGCGTGTTACCACAGCTTCCGGCGGCTCCTGCAGCGCCTGCCACACCACAGGTTCCTGTTTCACAGTAATTGTTTCACGGCTGTCCACCATAATCTGAAAATTCCGCTTTTCAGGCTTCGAATCATGTTTGCAAGCGAGTAGGTTGAACTCCCATGGCGCGATACATTTTTATTACCGGCGGCGTGGTTTCCTCCCTTGGCAAAGGTCTTGCTTCAGCAGCGCTCGGCGCGCTGCTCCAAGCGCGTGGCTTCAGTGTGCGGCTACGGAAACTTGACCCCTATCTCAATGTCGATCCGGGCACGATGAGCCCCTATCAGCACGGTGAAGTGTTTGTGACCGATGACGGGGCGGAAACCGACCTTGACCTCGGTCACTACGAGCGCTTCACCGGCAGGTCTGCCAACAAGCAGGACAATATTACAACGGGCCGCATCTACCAGGACATCATCGCCAAGGAACGGCGCGGAGATTTTCTGGGTGGCACTGTGCAGGTCATTCCCCATGTCACCGATGCGATCAAGGATTTCATCGGATCAGGCAATGAGGACTTTGATTTCGTGCTGGTGGAAATTGGCGGTACGGTTGGCGATATCGAAGGCCTGCCATTTTTCGAAGCCATCCGCCAGTTTGGGCAGGAGAGCCCGCGCGGCTCATGCATTTATATTCACCTGACTTTGCTGCCCTATATTCCGACGGCCGGTGAGCTGAAGACAAAACCTACCCAGCACTCCGTGAAGGAATTGCGCTCTATCGGCATTCAGCCGGATATTCTGTTATGTCGCGCCGACCGGGAAATTCCGGAGAATGAACGGCGCAAGATTGCACTTTTTTGCAATGTGAGGCCGTCGGCGGTCATTCAGGCGCTGGATGTTTCAAGCATTTATGATGTGCCGCGAGCGTACCACGCAGAAGGCTTGGACAAAGAAGTGTTGGATGCTTTTGGCATTCAGAATGCAAAAGAGCCGGACCTGTCGAAATGGCAGGGCATTATGCAGCGTGTGACCCAGCCCGAGGGTGAAGTGAAGATTGCAGTGGTTGGTAAATACACGGGGCTTCTCGATGCCTATAAATCGCTGAATGAGGCCTTGGCCGGGACGTTCGCCAGCACGGGTGCCAGGTTCGCCTCGGAGACCGTGAGCGTGATTGCCGCACTCGTCATTGCGACGCCGTCGCTGACCTGCACCGTGAACAAGTACTCCCCCGGGCCCTGCGCCTCGCTCGGCGTCCAGGTGAACTCACCGGTACCGGCGTCGATCGCAGTACCAGACGGTGCACCAAGGAGCGAGAACGTCAGCGCCTGCGCCGGCAAGTCATCATCGGTCGCCGTCGCGGTGAACGTGTAAGCCGCCTGCTCCGCGATCGTCGCCGCCGCCGGGACGTTCGCGAGGACGGGTGCCAGGTTCGCCTCGGTGACCGTGAGAGTGATCGCACCCGCGGTCGTCGCTACGCCGTCGCTGACCTGCACGGTGAACGGATACTCGCCCGGGCCCTGCGCCTCGCTCGGCGTCCACGTGAACTCGCCGGTTCCGGCGTCGATGGCGGCACCGGAGGGTGCACCAAGGAGCGCGAACGTCAGCGTCTGCACCGGAACATCGTCGTCGCTGGCCGTCGCAGTGAACGCGTAGGCGACCTGCTCAGGGATTGTCGCCGACACTGGAACGCTGGCAAGGAGCGGAGCAATGTTCGCCTCGCTCACGGTCAATGTGATCGCGGCCGCGTCCGAGTCGATGCCATCGCTCACGACGACGCTGAAGGTGTACTCGCCCGGGCCCTGCGCCTCGGTGGGCGTCCAGGTGAACGCGCCGGTTCCGGAATCGATGGCCGCACCGGCCGGCCCGCCAGTCAGCGAAAACGTGAGGGGCTGGACCGGCTCGTCCGGGTCGGTCGCCGTCGCGGTGAAGGAATAGGCGGCGAGCTCTGGGATCGTCGCCGCTCCCGGCACGTCGGCAAGTTCCGGGGCAACGTTTGCGCCCGCCACTGCAGGCGACGTCGCGGCCACGGCCAGGGAGACGATCAGCGCCGCGACAATGCGGTGCCCGATCCCGAGCCGGCCGGAGCCCGCGGGGGGACCGACTCGCACGCGCCGACCCGGATTCGAACTCACATCGATCTCATCGCTCAAGGTTCTGGCCTGACGAAGAAAATTGGACGACTCGGATGCCGTGGGACGGGATCGAGACAATGATTGTCGGGTGTGCCGGGCAGAGCTCGGCTGGCGTTGGCGAGCCGATGGAACTCCAATCCCGCGAGTGATCGCATCGACGATTGTGAGGCATGCATGCAAAAGCGCAACAAGGAATTGGCCGGTTCGGGCCGCCCGACCCGAGCCCCTTCCGAGTGTGCCCACGCCTGCCTTCCGATTCCCCGCGCAGGGGCCCGGACTGGCCGCTATCATGGCGGGACCATGGCCCGCGAAACGACTGTCCCGAAGACCGATCCCCACGCCACCTCGAGCGGTATCCCGATCGCTCCCGTCTACCGCCCCGCCGACGCCCCCGTCGACTACGCGCGCGACCTAGGCGACCCCGGCGCCCCCCCGTTCACGCGCGGCGTCTACCCGACGATGTACCGCGGCCGCGCCTGGACGATGCGCCAGTACGCCGGCTTTGGCTCGGCCCGCCAGACGAACGAGCGCTTCCACGCGCTCCTCGCCGCGGGACAGACCGGGCTCTCGGTCGCCTTCGACCTGCCGACCCAGATGGGCTACGACTCGGACCATGCGCGCGCCGCCGGCGAGGTGGGTCGCGTCGGCGTGGCGATCTCGACGCTCGCGGACATGGAGGAGCTGCTCGACGGGCTGCCGCTCGACCGCGTGTCGACCTCGATGACCATCAATGCGACGGCGCCGATCCTGTTGTGCCTCTACGTCGCCGTGGCGAAGAAGCGCGGGCTGCCGATCCCGCCGCTGTCGGGCACGATCCAGAACGACCTGCTCAAGGAGTACATCGCGCGCGGCACGTACATCTATCCGCCCGGTCCCTCGCTGCGCCTCACCACCGACGTGTTCGCGTGGTGCGCGGCCGAGTTGCCGCAGTGGAACACGATCTCGATCTCCGGCTATCACATCCGCGAGGCGGGCGCGACGGCGGCGCAGGAGCTGGCGTTCACGCTCGCCGACGGCGTCGCCTACGTGCAGGCAGCCGTCGCGCGCGGGCTGCCCGTCGACACGTTCGCACCGCGGCTCTCATTCTTCTTCAACGCGCACAACCAGCTGTTCGAGGAAGTCGCGAAGTTCCGCGCCGCGCGGCGGATCTGGGCGCACCTGATGCGCGAGCGCTTCGGGGCGAAGGATCCGCGATCGTGGATGCTGCGCTTCCATACGCAGACGGCGGGCTCGACGCTGACCGCGCAGCAGCCGCTGGTCAACGTCGTGCGCACCACGGTGCAGGGGCTGGCGGCCGTGCTGGGCGGCACGCAGTCGCTGCACACCAACTCGTTCGACGAGGCGCTCGGCCTCCCGACCGCCGACGCCGCGCGCCTGGCGCTGCGCACGCAACAGGTGCTGGCCGAGGAGAGCGGCGTCGCCGAGACCGCCGATCCGCTTGCGGGCTCGTACTACGTCGAGGCGCTCACCCGCGAGGTCGAGGCCGCCGCGCTCGTCTATCTCGACAAGATCGACGCCATGGGGGGCATGCTCGTGGCCATCGAGCAGGGCTACCCGCAGCGCGAGATCCACGAGGCTGCCTACGCGCACCAGCAGGCCGTCGAAGCGGGCACGGCCGGTGTCGTGGGCGTCAATCGCTTCGTCGAGGAGGAGCCGGCCGCGGCGAACGTGTTCGCGCCGGATCCCGCGGTCGAGCGCGACCGCGCGGCGCGCCTGGCGCGCTGGCGTAGCGAACGCGATGCCCCGGCCGCCACCGCCGCGCTCGCCGCGCTCGAGACCGCCGCACGGGGCGATGCCAACCTGGTGCCGTGCATCCTCGCCTGCGTCGAGGCGCACGTGACGCTGGGCGAGATCAGCGACCGCTTGCGCGGCGTGTTCGGGCTGTACCAGCCGCCCGCGCTGTTCTGAGGCGAGCATGCACCGCAGCTCTCTCCGTGGCGCGGTCCTGGCGACCCTCGTGGCACTGACGTGCGCGGTCGGCTGCGCCCCGCTCAACTACACGAACCCCGTGCAGCCATACGAGGCGTCCTGCTGCGTGACGCCGCCGGCGGCCGCCGAGTCCCTGCTCGTGGTCAGCTACAACATCCGTTTCGCCCGCGAAGTCCCGCTCGCCATCGCGATCCTGAAGGATACGCCCGCGCTGGCCGCACCCGACGTCGTCCTGCTGCAGGAGATGGACGGGATCGGGGCACGACGCGTGGCTCGCGCGCTGGGGATGAACCTGGTCTACTACCCCGCCGTTCGCCACCCGTCGAGCAATCGCGACTTCGGGAACGCCGTGCTCTCGCGTTGGCCCGTCCTGCGCCACAAGAAGCTGATCCTGCCGCATCGCGGACGCTTCGGGAAGACGCAGCGCATCGGCGTGCTGGCGGTGCTTTCGGTCGAGGGCCGCGAGGTCACGGTCGCCAGCGTGCACCTGGCGACGCAGATCGAGGTCAGTCCGGACAACCGTCGGGCCCAGGTCGACGCGATCGCGGACTTCGCGGCGACGACGAAGCCCGACCTCGTACTCATCGGCGGCGATCTCAATGACTCGGACCTGCCGGGTCGTTTCGTCGAACGCGGCTACGCCTGCCCGACGCGCGATCTTGGCTCGACCGAGGTCCACGGCTTTGGCCTGGATCACGTGTTCATCCGCCGCCGCACGGGGAGCGCCCTCGGCGACTCGCTCGCCGCGCGCGAGGATGCGGAGTCGCCCGCGGGTGTCGTCCCCGGCGACGGTGTGGCGAGCGACCACTATCCGATCTGGACCCGCGTCTCGCTCGCCGCGCCGGCGACCGTCATGAGCTCCCGATGAAGCGTGGGCGGGCCGCTGCGCTCGGCGCGCTGCTGTTCGCGCTGGGTCTCGCCGGTTGCGGCAGCGGCCCGCGTACGCTCCTGTACGGCTCGACCGGGCACGCCTTCGCGCTGCCGGTTCCCGAGTCGAACATCCGGCGCTTCGCGTGGATCGACTCGGGGGCGGTGGCGCGCGGCGGACAGCCGGATGACGACGGCCTGCGCTGGCTGGCTGCACACGACTTCCGGACGGTGATCACGTTTCGCCAGCATCATGACGAGGAAGCGGCGGCCGCGCGGGCGGGCCTGCCGTTGGTCGAGATCCCGATCCAGTGCGACCTGTTCGGCTCGTCACCGCCGACCGATGCCCAGGTCGAACAGTTCCTCTCTATCGTGTGCGACTCCACGCGGCAACCGGTGTACTTCCATTGCGCGCGCGGCGCCGATCGCACGGGCATGTTCGGGGCGATCTACCGCATCGAGGTCGACGGCTGGACGAATGCCGAGGCGATCGAGGAAATGCAGGCCTTCGGCTACAACGACCTCTACAAGGACCTCATCCACTACGTCCGGGATTACCGCCCGCGCGACTGAGTTTCGGATGAAGTCCTGTCCCACGCCGTGGGATCGGCGGCCAGCTCGCGGTCCGCGTCGTCGCACAACTTCTCGTACGCGGCGCGCTCGTCCGGAAGCGCTTCGAGGTGCAGCACCAGGTGCCCCGCAGCATGCCGCGCGGCCGGGATGTCGCCGTGCTCGAGGGCATGCCGGATCCGGGCGAGGCTTTCTGCAATGCCGCGCAGCGCGGCGGTGCCGGTCGAAACGGGCCGCTCGGCGGCGGAATCGTGGGAATCTGCGGGCGGCGGCATCGTCGAGGCTCCATTGTGACGGGGTTGATCCGGCGGCGTCTTCCCCGCCCGGCCCGGCTCACGTATCCTTGATGGATGACCCAGCATACCATTCCGCCGCTTGGAGCCGCAGCCCGCGCGCTCGCCCACGTCTCGATCGCCGTATCCGATGCCGAGGCGACCGCTGCCCAGTACGCCACGCTGTTCGGCGCGAGGATCCGCTCGCGCGAGCGACTCGCAGATCGCGGGCTGCTCGTCGTGTTCCTCGATTGCGCCGGCGTCCCGATCGAACTGATCCAGCCGCTCGATCCCGAGGACGCCACGAACCCGGTGGCAAAGTTCCTCAAGACTCGCGGGCCCGGACTGCACCACCTCGCGTGGTTCGTCGACGACGCGGCCGCTGCACTGGCCCACGCGCAGTCGACGGGCGCGCGCCTGGTCGACTCCGCGCCGCGCGCGGGCGCTGATGGCTGCCTCGTCGCCTTTCTGCATCCGGATTCGACCGCCGGCGTGCTCTCGGAATTCGTCGAGGGCGGGCCGCATGCGCCGCCGTCGGTCACGCCCGAATAGCGAGCCCGCCCCGCTGCGCATGCTCCCGGCCTTCGCTCTCGTCGCTGCGTGCGTCGTCGTAGCTGCCGTCGCCAAGCCTGTCCGGCGACCGCAGCGACGCCGTCTTACTTCTTCGACGGATCGGTGATCGCCGGACACCGCGCCTCGTCCGCCTCTGATCGGGGGGACTTCTAGGGCTCGACGGCGTCTGGCTTCGGGGCCAGCTCGTCCTCGAGCTTCGTCGCGGGAGCGGCGGTCGCATCCGGCGGGGCCTCGCCCGCGGGCACTTCCTCCTCGGGCACTTCGTCCTCTTTCGTCGCCTCCGCGGCGGCCACGCCCTCGCCCTCGACGCGCGCCTCCTCCGGTCGCTCGACAACCAGCTCCTTGAGCCGCCCCGCGAGCACGCGCACCAGGTCCTTGAGCAACTGCGTGTGCCCGGATGCAAAGTCGTAGAACTCTTCGCGCCCGAGCGTGATCAGCAGGCCGTCCTCGAGGCTCTCGGCGCGCTGTCCGCGAGCCGTGTCATCGACCAGCGCCCACGTGCCGAAGGCCTCCCCGCTGCCGATCTCGGCAAGGACCTGGTCCCCGGTCGCCAGGCGCACGCGGCCGTCCACGACGACGTAGAGACCGTCGGCCGGGTCGGTCTCCTGGTAGATCACCTGGCCCTTCCACATGGGGACCTCGCGCACGTACGCCGCGAGCGCGAGGAGCTGACGCGGACCCGCCTGCTTGAACACGTCGATCCCGCGCAGGTACAGCACTCGTTCGACGTCGTTCATCCTCGGCCTTTCGTCTTCGCCGCTCGCTGCGGGAGCCGCGACGTCCGGTGCGGTCGCGGCGGCACGCGCTGCCACCGCCTGGATCCACGGGTCATCCGACTGCAGGGCCTTCTCGAGGAGCGGCTGCAACTCGACGTGCTCGGTCGGCGCACCGGGTAGGGGCGCGGGCGCAACCTCGAGGATGCCGCGCGCCACCTGGAACGAGCGTCCGGGCAGCAGCGAGCCCAGGTACTCGAGCGCGCGTGCCGCCGACTCGCGGGACGATCCCGTGCGGAGTCCCTCGTAGGCTCCCCGCAGGGGCGGAGGCCAATGATAGCAGGCCAGTGCGCGGCAGGCCCGCGCCAGGGCGCGATCGGCGGACTCGAGGTGCGACGCGCGCAGGAGTGCGACGGCTCCGTCGGCCGTCGCGGGGAGGGCGAGTGCGAGGTCGCTGTGGATCCGGTCGTCGCGAATCTCGCGCAGGAACATCCGCAGCGCGTCGCGGCGCGAGATCTGCCGACGCCCGGTCCGCTCGTGAATCCGGTTGAGGTTGCGCAGCCCGTGATAGCGCAGGCCCGCATCGCTGCTCTTCGCCAGTTCGATCAGCACGCGGTGAGCGTTCCGGCCGCCGATCCGGCTGAGCGCAGCGGTGGCGTGGGAACGCACCTCGTCCTCGGGATGCTCGCGGGCCAGCGCCGCGAGCCGTGGCACGGCACGCTCGCCGAAGGCCACGACCGCATCCTGCGCCGCGGAGCGGAGCCCCTGGTCGTCGAGGTGATCGAGTGCCACGTCGAGAAACTCCGGCGCGGGCCGGCGCGCCAGGGCCCTCAATGCGGCGCGGCGTACGTCGCGGTCCGCGTGCGGCAGGAGCTGGCGCAATCGTTCCTGCGCCTCGGGGCCGGGCACGTGGCCGAGCCCCCGGCAGGCGTCGCGCAGCTCCTCGGGCGTTCCGGCGGCGATCCTGCGGTCGATCCAGTCGAGCGTGATCGACCCATACGCCAGCGCGGGCTTCAACTCCATCAGGTCGAGCGCATGCTCGCGGCGCACGCGATCGCCGCCCTCGATCACCTCCCGTGCGAACCCGGGGGCGTCGTGACCGTGCGTCAGCAGCGACTCGAGTGCGGCGCGCTGCAGCGGCTCGTATGGATCCGCGAGGAACGAGCGCATGCGCTCGTCCTCCCCGGACAGCCCGAGGGCGATCGCCCCACGGACGGCCTCGGTACGGACCCGCGGCGACTCGTGACCGAGCGCGCCGCGCACCGCCGGGGCGAGTGACGCCCGGCCGGCGCGCGCGGCGAAGCGCAGCGCGATTGCGACCCGGCGTGGATCATCCGACTTGATCGCTTCGGCGAGCGCCTCGATCGCGCCGGGAACGCGCAGCGATTCGAGCGCACTGTCCGGCTCCGCCCAAGGCGCGGCCAGCAACTCGCGAAAGGCGCGCACGTAGCGGCGATGAAGCTGGTAGAGCATGGCGATCCACAGCAGGGCAGCCACGACGGTCAGGGCCGCGACGACGCGCACGCTGACTCCGAGCAGCTGAAACGTGACGAGCAGCAGGATGCCCGCCACGGCGTCGGCTCCGCGCTCCACGACCACGTCGATGAGCGGCTTGACCTGGCGCCTTTCCGGCGGCCGGATGGCCATGAAGTAGATCTCGGACGAAGACTTCCCGAGCGTCTGAGAGACGATGCCCTGGACCCAGCGCATCGCCTGCGCCACCGGCCACAACGGCGCGATGAACAGCCCGGCCCCGATCACGAACATCGACGCGGGCTGGAGGCTGCTCGCGGCCCCGATGCCGAGACGCCGCAGGAGCCAGCCGGCGACGCCGAACTGGACGACGAGCGCGAGGACGTTGAGCCCGGCGTAGAAGCCGCCGAGGAATCGGGCAAGTCCCGCGGCGTCCGGGTAGGCCTGCTGCGCAAGCGCCTTGAACTGGAAGTCGACGAGCGTCGAAACGACGACGGCGAGCCCGAGCACGGCGGCCAGGTAGCGCAGGAACGTCGAGCCGCGGAAGGCCGCCCACTGCGACGTCCCAGCCGCGACCTGCGTGACGAGGGGCCGCTGGGGCAGGCGCACGCTGAGCATGAGCGTCAACACGCGGAAGGCGAGCAGCAGCCCGCACAGGACCCAGAGGAGGAACGTCTCTCCGCGCCGGCCGGCGAAGACACCGGCAAAGACGCCGCCGGCGACACCTCCAAGGAGGCCGGACCCGGTGAGCAGCGGGAAGATCCGGCGGGCCCGCTGGCTGTCCCAGGCGTCGAGTGCCACGATCCAGAAGTGCGAGACGAGCAGGAGGGTCAGGCTGCCCGTCCACACGTAGAACGCCGCGGGCAGCCACGAGGGATGGCTCGGCGAAATCAGTGCCGCGGCGGCGCTCAACGCGATCGCCGCCGACTGCGTGAGCCCGCTGACCCGGTTCGAAGGGAGTCGACGGGCGAGCCGCGACTCGAGGGCGATCAGCCCGATCGCCACCGCGGCCACTGCGACGTATCCCCAGGGCAGGGCGTTCGCGCCGTAGGCCGTGAGGAACATCGAGTCGCGCAGGACCTTGGCGATCGTGTAGGCGGCGAGCAGGATCGCGATCTGTCCGCCCATGAGAACGAGCACGAGGCGGTCCCCGGACTCAAGGTCGAGGCGACGATCGAGCCGTTCACCCACGAGCAAGCGAGCCATCGACACCTCGGGGAAGCGGGACACTCACGGGCGAAGCCGCTCCGAATGTAGCCCCCGGGGCGGTTCGCGTCGAGCCTGCGAGCCGGGGAAGTCCTTGCTCGCGGACCGCTTGCGTGATTCGTGGGTGACAGGATCACCGCGTTGGGTTCTAATGATGGAGCCATCCACGCTGGCTTCGCTGAGAGTCCGGATCCTTGTCGGATCCGGAAATTGATCATGGCGAATCCGGTGTGCGCGCAGGCGCCCATCCTCTCCTTCGATGTTGCGAAGATGCAATGAGGAGTCCCGCGGATGCGGCTCGGCACAGAATTCCCGCCTCTTCCCAGCAACGTGCCCTGTCGCGTCGCCTGCCTGCTGGTCGCGCTGGCCACGGCCGGCACCGGCGTGGAAGCGCGAGCCCAGGCGAATCCCGCCTTCGGGGACTCCGGCTGGGTCGCGCCCTTGCCCCCGGGGACGTTCGACGGCGATCCGACCGCACCGGGCCCCCGGGTCTCCGACGAAGTCGGGGAGCCCGTCGGCGAGACGGTCCTGCGCACGCCGTTTCGCATCCTCTTCCTGCCGCTGCGCCTCGTCGCCCGGGGAGCCGAGGCGATTGCGGGCGTCGCCGGCGCGGGCGTCGTTCCGCGGAGCCTGCACGACCAGAAGTCCCCGGGACTCAAGATCCGTCCGGCCGTGCTGTACGCCGGCGAGTCCGACCCGGCGTTCGGTATCCGCGTCGTCTCGGTGCTCGATCCAGCGCACCAGACGCAGTGGAGCACCGCCGGCTCGTGGTCGCTGAGGGATTCGCGCAAGGCCCAGCTGGCATACCGCCGGGGCACCGTCGACGACCGCTGGGGAGTGCTGGCGATCACCAACTACAACTACCGGCCCTTCCGCTCCTACTATGGAGTCGGCAATTCGACGAGCAAGGCGGACAAGTCGATCTACCTGGACGAGGTCGGCGTGGCCGACGTCGCCCTGCGCCTCGGGCGCGTCGGCCGTTCGCTGCAGCTCCTCGGCGGCTACGACGTCACGAGCGCGCGCCGCGGCTACAATGGTTCGAGCCCCGGTGTGCTCGAGGTGTTCTCTCCGGCCGAGGCCCCCGGCATCGACGATGCATCGCAAGCGTTCTCCTACGGACTGGGTGGTGACCTGGCCCTGGTCGCCGACCGAAGCGATCCCACCTCCGGCGTCCACGGGCGCTTCGAGGCCCGCAAGGTGAACGCCCAGGGGGGTGGAGACTTCAATCTGTGGCAGTTCAAGCTCGAGGCCCGCGGCTACGTTCCGGTCGCCTCGAAGCGGCGGGTGATCGCGCTGCGCGCCCTCCACCACAGCGTCGATCCGGTGCGCGACGACGCCGTGATCCCGTTCTACCGCCTGCCCGAGGCGGCCGGCCTGACCAACTTCGCCGGCTTCTCGTCCCATCGATTCGTCGACCGGCACCTCGTCCTCGCCCACGCCGAGTACCGCTGGCTCATCGCCGACCGGCTCTGGGCGCTGGGCCTCGCCGAGGTGGGCGAGGTGGCCTCGTCGGCCAGCCGGCTGCGCATGTCCGACGTGCACGAGAGCTACGGCGGAGGCCTGCGCTACGCACTTCGCGAGGGCGCCGTCGCCCGCCTGCAGGTCGCCACGGGGACCGACGGGTTTCGCGCAGCCGTCACGCTCAATGGAGACTTCTGATGAACCGCCACGAGTTCCTCGCGATCGTGCTCGCTCTGGCCCTGCTCCCGCTCGCTCCCGATCCTCGCGCCGAGGGTGTCACAGTCGACCCGCGAACGGGCGTCGACCATGACGGCCGGCCGATCGTGAAGCCCGCCGTGCGCGAGAAGAACCTCTACGCCCACCAGTTCCGCGAGGGGGTGGTCGAGCCACTGTCGCACGCGTTCGACGTGCCCGACAAGCTGGTGTGGCTCTCCCGACAGCTCACCGGTGGGACCAAGCCGCAGAGCGTGAACGTGAATCGCTTCGACGAGGTGCCGAACTCGACGTGGTTCACGAACCGCAACCACCTCCGCGCGGTGACCCCGGACGCGGTCCGTCGTGGCCCCGGGGACGGCATCCGGCCCACGCCCCCCTACACGATCAAGTCGTACAAGACCTCGGGCATGAACCCGGGCTTCATCATCAAGGACGCGGCGGATCGGCGCTGGGTGATCAAGCTCGATCCGTCCGGTCATCCGCAGCTCGGCTCGGGCGCCGATGTCGTCGTCAGCCGCCTGCTCCACGCCGCCGGCTACAACGTGCCGCACGACATGGCGTTCACGTTCAGCCGCGGGGAGCTCAAGATCGACGAGGATCTCGCCCGCGGCGAGGATGGCGATAGGCCGTTCCTCCCCGGCGACCTCGACACGCTGCTCACCTACGGGGCGCTCGGCGCAGACGACCGCTCCTACGCCCAGGCCAGCCTGTTCCTCGACGGGGCGCCGGTCGGACACATCGACATGAGCGGTCGCCGACCCGACGATGCGAACGACCTCTACCAGCACCGGGACCGACGCGAGCTGCGCGGGCTCTATGTCCTCATGTCGTGGCTCGGGAGCTGGGACACGAAGGACCACCAGTCGCTCGACACGTTCATCGAGACGCAGGACTCGCTCGGCCACGTCCGCCATCACCTGCTCGACCTGGGTGCGTCGCTCGGCGCCGCCGCCGAAGGGGCGAAGGGCGAGCGGAACGGTTACGAGTACCGGCTCGACTGGGGCTGGACGATGAAGCGCCTGTTGACGTTCGGCATGGCCAGGGAGCCGTGGCGGGGCGGCTGGCAGGAAACGGGCATCCCCTCCCTGGGCAACTTCTCCGCCGAGCGCTACGAGCCAGACGACTTCAAGCCGCTCATGCCCCACCCGGCGTTCGGCAAGCGCACCGCGCGCGACGGCTACTGGGGGGCGAAGCTCGTTGCCTCATTCAGCGATGCGCAGATCGCCGCGGCGATCGACGCCGTCGGCTACGAGGATCCGCGCGTCGCACCGTTGCTGCTCCGCATCCTGACGGAGCGGCGCGAGAGCGTGGCGCGCTACTGGTTCGAGCGTGTGGCGCCCGTCGATTTCTTCCACGTCCAGGCCGGGAGGCTCCAGTTTCGCGATCTCGCCGTCGATCGGAAGCTCGCGTCCCCGCGGGCCTACCGCGTCCGCGTGAGTTCGTCCAAGGGTAAGCGCACAGCCGGCGCGCCCTCGATCCAGGTTCTGCGGGCCACGACGATCTCGCTCGATGCGATCGCCGCCGGCGCCAACGCCATCGAGCTCGAGATCGGAGTCGACGACGACCCGGCCGAGCCGGCAACCGTGCACCTGCGGCGCGACGGCAGCGACTGGATCCTCGAGCGGGTGGTGCACGGATGAGGGCCCTGGCGACGAGTCTCGTCACCGCGATCCTGCTCGCACTGCTCGGTTCCGGCTGCGCTCAGATGGGCAAGCTGTCGTTCGTCGACCCGATCGCCCCGGTCGTCCCCGCGGACATCGCGAAGGCGCAGGACTCCTCGCGCGTTGCAGCGGGAATCCCCCGGGAGCGCGACGAGAAGGAGGACGAGGAGGGCGAAGAGCACGAGGAGCACGAGAGGAAGCGCAACCGGGAACGGACCCCCGACTCGCGCCCGAGCATCCCCCTGCGCGCCATGTTTGCCGACACGCTCGTGGGCTTTCAGCCCGGCACCGCCGACAGCGCGCGGCGGCACCTCGGCCGCCTGCGCGAGGGCTACACCGTTGACACGCTCAGCGTGGTGATCATGGGCGACAACCGCCCGTCCTACCGCTCGACCAAGTTCCGCAACAACACGGATGCGATCAAGGGCATCTTCTCGCTCAATCCGCTGCGCATCCTCAAGGGCCTCGTGAACATTCCGATCCTCCTCGTCCGGGGAACGATCCCGGACTTCGCTCTCTGGCGCGACATCCCCTCCCTCATCTCGAAGAACCCGAGCTACGGGCGCGAAGTCCCGGTGATGAACGCGATCCTCGCCCGCATGGATTCGATCGAGGCCGGCGGCAGTCGCGTGTCCGCCGTGATCAATTCGGGCGACATCGTCAAGGACGGCCGCTATCCCAAGCACTGGGAGCGCTTCCTGCAGATCACGAGGCCGCTCTACGACCGTGTGCCCTACATGCCGATCGCCGGCAACCACGAGCGGACCGATGACTCGCTCGGTCTCGCCAACTGGCACACGGCGACGGGACTGCCGATCACGGGCAACCTGCTCAACTACTGCTTCGACTCGGCCGACGGCTGGGTGCGCTTCATCGCCCTCGACTCGAACCCGATGACTGATCCGAAGCACTACTGGTCGCGCGACGACGAGGTGGCGGCGACGAACGAGCAGTTCACCTGGATGGTGGCCCGCCTCAAGGAGCACCAGGGTCCGGCGATGGTCTTCCTGCACCACCCCCCCTTCTGCGGGGGGTTCCACCGCCCCGAGTGGGAGTCGGACAGCCTGCTCTCCGCCCGACGCGCCACGATGGTGACCGCGCTGCGCGAGGCGGGCCTCGCGATCCTGGTTTCGGGCCATGAGCACGCCTACCAGCGGGCCGCCCTCGTGTGCGGGGACGCCGTGCTTGTCTGCATCGTCTCCGGAGGGGCCGGAAGCCCCCTGCACGTGATTCCGACGGGAGAGGAGGCGGGGCGGATGTTCGCCGCCTACGAGCTTCCAGACTGCGGATTCAAGCCGGAGGACGTCTACGCGAGCATGACGTTCTCGTACACGGTGATGCGCTTCTGGTTCGGAGGCGGCGACTTGAACACCTACGCCGTCGACGCGAAGGGCAAGGACCAGCTCATCGACCACCTGGCAATCGACCTCAAGCGCTTCGGCATCCCCGAAATCGACCAGAAGAAGATCGTCATTCCCCCCGCTGGCGGCCCGAAGCAGCCGACGCCGAGCGAGGAGAAACCCTCCACCGATCGCACCACCGCCCCGGCGGATTCGGCCTCGGCCGTCAAGCCGGTGACCAAGCCGGCTTCCAAGCCGGGCGCCCCGAGCCGCACTCCCCCAGGAGGCCGCTGATGAACGCCACCGCTGATCCCGGCGCCCTCCCGGCCGATGCCGGCCGGCGCGGACCGCTCGACCGCGTGCTCAACCTCTTCTCCGACGTACGCGGGGGCGAGGGCACGACCGCGCTGCTCCTCCTGCTCAACGTCTTCCTGCTGCTCGCCAGCTACTACCTGATCAAGACGATCCGCGAGCCGCTGGTGCTGGCGGCCGAAGGCGGCGGCGCCGAGATCAAGAGCTACGCCTCGGCGGCGATCGCCGGGCTGCTCATCCTGCTCGTGCCCGTGTACTCGGCGATCGCATCGCGTGTCTCGCGCGTCAGGCTGATCAATGGCGTGACGCTGTTCTTCATCGCGTGCCTCGCGGCATTCTTCGTCTGGGCTCGCGCGGTCGGCGTGCCCGGCGCGCTGCCCGGCGAGGCCGACGCCGCGGGCGGCGCGGCGGCCGTCGCCGGGGGCGGGCAGCTCGCGCTGGGCGTGTCGTTCTTCATCTGGGTGGGGATCTTCAACCTGATGATCATCGCCCAGTTCTGGGCCTTTGCCAACGACGTGTACACCGTCGAGCAGGGCAAGCGATTGTTCGCCATTGTCGCCTTCGGCGCCTCGCTCGGGGCGATCGCCGGCTCGTGGGGCGCCGAACAGCTGATCGAGAGCTTCGGGCTCTACCCGCTCATGGGCATCGCCGCCGGAATCCTCGCGCTGTGCATCGTGCTGACGAACCTGGTGCACGCGCGCGAGAGGGGTCACGCGAAGGAACGGGCCGCCGCGAAGTCGAACGATCCCGCCGCCGCGGCCCAAGGGGATGCCGACGCGGCGATCACCGGCCGCAGCGGCTTCGCCCTCGTCTTCGCCGATCGCTATCTCCTGTTCATCGCCGGGCTCATGATCCTGCTCAACGTGGTGAACTCGACCGGCGAGTACATCCTCGGAGAGACGCTGACGAACATCGCCAGGGACCGGGTGTCCCAGGGACTGCTGGCCGAAGCCGACATCGGCGCGTGGATCGGTTCGTTCTACGGCAACTACTTCTTTTGGGTGAACACGGTCTCGGCGATCGTGCAGCTGTTCCTGGTGTCGCGGATCATCAAGTTCATCGGGGTGCGCGGCGCCCTGCTCGTGTTGCCGGTCGTCGCCTTCGGCGCCTATGCGATCCTCGCCGTGGCACCTGCGCTGGCGATCATCCGGGGTGCCAAGATCGCCGAGAACTCACTCGACTATTCGCTCAACAACACGACCCGGCAGACGCTGTTCCTGCCCACGTCGCGCGAGGCCAAGTACAAGGCCAAGCAGGCCATCGACACGTTCTTCGTGCGCTTCGGGGACGTGCTGTCGGCCGGCCTCGTGTTCGCGGGCACGACGTGGCTTGCGTTCACGCCGAAGCACTTCGCGATGGTCAACGTGGGGCTGATTCTGCTCTGGCTGGGCGTCGCCTTCGCCATCGGCCGGATGTTCCGCGAGCGTGCGGGTGGCGAGGCGTAGTTCCGGCCGAGCGCGTGGGGTTCACTCCGGCACCGGGGGACGGGGCTGACCGGGCTGGCTGGGCCCGGCGGGCCCGGCGCCCGCGGGGTCGTTCGGCACCATCCACGCGCCCACCTCCCCTGCACCCGCCTCCCCCGTGTCCGGCACATGCGCCGGCTCGTCTCTCGGCGACACTCGTAGCCGAGCCTCGAGACGCTTCCTCTCCATGAATTGTGCTCCAAGGACACGCTCGGCCTCGTACTGATTGTGGGCCCGGCAACGCAATCGCATGCGGTCCTCGGTCGCGAGCCCCCCACGGGCCACCGGATCGATGTGGTCGAGCTCGAGAAACGACCGCGTCGAGCAGCGGTTTCCGGTGCCCCCGACGAAGGTGCATCGGCCCCGGTCCCGCTCCCAGACGGCGCGCCTCACGTGGGCCGGAACATGGCGCTTGCCCACACCGGAGCGCCGGGGCACCTGGGGATGAGGAGTGATAGCGAACTTCCGTTTCTCGCATTGCTCGATCAGGGCTTCGAGTGCCCGTTCGAGAACAAGAGCCACGTCGCGCGAGGGGATGGAGTGGCTGAGCAGGTCCTGGGCGTAGCGCAACTTTTCCTGTGCACCCTGGCCGATCGTGATCTGGAGCAGGAATAGCGCCGGCATCTCGACTTGCGCCGGCGCAAGTCCACCGTCGGCGGGTTCCTCGACTTGCGCCAGCGCAAGTTCACCCCCGGACGCCACCTCGACTTGCGCCGGCGCTCGCTCGCCGTCGGGCGCGGGCCGGGCCGAGAGGGGCGCGACTTGCGCCGGCGCAAGTTGGGGTACCAGCGCAGCGGGCATCGGCTGCAGGGTGCGCGCGTACGCGGCGACCTCCATGCGGGGATAGCGCCGCCCGAGCATCCCCTCGATCGCCGACTTCCTCTGGTCGCTCGCTGCGGCAAGCAACTCGTCCGCGTTCTCGGGGGTGAGATGCGGCACGAGCAAGCCCAGTCCAGTCAAGTGGAGGCGACCCTCGGCCAGGGCGACAAGAAGCGCCGGAAACTTCCGGCCGGCGCGTGCCGCCTGAATCCGCTTGTAGGCCGCATCCTCGGAGAGGCGGAGTTCCTCGACGCAATAGGCGTACATGGAAGAGTAACCCGCGGACCGGTAGAGGCCCCGGGCATCGACTTCGGCGATGTGGGCGAGAAGCGCTGCGGTGATCACACGATCACGGACGACGAGTCCGGCCAGATCACGAAGGAGAGCCGCGTCGCTCAGATGCTTGAGGTCATGGGCACGCATGGACAGCCTGTCTTCGGAGGCGCGCCTCGAGCGGCGATCCGAATCTTCGGATCGTCACGACTCGACAATTGGAGTCTGCGCCTGTCCGGGGACGAATCGCAACAACAAGTCGATTCCTGGCGCGCGACCGGCGCGCGACCGGCGCGGCGTGAGGCGTGGGCCGTGCGGCGCCGTCCCGCGACCCGCTGGACCGCAACGACCTCCCGTCAATCGCCGACAGTTTCGTCGCCCGCTACTTGCGAACTCCCGCCTCGGTCCAGTCGTCCGCCACGGTCCGTCCCGGGCCGTAGGACGTGAACAGCTTGCCCCACTCACTCTGCAGGATCGTCTCGACGCGCGGCTTGCCGACGAACGGATACCAGTAGGCGTCGTGATACAGCCGCGAAGCGGCAAAGGCCCAGGGCACGATCGGAGTTCGTAGAAGAAAGTGCTCCAGCGGCTTGAGCGGCCCCCAGTAGATGAGCTTCTGTCCGCGCGAGGCCAGCGTGTCCTCGCCGGGCGAGAAGTGCAGGTTGACCCCGGAGACGTCGTCGCCAACGAGCTCGATCTCGGCGGGATCGCCGACGCCCAGGCCCGCCTCGTGCGCCAGGCGGATGTACTTGAGGCCCATCGGGTCGATGCCCATGAGCTTCGCGCCGATCGCATCGATGGCGACCATGTCGTTCGAGGCGAGGATTAGGTTGGCGATCCGCGGACGCATGGCGCGCGGGCCGGGCCCGTCGCCGGCGACGGTGCCGTCCATGATGGCGAACAGCCCGGGGTGGATCTCCTTCTGGATGGCGAGCAGGTCGACCAGCGTCTCGTGGATCACCGCGTGCGTCCAGTGGCGGTTCTCCTGGAGCAGGCCGCCAAAGGCGTTCTTCATCGCGCCCGTCGTCGTGGTGAAGACGTGCGTCTTCAAGGTCGGCATGTGGATCACGTTGCTGCCGATCAGGCGCTGCGGCACCAGGATCCCCTTCGGGAACACCTCGTTCAG
>JANOEH010000230.1:0-5187 GCA_031413115.1 Candidatus Eiseniibacteriota bacterium | reverse complement strand
GCCCGGCGCGCGGTCGATCGATGCCGACGATCAGGGTGCACATGGATCCCAAAGTGCAGGGCCGCGCCCACGTGGTCAAGCAGCAAGACGAAATAGCGTACGAAGGTTGCGAAAGTGAACGTGCAGGGACTACAGTGCATGCATGGCACCGAACGAACCGCTCGATCCCGACGATGATGAAGTCGACGCACTGCTGACGGCAGCCGAGGAAGCGCTCGACGCCGGCGACATCGACAAGGCGCTCGACCTCCTCGAGGAGCCCGCGCAGGCCGACGACGCCGATCCCGACGTGCGTGCGATGTTCGGACTCGCGCTCTATTACGCCGGCGAGTACGAGGACGCGTTCGAGTGGCTGGAAGAAGCCGTCGCCACCGATCCCGACGATGTCGAGTCGCGCGGTGCGCTCGGTGTGTGCCACTTCTTCCGGCTCGAGTCGCTCACGGCGGAGAAGGAACTGCGCCGCGCATTGCTTACCGAGCCCGATTGGGCCGAGGCGCATCACTGGCTCGGTCGCGTGCTCGAGTGGCGCGGGCGTTATCCCGAGGCGATGATCGAGTTTCAGCGGGCATGGCAGCACGACAAGGAGCACTACCCGGTTCCCGAGCGGCTCGACGAGGACGAACTCGACGGCGTCGTGCACGACGCGATCGAGCCGTTGCCGCCGCGCATCAAGCGCGCTCTCGACGACGTCGCGATCCTGGTCGAGGAGTATCCGTCCGAGGAGTTGCTGAAGGAGAGCGATCCGCCGCTGCCGCCCGACCTGCTCGGGCTCTTCACCGGCACGTCGTTCGCCGAGCGCACCAGCACGTCGTCGGGCGTGCAACCGGGGACGATCCATGTCTTCCGGCGCAACATCGAGCACTTCGGAGGGGCCCGCGCCGAGGTCGTCGACGAACTGCGCGTCACGCTGCTGCACGAGATCGGCCATGCGCTGGGCATGGACGAGGAGGAGCTGCACGCGCTGGGTCTGGAATAACGGGAATAACGGTCGAGTCGCGCGCGCTCAGCGCGTGATCAGCTCCAGCAACTGCGCATGCAGCGCCGGGTGCGCCGCCATCCCGGTTCGCGTCGGCCAGCCTTTCGCACCCTTCCAGTCGGTGAACGTCGCACCCGCTTCCTCGAACAGCACGGGGAAGGGGGCGATGTCCCACGCCGCGACGTCGTGCTCGAACCACGCGTCGACCACTCCCGAGAGCACCAGCGCCGGGCCCCACGCATCGCCGTATCCGCGCGCCAGCGCGACCGTATCCACCAGCCGTTCGAATGCGACGGGGCCCAGGCCGCGCAACGCGTTGTCGAGCTGGCCGAGCGTGATGAACGCCTCGGCCGGCGCCGCGGCTTCCGTGCGGACCGCAAGGCGCACGCCATCCTTCCACGTGCCGAGTCCGCGCGCGGCTGCGTAGAGCTCGCCGAGTGCCGGCAGGTGCATGACGCCGACGACGATGCGGCCGTCGGCCTCGAGTGCGATGAGGTTCGACCAGTGGGGGAGGCCGCGCAGGAACGGGCGCGTGCCGTCGATCGGATCGACGATCCAGCGCCGCCCGCTCCGGCCGACGGTCTCGCCGGATTCCTCGGTGAGGATCGCGTCGTCGGGAAACGCGGCGCGCAGTGCGGCGACGATGACCGCGTCGGCGGCGTGGTCGGCCTCGCTCACCGGCGAGCGGTCGGGCTTGATCGTCACCTGCGGATCGCGGCGATAGAAGGAGAGCGCGACCTCGCCGGCACGGCGCGCCGCGGCGAGCGCGACGTCGAGTTCGGGTTGCCAGGCGGCCATGGCGGCTCCGGGTTGCAAGCCTAGCGAGGCGCTAGGGCTTGGATCGTCGCGCGGAGCGCGGCGCTCAGCCCGCACAGTAGGGGAAAAGTGTTGACGGTGTCCGCTGCCGTCGCTACTGTGCCGCAGGCTTGAGAAAAAATTCACGACCTCCGCGGAGAACCCTCTTCGCCGCGGCCGCGTGACCGATCCCTCCGTTCCCCGAGGAATCATCGCCGCCCGATGACACGCACTCGATTCGTCCTGCTCCTTGGGTTCGCCTTGACGGTTGGCGGACTCTTTTTCGCCGCGAGTTCGCTGCAGGCGGCGAAGCCCACGGACACGCTCAATCCCGGGATCCCGACGAAGCCGACGGGTCCTGCGATCGCGCAACCCATCGCCTACAGCCACGAGTTGCACGCCGGCAAGCTCGGCATGGACTGCGGCTACTGCCACACCAACGTGGCCAAGTCGGGCATCGCCAACATCCCGAACGTCTCGACCTGCATGGGCTGCCACACCTACGTGAAGAAGGCGTCGGGGCAGAAGGAGCCCAGCGCCGAGATCGCCAAGCTCACCAAGTACTACGAAGATGGCGTGTCGATTCCGTGGGTGAACATCCACCAGCTGCCGGACCACGCGAACTTCAATCACAAGCGCCATGTCAAGGCGGGCGTCGCCTGCCAGACCTGCCACGGCCCGGTGCAGACCATGCCGGTCGTGTACCCGGTGGTGAAGCTCCAGATGGGCTTCTGTGTCGATTGTCACAAGGCCAACCGCGAGAACGTCAAGGCACCGGCGAGTCTCGACTGCGTCGTCTGTCACAAGTAGGACCGGAACCTTCATGAGCGACGACATCCACGAGCAGCCGCTGCCCCTCAAGCGGCGCGAGTTCCTGAAGCTGGTCGGCGTGGCCACCGCGGCCACCGCCGGTGCCGGCTGTCTGGAGTTCCCGCCGCCCAACGAGCTGATCCAGCCGTACGTCACCGCGCCCGAGAACATCATCCCGGGCGTGGCCACGTACTACGCGTCGACCTGTCGCGAGTGCCCGGCCGCCTGCGGCCTGCACGTGAAGACGCGCGAGGGCCGGGCGATCAAGCTCGAGGGGAACCCGTCGCATCCGGTCAACCTGGGCTCGCTGTGCGCGCGCGGCCAGTCGGCTCTGCAGGGCCTGTACAACCCCGATCGTCACGCCCACCCGAAGCAGCGCCAGGCCGACGGCTCGTTCAAGGAGATCACCTGGGAGGAAGCCGAGAAGCTCCTCGCCGGGAAGCTGGCCGCCCCCGCGGGTGCGATCCAGTTCTGGACCGGGCAGGAGACCGGCACCCGCGCGGCGCTGTACGACGCGTTCGTCGGCGCGCTGGGCTCGGCCGAGCGCATCGTGCACGAGCCGTTCGCGTGGGAGGCGCTACGTGAGGGCAATCGCCTCGCGTTCGGGCGCGCCGAGATCCCGACCTACGACTTCGCGGCGGCCGGCAGCGTGTTCACGCTCGGCGCCGACTTCCTCGAGACCTGGCTGTCGCCCGTCGAGTACGCGCGCACGTTCGCATCGCGCCATGGCGGGAGCACGACCGACGCGGGCCGTCTCGTGGCCTTCGAGTCGCGCCTGTCGCTCACGGGCTCGAACGCCGACGAGTGGGTCGCGATCAAGCCCGGCGCCGAGGCGCTGGCCGCACTCGCCATGGCCCAGGTCATCGTCGCCGAGGGCCTGGCGAAGGGCTCGACCGGCGGGCTCGACCTCACGCCGTACGCGCCCGCAAACGTGGCCGAGCAGGTGGGCGTTCCCGCCGATGTGCTCGTCCGCCTGGCGCGCGAGTTCGCCGCCAACGGTCCCGGCCTGGCGATCGCCGGCGGCGTGCAGGCGCAGAGCGCGCGCGCGACGCACGCGGTCGTCGCGGCCAACGTCCTCACTTCGGTCGGCGGGGGGCTCGGCACCGCCCTCCACTTCGGCCGCACGCTCGACCTCGGCCGCACGCACGCGCCGCGCGATCTCGCGCCGGCGATCGAGCGCATGAACGGCGGCGGCGTCGGCGTGCTGCTGGTGCACGGCACGAATCCGGCGTACTCGCTGCCGCGGGCGCTCGGCTTCGCGGCCGCGGCGGGCAAGGTGCCTTTCAAGGTGTCGTTCTCGATCGATCCCGACGAGACAGCGCAGCTGTGCGACCTGATCCTGCCCGATCATCACCCGCTCGAGTCGTGGGGCGACGCCCAGGCGTGGAGCGGCGTGCGTTCGCTGCTCCAGCCGGCCATGCGCCCCGTGTTCAAGACGAAGAGCACGCCCGACGTGCTGCTCGCCGCGGCGAAGACCCTGGGCAGGACGCCGGGCCTCCTCGCCGCCGCGACGTGGCGTGACGTGCTGACCGCTGCGTGGGGTGGACCGGGCGCGGCGTGGGACGCGGCGCTCGCGGCCGGCGGTTCCTTCGCCGTGGCATCCGCCGCACCGGCGCTCGCGCTCTCGGGTGGCCTGGCGGGGGTGGGCTTCAGCGTGGCCGAACTCGGCGGCGATGCCGCGGGCACGCCGCTGGTGGTCTACGCGTCGCCGAACATGTACGACGGTCGCGGCGCCAACAAGCCGTGGCTGCAGGAGCTGCCCGACCCGGTGACCAAGGTCGTGTGGGACCACTGGGTCGAGATCCATCCCGACACGATGACGAAGCTCGGTCTCAAGCGCGGCGATCACGTTGCGCTCAAGACGCCCGCGGGCACGCTCGAGACCGCCGCGTACGACTACATCGGCATCCGGCCCGACGTCTTCGCCGTGGCCACGGGTCAGGGTCATACCGCCGACGGCGGTCGCTACTGGAAGCGCGGCGGCAACGTCGCCGGCTTCCTGCCGGCCACCTACGACGACGCGTCGGGTGGGCTCGCCTACGTCGCGGTCAAGACGACGCTGGCGAAGACCGGCAAGAAGTACAAGCTCGCCTACCTCGGCGGCGATCCCTACACCGGCGGCCAGTCGCGGCAGATGGGGCGTGGCATCGCGCAGGCCATCCCGCTGACCGTGGTCACCGGCAAAGCCGACGCCCACGGCGCGGCCGCGCACGGAGAAGGCGGCCACGGCGACCCGGCGATGCACAAGCCCGGCTTCGTCGGCTCGCCGGTGCCCGCCGACCCGATCGCCAGTGCCGCCAAGGAAGCGCCGAACTCGGCGTATGCACTGCACGCCAAGCACAAGTGGGGCATGGTCGTCGACCTCAACTCGTGCAACGGCTGCCAGGCCTGCGTCATCGCCTGCAGCGCCGAGAACAACGTCGCGTTCGTCGGCAAGGAGCAGGTCGACAAGGGCCGCGAGATGATGTGGCTGCGCATCGAGCGCTTCTACGAGGAGCATGACGGGAAGCTCGAGGTCCGCCACGTGCCGGTCATGTGCCAGCACTGCGGCGCGGCTCCGTGCGAGAGCGTGTGCCCGGTGTACGCGACCTATCACAACCCCGAAG
>JANOEH010000229.1:0-14672 GCA_031413115.1 Candidatus Eiseniibacteriota bacterium | reverse complement strand
GCCTCCATGCAGTTCGCGGATCCCAAGGCGAACAAGGAGGTGGACCTCGAACGAGCACAGTTGTCCGGGGTGGTCGGGGCGGCAATCGCGACGTTGCCCGAGCGTTACCGCGTGGCGCTTGTTCTCAGGGACATTGACGGGTTGGCGTACGAGGAGATCGGGCAGATCTTGAAGATTCCGGGCGGCACGGTGCGTTCGCGCATCAATCGCGCCCGGCTCATGCTGAAACGCAAACTGGAGCCGATGCTCCGCCGGGAAGCCCTCGAATGATCGCTTGCGAACGCGCGCAGTCCCTCTTCGGTCTCGCCTGGGACGACGAACTCACCGCCGCCGAGCGCGACGGGCTCGAATTGCACATGAAGGATTGCGGAGGCTGCCGTCGCGAGTACGACGAGCTGGCCCGCACCCTCGAGCTGGTGCAGGCGCTGCCGCGTCCGGCTGTGAGCGACGACTTCGCCACGCGGGTCCTCGCCGAGGCCCTGCGTCGCGAGAACGAGGCGCCGGTGAAGCGGCGCATCTTCGCGTTCCCGTCCATGCCGTCGTTCGAGATCTCGTTCGGCCGCCCGGCCATGGCGCTGGCGGCGACGTTCGTGGTCGCGCTCGGCATCAGCGCCTTCCTGCTGCGCGGCCCGATGACGACGAACACCCCGGTGGTCGCCACAGCGCTGCCGAAGGCAACAGAGTCACCCGTCGTTGCGATCCCTGCGCCCGCGCCCGCACAGCCGACGACGATTGCGGCAGCGGATCCCGCGCCGCGTCGCGAGGCGAGCACGCCGGCACGCCGCGCACCGGCGACGACGAACGCCGCGCTCGCCGCCGCCGCGCCGATGATCCCGGACAGCCTGTTCGACCACACCGCCGACGTCGAACTCGTGCTCGATCCCGTCAGGCTCCGGCACGAGCGCGGACGCGGCTACACGCCGACGTCGGTGCGGGGCGAAGCCGCCAGCATCACGTTCTGATCATGCTCCGTCGCTTCCTCGGGGCCGCGCTCCTTGCCGTCGTGCTGACGACGGCCGGAGGCGCGGCTTCGGTGTATGCGGCCGCCCCGCCGGACGACCTGGCGCAGGCCAGCATCGGCGCGCTGCAGTCGGTCGTCACGGTTCTCGGCGTGCGCTCGGACGAGAGCCTGCAGAGAGGTGCCGACGGTCGCGCCCGCAGGCCGCGCAGCCTGGCTTCGGGAGTGGTGATCGACACGCGCGGGAAGATCGTGACCGTCGCCTCGGCGGTGCGTGACTGCGACGCGATCGCCGTGCGCCTCGACGACGGCCGCGAGCTGCCGGCCATGCTGCTCGGCATCGATCTCGACTCGGACGTGGCGCTCCTCTCGGTGTCGGCGACCGACCTCATCGCGCTCAGGCTGGCGCCGCCCGGCGTGGATCCGGTGGGAGACGCGGTGTCGGCGGTAGGCTCGGGCGTGGGGAAGAATCCGCGCATCAGCTACGGCAAGGTGCGCCGCGTGTACTCGAAGCCGCTGGGCTCGCTCCTGCTCCTCTCCAATGACGTCTATCCCGGCTCGAGCGGCGGTGCCGCACTCAACGCGCGCGGCGAACTGCTGGGCATGGTGATCGGCCGCCTCGACGAGGCGCCGCCCGACTGGGCCGACGCGCCCAGCGCCGGCTCCGCGACGTTCGCCGTCCACGCCGACGACCTGCGCACGCTGATCACCCACCTCGAGAACTATGGAGTCGTCCGCCGTGGATTCCTCGGCGTGCGCATGGTGCAGGGCGAGATCGTCGACGCCGAGCGCCCGGGCACGCCGTTCAAGGTCGGCGTGCGCGTCGAGGACGTGCTTCCCGGCAGCCCCGCCGCACGGCTCGACCTGCGCGCCGGCGACCTGGTCGTCGGCTGGGCCGGCGAGACGCTGCAGAGCCCCGAGGACCTGATGCGCCGCGTCGAAGGGAGCCCGCCCGGCACGATCGTGCCGCTCGTGTGGGTGCGCAACGACGAACGCCGCGAGGGCAAGCTTGTCGTCGGCGCACGCCCCGACGACGAATTGCTCGCCACGCCCGCCGCCGCGGGCAGCACCGGCGGGGGCGACTCCCTGCACGATGCGAAGACGCACGACGAACTCCTCGAGCGCGTCCGCACGCTGCGCGCCCGGACGCCCGGCGCGCCCGACTCGAGCAGCCGGGCCAAGACCGGCGGCTGAGCGGCACGACCTCCGAGGCACCCGCCTCATCCCCGTGGTACGCTGGGATCGTTTCCCATCACAGCCCCGCAATCGATCACGGAGGACCGATGAACCCCACCCGCAACAACCTGCCGCTCAAGGTCCGCAAGGAAGTCATCGCGCTCCTCAACGCCCGCCTCGCCGACGCCATCGACCTCAACATGCAGGCGAAGCAGGCGCACTGGAACGTGAAGGGCCCGACCTTCTTCCAGCTCCACGAGCTGTTCGACAAGGTCGCCGAGACGGCCGAATCGGCGGTCGACGAGATCGCCGAGCGCGCCGTCGCCCTGGGCGGCACTGCCGAAGGCACGATCGAAGCCGTCGCCAAGGCCACCACACTGCCGCCCTACGCGCTCAACGTGAAGGACGGCCGCGGCCACGTCGAACGCATCGCCCAGGCGCTCGCCAACTTCGGCGAGCAGGCCCGCGACGCCATCGAACGCGCTGACCAGCTCGGCGACAAGGACACCGCCGACCTCTTCACCGGCATCTCCCGCGACACCGACAAGTACCTCTGGTTCGTCGAAGCGCATTTGCAGAAGTGAGAAAGCTGTCAGGATGCCCTGGCCAAGTACTGCGCCGAGGTCGAGTCTACAATCCCCGCGAAGGATTCCGATCCCGGCGCTCTACGCAAGCCGCTGTGTTCAAGATTTGCGGGGCGCATGACCTGCGGAGAGTTACTGACTCCGCCGGTTGGATCACTTCTTGGGGGGCACATCACCGGGGCTACGAATGCATATCGATCCACTTCTTGAAGCAACCGCCGCTTGATGACACAACTAGGTAGAAGTACCCGTCGCGAAGCCACGGCCGCGGCTTGATTGTAACATATCGAAATACTGCGAGCGCGTGCGCGCGCTCCGTGCGAAGACGCCCGGCGCACCCGACTCGAGCAGCCGGGCCAAGACCGGCGGCTGAACCGGATGACCCCGAGGCATCCGCCGTTCCTCCGTGGCAGGCTGCGATCCCGCCCTGCGCCCTCGACGTGAAGGACGACCGCGAACACGCCGAGCGCACGGCCCAAACCCTCGCCAGCTTCGGTGAGTGAGTCCGCGACGCGATCGAACGCTCCGACAATCTCGGCGACAAGGACACCGGCGACCTCTTCACCAGCATCTCCCGCGACACCGACAAGTACAGCTGGCTCGTCGAAGCGCACCTGCAGAAGTGAGTGCGGGCGTGCGGACCAGCGCTGGGGGCACGTCCGGGGCAAGCCCAACTTGCGGCTGCCGCCGCGAGGGGGGCTTTGTCCTGTGGTCAGAAGGGGACAGGAGGGCGACAGGAGGGGACTTTGAACGGTTGACCATTCGACAACCAAGTCGCGCGGCGCCCCCCCCCCGTGTACGACCTGACGCCGTCGCTGTAATCGCGGGAAGACCGGTCAATGCCACAAGTCGGAAGGTTTGTGGCGACCTCACGCTGGGTTGGACCGTCCGGGGTCGTCGGCATCACACGACAGGGGTATTGGATCGAGGCGTTCGCGTGCTAAGATTGCGGGCCGCGAGAGGTGAAGCCCACCAACTCTCACCCACCCATAGGAGCCCCGAGATGCCAAGCCTCGACGTGCCCATGGCGGCACTACGCTGCGTTTTCGCAGCCGCGCTGATCGCTCTGGTTTCGGCCACCGCATCTGGGGCGATATCGCAGAGCACCATTCTCGCCCCGGGAGGGTTCGCGCAGGCTGGGGCATACTCCTCAACGAACGGCGGCGGAATGACCCCGGGGGAGGACATGGCCGGCAACTACGGGACTCCGGAGAACTTCAGCGAACAGGAGTTCACCGGGGCCTCGTTTGCCCAAGTTGCCGCCGCATACTCAGGTGGGTTCATCAGCAACACTGCCGATGCCACGGCCAATCTTGGCGCCTTCCGTGCCTTTGCCCAGAACAGTTCACCCCACGACGCGCTTTTCGCCCTTGGCAGCGCCACGGGTGGGTGGAAGGAATCACTTACCGTTGGCAACCCAGCGCTCACCGGCCAAGCGGGGTACCTCGTCTTTCAAGTCCGCGCCCGCGGCTCGCTTCACACCACCGGCTACCCCGGCTCCGCCTCCCTGACCTTCAGTCCCTATCTGAACCAACAACTGATGGTTGCCAACCCCTTCTACACGAACGCAAGAGGCTACTGGGCCATCGCCACTGACGGGTTCAATGCGGTCGCCGACTCTGCGGTTGATGCGGTTGTCACTTTTGGTGCGCCCATTACCTTTGGCCAGCCTTTCACGCTTGGCATATACGCAATTGCCAACGCAGGTATGCGCAGCGTGAGTGGCACCGGGTTGTTCGGCACCGGCCTCTCTGACTTCTCCAGCGATGGCGTTACGTGGAACGGCATCGTCAACGTCCTCGACGCGGGCGGTCAGTCGGTGGCTGGATCGACAATCACGTCAGGCTCGGGATTCGATTGGACTGGTCCCTTTACGCCATACGTGGGAGTCGAACATCCAGGCGCGCCTATGGACATGAGCATTCGGCTTGTGAGCGCAAGCCCGTCCGCGGGCGAGGTCCGCCTCTCGCTACTCCTGCCGCGGGCGGCTTCCGCGCGAGTGGGCGTGTACGACATCTTGGGTCGCCAGATCCGCGCCCTCGCGGATGGGTGGCACCCGGCGGGCCGCAATGAACTCGTGTGGGATGGCAGAACCAAACAAGGCCATGTGGCTGGGGTCGGCATCTACTTCGTGCGTGCCGAATCGGAAGGCAAGGTCGCGGCCCAGCGCTTGGTGCGTGTGCGCTAAGTCACTTTCCATTGGTCTTCTGCTGGTGGATACCCGTGACAATGGCGTGCGGGTCGAGCCAGGCGCTCGATCCGCGGTTCGCAGGCACCCGCGAGATCGCGAATCTCGTTTTTCCCGGGCGTCATCACCAGCCGCTCCACTCCATCGAGGAGAAGACCCGCGTCAGCAGGAAGCAGGTCGTGCGCCTAATGCAGGCGGTCGCGGGGAACCTTCTCGATCGGCAGTTCGAAGCCGAGGCGCCGAACCAGCGCTGGGTCGGCGATACCACGGAGTTCGTGATCGGTAGCAGCGGCAAGCTCTACCTGGCGGCGATCCTCCACCTGTTCTCGCGATTCGTCGTGGGCTGGGCGGTCAGTGTGGTCAACGATCGGCACCTGGCGATTCGGGCGCTCGAGATCGCCCTGAAGCGTCGGAGGCCGGCGGGCGGGCTCCTTCATCACTCCGACCAGGGCAGTCTGTACGCGAGCGAGGACTACCAGACCATCCTCGAGGCGCAGGGCGTCACCTGCAGCATGAGCCGGCGTGGCAACTGCTACGACAATGCCGTCGCCAAGAGCTTCTTCTCGACGGTCAAGAGCGAGCTCAGTGACCGGATCGGCCGCTTCAGCGAGGCAAAGAACCAGCGGAGACGGCACTCGACGCTGGGGCAGGTCATCC
The DNA here is from genome assembly GCA_031413115.1 of Candidatus Eiseniibacteriota bacterium. GTDB lineage: Bacteria > Eisenbacteria > RBG-16-71-46 > RBG-16-71-46 > DASYSL01 > JANPEF01. Next base: position 9,109 of record JANOEH010000229.1, on the reverse strand, counting down.
CGGCCGCGTTCGAGAAGGCACAGGCGACTCAGGCAGCGTAACCAAACCGTCTACGAAATCGGGGCAAGCCCCCGCCGGCGCCCGGAGGTCGAATCTGTTCCTTTCCCATGACCACTCCACTTCAGGTGGGAGCCTCGCATGATCGCCCCTCACACGATCCGAGTTCACGCCGGCGGAACCGGCGTCCCGCTTGTCGTCGCACCCGGCGGCCTCGCCCGACTGGGCCGCGTGATGCGCACGGTCGCGCGCATTCCGCTCGGTCGCATCACCATCATCACCGACCGCACGGTCGATCGACTCTATGGCGCAGTGGTGCGCCGCTCGCTCAGGGCCGCGGGTTTCAAGCCCGGGCTCTCGCTCGTGCTTCCTCCGGGCGAGCGCACCAAGACGCTTGCGGCCGCGAACGTGCTCTATGCGAGGCTTGCCGAAGCCGGGCATGAGCGGGGACGGCCGATCGTCGCGTTGGGTGGGGGCGTGATCGGCGATCTTGCTGGTTATGTCGCGGCGACGTGGTTGCGGGGGGTGCCGTTGGTGCATGTGCCGACGACGGTGCTGGCGCAGCTTGATTCGAGCATCGGGGGGAAGGTCGGGGTGGACTTGCTCTCGGGGAAGAACCTGGTGGGGGCGTTTCACCAGCCTGTGCTCGTCTATGCGGATCCGCGGACGCTCGAGACGTTGCCGATGCGGCAGGTGCGGGCGGGATTGGCCGAGGCGGTGAAGGTGGGGTTTGCGCTCGATCGGGCGCTGGTGGTGCAGCTCGAGAAGCATGCTTCGGTGCTTGCGGCTGGTGGGGTTGCGGCTCGTGGTCCGCTCGCCGTCGTGATCGCTCGGTCGGTGCGGGCGAAGGCTCGGGTGGTCTCTTTGGATGAGCGCGATGGGGGCGTGCGGCAGATCTTGAATTATGGGCATACGTTCGGGCATGCGCTCGAGGTGTTGGGGGGGTACAAGCGGTGGTTGCATGGGGAGGCCGTTGCCATTGGGATCATGGCGGCGGCGCATGCGGCGGTGCGGGCGGGGTTGCTTGATTCTTCTGTCCGCGATCGTCAGGAGCGGTTGCTTCGGGCCCTCGGGTTGCCTGTTCGGCTTCGCCGGGTCCCCGCCCGTAACGTGTGGGATGCCATGAGGTTGGACAAGAAGAGCTCGGGGGGTGCGCCCCGTTTCGTATTGACAACGGGTTTGGGCGTTGCTAGGTTCGGCCAGCCCTTGACGCGCGCCCAAGTTCTTGCGGCCCTGCAAGATACCGGTGCCGATCCCTAGGGCGGGAGGTCCTCGTGCGCATCCTGGTCGTCAACGGCCCCAATCTCAACCTGCTCGGCAGCCGCGAGCCGGAGATCTACGGGACCGTCACGCTGGCCCAGATCGAGGCGACGCTCGAGCGCCTCGCGGCCGACCTCGGGGTGCAGGCGGACTTCTTTCAGTCGAACCACGAGGGCGGCCTGATCGACGCCATCCAGGCTGCCGTCGGCCGCTACCAGGGCGTCCTCATCAACCCCGGCGCCTACACGCACACCAGCCTCGCGCTGCGCGATTGCCTCGCGGGCGTCGGCCTGCCCGCCGTCGAGGTGCACCTGTCCAATCTCCATCGCCGGGAGGGTTTCCGGCGCCGTTCGTTCACCGCGGGAGCGGCCGTCGGCGTGGTGCAGGGGTTCGGTCCCCTGAGCTACGAACTGGGCCTGCGCGCCCTCGTCCGCATCCTCGAAGGAGCGGGATCGGCGCTCGCCGCCGCCCCGGCCCACCCATGATCAAGACCCTGCCCCCCCGACGCCGGCGCTCAAGTTCGGATCCCGAACGGCCGATGATGGAGGCGGGTGAGTCGAAAGGGAGCGCGATGGATCTCAACGAGATCAAGCGCCTCATCCAGCTCGTGCAGAAGAGCGGTATCGGCGAGTTGGAGGTCACCGAGGGCGGTCGCACGATCCGGATCAGTGCGTTGCCGGTCGTCGCATCGGCAGGTCCGATGCATTACGGATTCTCCGCTCCGCCGGGCTACGCAGGGCCGGCGGCCGCGCCTGTTCCGTCGGCTTCGGCCGCGGCGCCCGTGGCGGCAGCCGAGCCGGTGAAGCCGGACGCCCACCTCGTGCCCGTCGTCTCGCCCATGGTCGGCACGTTCTATCGGTCGCCTGCGCCCGACGCCGATCCGTACGTCGAAGCGAACTCGTCGGTCGAGATCGGTCAGACGGTGTGCATCATCGAAGCGATGAAGTTGATGAACGAGATCGAGTGTGAATCTCGTGGTCGCATCGCCCGGATCCTCGTCGAGAGCGGTTCACCGGTGGAGTACGGACAGGCCCTGTTCCTGATCGACCCGAGCTGACGTCCCGCGCGGCCTGGCCGCGCGCTGCGCCCGCGGGCCCCGGGAACGGGGTCCGCACACTCCGGCCACGCCGGGGGGAGGGGCCATGGACGTTCGCGAAATCCTCGACTCGATGATGGGCTCGAGCGCATCCGACCTGCACATCAAGGTCGCGACGGCGCCGCTCATCCGCGTCAATGGCGAGCTCTTCGCGCTCGGCAACCCGCCCCCGTCCGCCCAGGACCTCGAGCTGATCATCGATCAGCTCCTCACCGCCGAGCAGCGCGCCAAGTTCGACGCCGAGAACGAGATCGACTTCGCCTTCGGCGTCCCGGGACTGGGCCGCTTCCGCTGCAACATCTTCACCCAGCGCGGCACGCCCGCGCTCGCCATCCGCACCATTCCGTTCGCCATTCCGTCGCTCGACGACCTGGGCATGCCCGCCGCGATCCGCAAGCTGTCCATGCTCTCGCGCGGTCTCGTGCTGGTCACGGGCGCCACCGGCTCGGGCAAGTCGACGACGCTGGCGGCGCTCATCGACACGGCGAACCAGGAGACGAACAAGAACGTCATCACGATCGAGGACCCGATCGAGTTCCTCCATCGCGACAAGATGTCGGCCATCCACCAGCGCGAGGTCGGCGTCGACACCAAGTCCTTCTCGGAGGGCCTGCGCCGCATCCTGCGCCAGGATCCCGACATCATCCTGGTCGGCGAGATCCGCGATCGCGAGACGATGGAGACCGTGCTCATGGCCGCGGACACGGGGCACCTCGTGTTCTCGACCCTGCACACGACCGACGCCGCGATGACCATGCAGCGCGTGCTCTCGTTCTTCGAGCCGCACCAGCAGGATGCCGTCCGCCAGCAGCTGGCGGCAAACCTGCAGGCCGTCGTCTCGCAGCGCCTGGTGCCCAAGCGCGGCGGCTCGGGCCGCGTGCCCGCCGTCGAGATCCTGTTCAACACGCCGACCATCCGCGAGATGCTGCAGATGGGCAAGCCGCTCGACGGCTTGCGCACCATCATCGAGGAAGGCGTGACCCAGTACGGCATGCAGTCGTTCGACCAGTCGCTGATGAAGCTGCTGCGCGACAACCTGATCATCGAGGACGACGCGCTCAAGTTCTGCACCAACCCGAACGAGTTCCTGCTCCACCTCAAGGGCATCAACTCGTCGTCGGACCGCACGTGGGCGCCGGTCGAGGCGGGGCAGTTGAGCGCGGCGACGAGTGCTTCGACCTACGGCAACCAGGCCGCCGACCAGATCGACGTGCCGGCCCGTCCGCTGGGCACCGCGGCGACGCGCGGTGGGCTTCCGGGGTGGATGTCGAAGGAGTAGTCCGGGCGGGGCTTGCTTCGCCCGGATCCAGCCGTTAGACTCCGGGTCAAGTCGGTCGGGAGATCCGCCCTTCGCGGGTCGTGGAGGCACGTCTTCCCCCGACCGCATCGCTTTGCCCGCCCCTGCCGACGCGTCCCCGCGAAGGCTCACCGGATGCAGCTTCTGTACGTCGACGAATCCGGTTCCACCGCAGATCCCCGACAATCGTTCTTCGTTCTCGCCGGATTCTCGATCGGAGAGCGGCGCGGTTACTGGATCGGCCGTCGTCTGGATGCGATCGCTGCTCGGTTCGATCCGGCCGATCCGCGTTCGATCGAGTTGCACGGGAGCCCGATGCTCCAGGGCCGAGGTTCGGTCTGGGCAACCGTGCCCAGCGAGGCGAGGATTCGCGCGCTCTGCGACGCCCTCGATGTGCTCAAAGCCAGTGGACCACGAACGAGGGTATTCGCCATCGCCGTGCGCAAAGCTGCGACACCGCAGGGTGATCCCGTGGCATTTGCATTCGAGCAGCTCCTCAATCGATTCGATCGCTACCTGCTGCGGTTGCAGCGCATGGGGGAGCCCCAACGCGGACTCGTCATCTTCGACAAGTCGAGCTACGAGACCACCCTTCAGGGGTTGGCGGTCGACTTCCGAAGTGTCGGGCATCGGTGGGGGGTGATCCGCAATCTTGCCGAGGTGCCTCTCTTTCTCGATTCACGCGCTTCTAGACTGGTCCAACTTGCCGATCTCGTGGCCTACGCGATCTTTCGTCACTGCGAAGCAGGGGACTCGCGGTTCCATGACCGGATCCGCGGCTGTTTCGATGCAGAAGGGGGCATCGTCCACGGGTTCCGGCAGTGGATCTGAGGCGCTTGATCCCGCACCCCGCTTCGCCTAGTCTCCGCGGACGATGTTCAAAAAGGTCCTGATCGCCAACCGGGGTGAAATCGCGCTGCGTATCCTGCGCGCCTGCCGGGAACTCAAGATCCAGACTGTCGCCGTCTTCTCCGAGGCCGACCGGGATTCGTTGCACGTCCGCCTCGCCGACGAGGCCGTGTGCATCGGGCCGCCGCCGGCTGCGCAGAGCTATCGCGCCATCCCGCGCATCCTCGCCGCGGCCGAGGTGACGAACGCCGACGCGATCCACCCGGGTTACGGATTCCTCGCCGAGAACGCGCAGTTCGCCGAGGCTGTCGTCGCCTCGGGGTTCACGTTCATCGGCCCGACCGCGCAGATGATCCGCCAGATGGGCGACAAGGCCGAAGCGCGCAAGTTGATGATCGCCGCCGGGCTGCCCACCATCCCGGGCTCGAAGGACATCCTGGTCGACGTCGAGGAGGCGCTGTCGCTGGCGCGCGACATCGGCTACCCGGTGATCATCAAGGCGGCCGCGGGCGGCGGTGGTCGAGGCATGCGCGTGGCACTCGACGAGAAGACCCTGAGGAACGGCTTCATGATCGCCCAGGCCGAGGCCGAAGCGGCGTTCGGCAGCGGGGCGGTCTACCTCGAGAAGTACCTGGTCAAGCCGCGCCACATCGAGTTCCAGCTGCTGGGCGACTCGCACGGCAACATCATCCACCTCGGCGAGCGCGAGTGTTCGGTGCAGCGCAACAACCAGAAGCTGATCGAGGAATCGCCGTCGGCCGCGGTCACGGCCGAGATCCGCGAGCGGATCGGCGCGCTCGCCGTCAAGGGCGCCTCGTCGATCGGCTACAACTCGGCGGGCACGATCGAGTTCCTGCTGGACGAAGACGGTTCGTTCTACTTCATGGAGATGAACACGCGCATCCAGGTGGAGCACCCGGTGACCGAGGAGGTCACGGGTCTCGACCTGATGAAGGAACAGATCCGCGTCGCCGCCGGCGGCAAGCTGCCGCTGACGCAGGAGCAGGTCGAGATCCGTGGCCACTCGATCGAGTGCCGCATCAACGCCGAGGATCCCGCCCACAACTTCCGCCCGAACCCCGGCAAGATCACCTACTGGTACAAGCCGGGCGGCCCGGGCATCCGCTGCGACACGCACGTCTACGCGGGCTACACCGTGCCCTCGCACTACGACTCGCTGATCGCCAAGATGATCGCCCGCGGCAAGGATCGCGCCGAGGCGATCGAGCGCATGGTCATCGCGCTCGAGGAGACGATCATCGAGGGCATCCCGACCACGATCCCGTTCCACCTCACGGCGCTGCGTCACCCCCGCTTCGTCGCCGGCGACCTCGACACGCGCTTCGTCGAGGCCCTGTTCGCCGAGCAGGCGCGCGGCGCCGCCCGCACGGCGGGCGCCGCCCCGGCCGACGCCGCCCCCACGACCTCGGGGTAGGTGCCTTGCCCGCGCAGGCCCGCGCGATCCTCTCCGGGGCGACGCTCGAGCGCGTGCTGGCCGCGGCGCGCGAGGCCAACGATCCGCCGCCGGACATGGTCGTCATCGTCGACGTCCTGCGAGCCACCACCACGCTGGTCCATGCGTTCGCCCACGGTGCCGACGCTGCGCGCTGCTTCCTCGATCCCGAACTCGCGCGCCAGGCAATCCCGGAATACCGCAAGGGCACGACGCTCCTCTGCGGCGAGCGTCGCGGCCAGCGTATCCCGGGCTTCGACCTGGGGAACTCGCCGCGCGAGTACGTCGACGAGTTCGTGCGCAACCGCACGCTGCTGTTCACCACGACCAACGGCACGCGGGCGCTGATGCGCACGCGCGACGCGGGGCGTCAGCTGGCCGGCGCATTCGTCAATGCCAGCGCCGTGGTGCGACGGCTGGTCGCGGGGGCGAAGATGGCGGCCGAGGCGAACGCGGCGTTCACGGCGTGGCTCGTGGCGGCGGGCAAGCAGGAGGCGGCCGCGGACGAGGATACCGCGTGTGTGATCGAACTCGCGCACGGCCTGGCGGCCGAGCCCGCGGGAGCCTGGACGGTCGCCCTCGAGCCGGGCGACGAGGCGAGCGCGGCGCGCCTCGAACAGGTCCGCTTCGCGGACGACATGGCGCTACGTGCCTTCCTCGGCGAGACCGAACATGGTCGTGCGCTGGTGGCGATGGATCGGATGTTCGGACGGGACCTGGATGCCGCCGCGCGGCGCGACGCGTTCGCGGTGGTGCCGGAAGGGCGGGGCGGAACGCTCAGCGCCGTCGGGCGCTGAGGAACAGGAACAGCGCGAGGACGCCGAACACCGCGTTGGCGCCCCAGGCGGCGACGACCGGCGGCAGGGTGCCGCCCTGTCCCAGCGCCTCCCCGGCGCGCATCAGGCCGTAATAGAAGAATGCCGTGAACACCGAGATTCCGAAGCCCACCGCCGCGTTCGGGTTGCGCAGGCGCGCGGCCAGTGCGGCTCCCATCACGACGACGATGAAGTTGATCCACGGGAACGCCAGCTTGAGATCGAGCTGGACCGTGTACTTGTCGACGCGCAGCCCGCTGCGGCGCAGCCGGGCCACGTAGTCGGCGAGCTGGGCGAAGCCCATCTCGTCGGGCTCCTCGCGGCGCTTGCTGAAATCCTCGGGCCGCTCGGACAGCTCGGGCAGCGGGAGCGAGACGAACGGCGTGGCCGTCTCGGCGCCGTCCTTGAACGTGCGCGCGACCCCTTCCTCGAAGACCCACTGGTGCCCGTCCCAGCGGGCGCGACGCGCGTCGATGCGGCGCGTGATCGTGCCGTCGCGCATCTCGCTGACCAGCACGTCGTGCATGCGCTTCTCGTGTGCGAGGTAGAGCTTCACCAGGTAGACGCGGCCGTCGCGGCCCAATGCCGACAGGTTCGCAAACTCGGTCGGCTCGCGGATCGAGCGGCGGCGCACTTCGCCCTCGAGGATCGCCTCGCGCCGTCGCGTGGCCTCGGGCACGACGCCCTCGTTGAGCGCGAACGACACGCCCACCGCGACCAGGCCCACGGCCAGCAGCGGAAGGATGATGCGGTCGGTCGACACGCCGGCGGTGGCCATGGCGGTGAGCTCGTTGAACTTGCTCATCTGGCCGAGGGTCAGGAACGTGCTCATCAAGAGCGCGACCGGGAGCACGTTGACGATCACGTACGGCACCTTGTACGCGTAGTAGCGCGCGATCATCATGCCGGTGGCGTGGCCGTCGAGGAACTCGCGGATCTTCTCGAACAGGTCGACCACGGCAAAGATTGCGATGCAGGCGCCCAGCGACATCGCCAGCAGCATCAGGAACTCGCGCAGCACCAGGCGATCGAACAGTCGCAGGCCCGGAATCCTCACGCCGCCGCCCGGGTGCCCGGTCCGACCGGGGCCTCGCTGCGGCGCACGGTGCGACCGAGGCGGACCTCGCACGCCGACAGCGTGGCGAACAGTCCCCACGTGCCGAGCACGATGTTGGCCAGCCACATGGCCAGCCACGGCGGCAGCAGGAGGCGGTCGGCGAACGACTCACCGAACTGCAGGCACAGGTAGTAGAAGGCGAAGAACGCGATCGACAGGAAACCGACGGCCACGCCGCCGCGGCGCACGCGCATGCCCAGCGGCGCGCCGACCAGCACGAACACGACGCAGGCGAAGGCGAGCGCGAACTTCTTCTGCAACTCGACCTCGAGCGACGCCTTGCGGCGCGCCAGCGTCTCGATCTCGAGGCGCAGGATCTGCATCTCGGCCAGCGTCTCGGGCCGCAGGAGCCTGGCGTCGAAGTGCACGCCTTTCAGGCGCGCCTGCACCGCGGCGACCCACGCCGCCGGCGTGCCCACGCCGGTGCCGTCGGCGCGCGGCACGAGCAGCAGCGAGGGCACGCCCTCGTCCTCGACGCGCTCGCTCGCGCGATCGTTGGCGGCGACCAGTTGCTCGTCGGCGACCGCGATCTCCTTGTTCAACTGCTCGAGCGTCATCTCGCGGTCGGAGCGCATCTCGCGCACGGTGCGCCGCAGCATGCTGCCGGCGCCGGGGATGAAGATCCGGTGGATGTCGAAGACGAGCTGGCGGTACTTGCGGGCGCCCGGGACGTCGCCGGGGACCTCGTGGACCACGCCGTCGTGGAGCTCGAGCATGGCCGTATCCCCGTCGGGCAGGTAGGAGAGGGCTCCCGTCCGGGCGACGATGATCGTGGGGGAGGGGTTGGACCCGAACTCGAAGACCGTGACCCCCTGCATCTCGTTGGTCCGGCCCTCGACGCGGCGGATGAGCAGGCTGTACCCCGGAAAGTCGTTCACGAAGACGCCCTCGGCCAGGCGGACCGTCGGGCGCTTCTGGGAGACGTCGACCATCAGGGAGGCGACCCGGTGGTTGGCCTCGGGGAGGACCCAGCAGTTGAAGGCGACCAGCCCCAGGGAGAGCCCGAAGGCCAACGCAAGCGGTGCGGCGATCAGTCGGAAGACGTTGATACCACTGGTCTTGAGGGCCATGATCTCGTTATCCTGGGCCATCCGACCAAAGGTCATCAGGGTGGCCACGAGGACCCCGCAGGGCATCGACAGGGCCACCATCCACGCCAGGGATAGAAGGAAAAACTCCCCGATGGTGGCCAGGGGAACGCCGCGGCCGACCAGGAGTTCCATCA
>JANOEH010000228.1:0-14784 GCA_031413115.1 Candidatus Eiseniibacteriota bacterium | reverse complement strand
CAGGTTTTCAGGGAGCGACGCGCAGTTGACGGGCACGAAGGCACCCTGCGCACGCTTGCTCTGGAGATGCAGCGCCCGGGCGATGAGTTCCTTGCCCGTGCCGCTCTCTCCGAGGATGAGAACGGTGCTCTCGGTCGGGGCAACCTTGCCAACGAGCCGGAAGATGCGCTGCATCTTCCCGGTCGCGCCAAGGATATCCCCATAGGCCGGCGACGACGCCTGCCATGGTGACGTCTCGATGGTGGACAACAGTACGGCCCTGCCTTCCTCTCCCCACGTTCCAATGTGCCACAGTCCACCTTGTGCGTCAAGAAGGAGTTTCTTTCCCGTGAGCGTACAGATCGGGATAGGTCACCGGACCGACTTCATCTTCCCAGCCATGTAACTGGTACACGATCTCGACGGGCGTTCCGACCAATACCCGCTCGTAGAGCGCCTCCGCGTCCGCCACCTGCATGCGGATGCAGCCGTGCGACCGGGCAAATCCGATCGACTTGGGGTCGTTGGTCGCATGGATTCCGTAGCCGTCTTCCGAGATGCGCATCCAGCGATTTCCGAGCGGGTTCCTGGGGCCCGGAGGGACGGACGGACGGCCCCTGGGCGCCCACGTCGGATCCTTCGCCATCTGCAGAATCTGGAAGCGACCGACGGGCGTCGGGGTCGCCGGACGCCCGACCGCGACGGGCCAACTGGCGACCAGGGTCGACCCCTCGACCAGGAACAACCGCCGGGCCGGAACGTTGATCACGATGTGCAGGGTCTCGGGTGGCACCGCCGGCAGCGCGACGACCGCGCCGTCGAAGTCGAACGTCTCGAAGGTGAAGGCGAGCGCCGCCGGAGCGGACGCGGCGAGCAAGGCGACGGGGCTGAGTGCGATTCCGAGGCTGCGGGCGATGGTGCGTCGGTCGGTCCACATGGTCGTTCCCTCCGCCGCTGAGAAGTCCACGAACCGTGCCGCGCAGGCGAAGCCATGTAGCGAAGCGGGGTTAGGCCTCTTTCCCGACCGACCACCGCGGGCCGTGTGTCTGACGGGCCACGCCGCCGGCCGCACACAATCGTGCGGGCCCCGGCATCGTGTTTAGCCCATGCAAGAAATTCGTTGGCAGGAGTGCACTCCGGGCCCATAGTTGGCGGCCACAACCCAGATGCGGTATCCGGCCCCCCTGCCCTCGCACCCTTCGATTTTGAACCCTCAGGGCCACCACCCCGCGTCCAATTGCTGTCCCTCCGCCTGAAGGATCCTCTGGAGGTAGTCATGAAAGCATTGCGTACCACGATGGTTCTCGCCTGCGCCGGGCTCATGCTCGGCTCGACGCTCTCGTTCGCGCAGTCAAAGGACGAGGACTCCCTTCCCGGGTTCGATATCGGCCCGAACTGCGACGTCGGCGGCTACAAGACCGAGCGCATCTACTATCCCGCACCCGTCGCGATTCCGGACGACGACGATGCCGGCATCACGCTCGGACCGATCTTCATGCCGCCGGACGGCGATATCGTCAACGACGTGATCCTCGAGATGAACTGGACGCACTCGTGGCTCGGCGACATCATCCTCGACCTCTCGTACGATCCGGATTGCTCGGGCCCCGGCGCGGCGACCACCGCACGCGTGCTCTGCCGTCCGCGTGGGACCGTGGCCTTGGCTCCTCCGCCGTGCGGCGGGACCACCGGCTTCGGCTGCTCGGGCGACCTCAACGCTGCAAACGTCTACATGTTCAGTGATGATGCGGTGAACCCCCTTGGCGTCAACGCCACCTGCACGGCGACGCTGGCCGGCGGCTGCTACAAGCAGTCGGACCAGGGCGGCAGCCCGTTCTCGATCTGGCGTGGCTTGCCCAAGGGCGGCTGCTGGTACATTCACGCTTCGGATAATGCCGCCGCCGACACGGGCGGGATCATCGGATGGGCCATCTTCGTGCGCAACCAGCGCCCGGTGTCGGCTACGGATGCGTCGTGGGGCCAGGTGAAGAACATTTATCGCTAAAGATGTCGCGACGCCAAGCGTCGCAATGCGATCAGGGGGCGGGGCGCAAGCCTCGCCCCCTTTGCTTTCCTGCTAGGCTGTCCCCAACATCCGTTGCACCATCCCCCGCCGTACTCCATGCGAAAGGATCTCGCCCATGCTCCGCCCGCTCGCCCTGATTGCCGCTCTCGTCTCCCTGCTTGCCCCGGGCTCCCCCGCCACCGCGCACGAGTACTGGCTTGCGCCTTCGGTGAGCAGCGGTCCCGCGGGGACGCCGTGGTCCGTCGCCGGCTACGTGGGTACGGGATTCCTCGGCGACGTGCGGCCGTACGTGGCCACCCGCGTGGTGCGCTTTGAGCTGCGCGGCGGGGCCCCGGGGAAGCAGGGGCCGATCACCGACCTGCGTCCGCAGGCCCGCGAGGGTGACTCGACGTGGGTGACGGGAACGCTGCAGGGCAAGGGCGGCGCGCTGATCGCCTACCAGTCGAACTTCGCGCCGATCGAGCTGCCGGGCACGGAGTTCGACGCCTACCTCAAGCTCGAAGGCCTCGAGGACGTGCGCCGCGCGCGCGCCGCCAAGATCGCGACCCTCGAGCCGGGGCGCGAGCGCTATCGCCGCGCCTGCAAGACGTGGATCGCCGGGACCGCGTCGGATCGCGGGCGGGCCGTGAAGCCGGTCGGCATGCCGCTCGAGATTCTGCCGCAGCAGGTGCCCGGCTCGACCGATCGCTTCGCCTTCACCGTGAGCTACCTGGGAAAGCCGCTGCCCGCCGTGCTGGTCCGGGCGTGGCATCACCCCGCTGGCGCGCCGCGCGACTCCGTGGGACGTTCGGCCGAGGTGCGCACCGACGGCAAGGGCTACGGTGTGCTGTTGCTGGCGGGCCCGGGCGAGTGGCTGGTGAGCACGGTGCACATGGTCCCCTCGGCCGATCTCCAGATGGCCGACTGGGAAAGCACCTGGGCGTCATTCACGTTCACGCGGTAACTCGGTGCGGCCGCCAGGCCGCGCCAGGGTCGTCAAGCCCACGGGGCGTGGGGTCCACCGGAGACGAGCGTACGGTTTGTACGTTGTGTACGGAACGTACGCACTCCCGCGGAAGGCATGCCCCCTCCGGACTTCACAACCGGATGTAAACCTCTGCCCGCTGGGTGCTTCGCCCCGGATCAATACGGAAGGCGGTGCTTGCGCAGCTTTTTGTAGAGGTGGCTGCGTTCGAGGTCGAGCAGTTCGGCGGCGCGGGCCACGCTGCCGGCCTGGCGCATCGCATCCTCGATCGCCACGCGCTCGGCCGCGTCGAGTCGGGCCTTCAGCGAGCCAGCTCCGGCGGAGCCGACAGCCTCTTCGGGTTCATCGTCGGGATCGAATTGGTCGACACCGGCAACCGCGACCCCAACCGACACGGCAACACCCGCCTCCGCCGTCATCCCGAGCCCCGGCAACTGCCGCGCCACGTCGGCCTCGGTGATCGCCTCCCCCGGCGTGAGAATGACCAGCCGCTCGAGCAGGTTGCGCAGCTCGCGCACGTTGCCGGGCCAGGCGTGGCGTGCCAGCTTGGCGAGCGCCCCGCGCTCGAGGCGGCGCGGCTTGCGCCCCATCGATTTCGCGATCAGGGCGAGGAAGTGGTCCGCAAGCAACGCCAGGTCCTCGGGGCGCTCGCGCAGCGCGGGCACGCCGAGCGGCACGACCGCGAGGCGGTAGTACAGGTCCTCGCGGAACGCGCCGGCCGCGATCGCCTCGGGGAGCCCGCGATTCGTCGCGGCGACGACGCGCACGTCGACCTTCGTCGCCGACGCGCCGCCCACGCGCGTGACCAGCCCGTCCTGCAGCACGCGCAGGAGCTTGGCCTGCGTGCGCGCGCTCATGTCCCCGATCTCGTCGAGGAACAGCGTGCCGCGGTGCGCCTCCTCGAACTTGCCGCGGCGGGCAGCGAGCGCGCCGGTGAAGGCGCCCTTCTCGTGACCGAACAGCTCGCTCTCGACCAGCTCCTCGGGGAGCGCTGCGCAGTTCAGGGCGACGAACGCCTCGTCCTTGCGCGGCGACAGGTCATGGAGCGCGCGCGCGACGAGCTCCTTGCCCGTGCCGCTCTCGCCGGTGACGAGCACGGTCGCGCTCGTGGGCGCGGCCAGCGCGATCGCATCGGTCAGCGCACGGATCACGGCCGAGCGGCCGATGATCGTCTTCCCGAGGCCCGCGGTCTCGCGCAGCGCGGCGTTCTCGCGCGCGAGGCGCGCCTGCCGCCCGGCGTTGCGCACCGTGACCAGCACCTTGTCCGACGACAGCGGCTTCTCCAGGAAGTCGTAGGCGCCGCGGCGCAGCGCCTCGACCGCCAGTTCGATCGTGCCGTGGCCCGACATCATCACGACCGTGAGCTCGGGGTGCGCGGCGGCCCAGCGCGCGAGCAGGGTGAGGCCGTCGTCGCCCGGGAGCGCGACGTCGAGCAGCGCGACGTCGAACCCGGGCTCGCGGGCGAGGAGCGCCTCGGCGGCGGCGCCGTCGCGGGCGGTCCCGACGTCGGCGCCCTCGGACTCGAGCAGGCGGACGAGGGACTCAAGGATCTTCGGTTCGTCGTCGACGACCAGGATGCGCGTGGACACGTCAGGCGGTCTCCGTTGCGGGCTCGGTTGAAGCGGCCGGCGGCCGCAGGGGCAACTGCACGACGAAGCGCGCGCCCGTCGTGCCCGGCAAGGGCGGCGCGAGCGCGAGCGTACCGCCGTGGTCCTCGATGATGCGGCGCACGATGGCGAGGCCAAGCCCGGTGCCGTCGGCCTTCGTCGTGAAGTACGGCGTGAAGATCTTGTTCGCGTCGTCCGCCACCACGCCGGGGCCCTCGTCGGCGCAGAGTACGGTCAGGCCGTCGGCCCCGTGACGCGTGGTCAGGGTGAGCGTGCCGCGGCCGTCCATCGCCTCACACGCGTTCTTGACCAGGTTGCCGAAGGCGCGCGCCAGCAGCGCGGGGTCGGCGGTGATCGTGCCGCCATCCGGATCGTAGTCGCGATCGACGGTCACCGTCGAAGGGGCGTACAGGTCGGCCGCCTGGTCGAGCAGCTCGTGCGCGTCGACGGACTCGGGTCGCGGCGCGGGGCTGCGCGCAAAGTCGCCGAACTCGTCGACGAGCTGGCGGATGACGTGCGTCTCGCTGCGGGTCGTGCGCGCGGCGCGGGCGATCACCGGGCCGAGGTCGGTGTCGCCACGAGCGTGGGCGCGCTCCACCTCCTCGACGGCGAGCACGATCGGCGTCAGCGGGTTCTTGATCTCGTGCGCGAGGCGGCGCGCCACCTGCGCCCACGCCGACTGGCGCTCGCCGCGCACCAGCCGCTCGCGGCTGGCGGCGAGGTCCACGGTCATCGCGTTGAACGCGCCCATCAGGTCCCCCACCTCGTCGTTGGGCCCCGGCGGCAGACGCACGCCCAGGTCGCCGCGGGCGACCCGCTGGGCGGCGTGCGCGAGTGCCCGCACCGGGCGCGTGACGCGCTCGGCGATGACGAGCGCGACGCCGATGGCGACGAACAATCCGATCAGCGTGGCCCCGGCGAGCAGGCGCAGCAACGACTCGAGCGTGCGTTCGAGGTCGGCCTCGGACACGCCCACCGCGAGGCGACCGACCGGCCGCGCGTCGGCGCCCGGCAGCGGCACGGCCGCCACGCGATACGGCACCCCGTCGAAGACGATGCGCGTCGTCGAGTCCTCCTCGGCGGCCTCTTCGGCGTCCGTGACCGGCGGGCGCGGCGCGGTCGCCTCGGCGAACGCGGATGCGCCCTCGGGCAACGACGCCGCGAGCGCGCGCCCCGCCGAGTCGAGCACCGCGATCTGGGCCCCCGCGAGCGTGTGCACGTGGCCGACGAACGAGCGATCGAGCAGGTCGCCGCCACGGACCACGCCGACGATCGTGCCCTGCACGGTCACGGGTGCGGCGGCCAGCAGCGCGAGCCCGCTGTCAGGCGCGGCCAGCGGCACGACGGCCGCGAGACTCAAGCCGGTGCGCGCCGCGGCGACGAGCGGATCGTCGGCGACCGAGAACCCGAATGCGCCGCGATCATGGCCGCGGGCGAGCACGAGGCCCTTGGCATCGGTCACCTCGAGCCACGCGATCCCCGAGGCGGTGCGGCGCTCGACGGTGGCATCGATCAGCTCGAGCGGCGGCGCGCCCCCCACCGCGGCCAACTGCAACTGCCTCGCGAGGTCGGGCGAGGCGGCCAGCGCCTCGATGCGCAGGCGCGCGGTCTCGCGGCGCGTCTCGAGGTCGTGCAGCACGGCCTGGTGCACGCCGGCGATCCGCTGATGCGACAGGGTCTCGAATTGCCGCCGCACGATGCGCGGTCCGAACACGGCCAGCAGCCCGAGCGGCACAAGCGCCACGAACAGGAACGCCAGCACCAGCCGGCGCGTGAGCCGCCCGCCGCGCAGCATCAGCGCACCTCGACGGTGTCGTAGCGCGGCGCGCCGAGCGGATCGAGCACGAGGCCCGACACGCCCGGGCGGACCAGCGTCACATTGATCGGATGGAACAGCGGAACCAGCGGCGCGTCGGCCAGGGCCAGGAGCTCGGCGCGGCGCAGCGCCTGCGTTGCCGCGATGTCGCTTGGCGCACCACGCGCGGCCGCGAGTTCGCGATCGACACTTGCGTTCGCGTACTGCGTGCGGTTGCCGCCGTCGCCGCGACGATCGCTGGCGGTCATCGACGCGAGGAAGGCGACCGGATCCGGACCGTCGGCGAACCACGACCAGTAGAAGACGTCGGCCTCGCCCGCGGCGACGCCGCGCCGGAACTCCGGCCACGCGCGCTCGACGATGGTGACGCGCAGGCCCGAACGGCGCCACGCGGCGGTCACGTACTCGGCGAGGCGCATGCCGACCTCGCTGCCAACCGGGATCCACAACGACAGCTCGGGCGCCTTGCCGCCGAAGCCGCCGCGCGCCCGCGTCTCGGCCAGCGCCCGCGGCATCATCCACGCGCTCTCGGGCGGGGCGGGCACGCCAAACAACGGCGGCAGGAGCCCACCGGCTAGGCGACCCCGTCCGGGAACGAGCACGCGCACGGCGAGCGCGCGATCGATCAGGCCGGCGAGCACGCGGCGATGCTCGCGGTCGGCGAGGAACGGCCGGCGCGTGTCGAAGCCCAGGTAGTAGGTGGCGATCTCGTCGCAGGTGAGTTCGGTCGCGCGCACGCCGCCGGCGACCTGCAGGCGGCCCGCGATCGCCTGCGGCGGCGCGACCACGTCGAGGCGGTCGAGCTCGAACTCGACCGCGGCGTCCGAGGGGCCGTCGACACGCACCAGGTCGAGCCCGGCAGGGCCGCCGCTGCGGCCCGGTGCGGCCGCGAGGCTGAGCGCGCGCGCGGTCGTGCCGGTGATGTAGAAGGGGCCGGATTGGGCGGCGAGCAGCGTGCGTTCGTCCATCGGCGCGGGCGGCGTGCCGGCGGGGACGATCATCGCGGCCGGTGCGGCCAGCTCGCCGAGCAATGGCGCTCGCGGGCTGCTCGCGGTGATCTCGAGAGTGCGCGGATCGATGATGCGGACGCCCTCCAGAGTGTCGACCGTGCCGGAGTGGTACGCGCGGCCGCCCAGGATCACTTCGGCGAGGCCCTCGACGCGCGGAGCGTGTGCCTTCGGCGAGAGGGCGCGCAGGAGCGTGGCACGGACGTCGGCAGCGGTGACGGGGCGGTGGTCGTGAAAGCGGGCGTCATCGCTCAACGAAAAGGTGTAGCCCGCACCGTCGACGCTCCAGCGTGCGGCGAGGCCGGGCATCGGGGCAAGCGACGCGTCGAGCCGCACGAGCCCCGCGAAGAGCTGCGTGACGATCTGCTTCTCGGCGAGGGTGGTCGCGTAGAGCGGATCGAGGGCATCGGGGCTGCCGCTGATAGGGATGCGCAGGAGGCCGCGGGAGGGATCGCGCGGCTCGGCGATCGCGCCGACGAGCGCCACCGTCTGGCCACGCGCGGGCGGCCGCGCGCCAGGCAGGGGCCGGATCGCGGCGATGGCGTCGCGGACCCAGACGACCTCGAGCGTGTCGAGCGGGGTGCGCCCGGCACCGCGGGTGAACACGAACGCGCCGGCACTCGCTCCCCCGCGCTCCGGCCAGGCGACATAGGCGAGGCTGTCGGTGCTCCAGACTACGGGAAGACCGTCGGCCGGCGGACCTTCAACGGCGGCAACGCCCCTTGCACCGAGGAGAGCGCCCGCGAGGGCGCCGACGAGGACGACGAAGCGCGTGAGGCTCATCGTCCGTGCGAAGACGTGGGCACCTGCTCCGCGGCCTCGGCCGCTGCGTGCTCCGCCGCCTTCGCCGCGTGCGCCGCGATCTGGTTTGCCCGACGCGCCTCGATCTCGCGGTAGAACAGCGTCCAGCTCGTGGTGAACACGAGCAGGCAGAGCTGGAGCGGCAGGCCAAGCGCGAGGTCGGCGAGGAACGCGCCATCGGGCCCGAGCCAGCGGCCCTCGATGGTCTGGCGCACGATGCCGGAGAGAATGCCGAGCCCGACGAACACGATCACCCAGTAGAGCACCATGCCGAGCCACGCGCCGGCCTGGTGCTCGACCAGGTCCCGGCTCTGGCGGATCGAGGCGAACAGCCGGCCGGGTCCGAGCACGGCGGCCTGGTTGGCGAACGAGCACAGCACCCACACGATGATGCCCGGGATGACGAAGAAGAAGATCCCGACCTGCACCAGCGCGTAGACCACGAGCATGACGACGACGAGGTGCCACGAGCGCCCCAGCGCGTGCGAGAACGTCTCGCCGTAGCCGATCGGGCGGCCGTGGGCGATCGCGTCGGCGCGGACGAGGATCCACGCCTCGCCGAACACCCGGGCGAAGACGACCAGCGGCAGCACGCCGAGCACCGCGCCGAGCAGCACCCCTTCCTGCGAGATGCGCTCGATGTCACGCACGACCTCGGCGAGCAACGTAAGGAACACGTAGACCGGGAAGAAGATGATGAACGGGATGACGAGGAGTCCGATGGGATCGCGGCGCAGGCACAGGTCCCAGGCGCGGCTCGCGACCCCCTGCACCGAACCGACCGGGAAGGGCACCGGCGCAGCGGGTGTGTTCGACAAGGGAAGGTCGCTCCTCTCGTGCACGCCGGACGGGCCCCGGCGCGGGACACGCGGCGCATCCGAGCGCCGCAGCGCGTTTGACACTACGGGCGGCCGTTCCCGAGAGTCAAGGTGGCGCCCCATTGCTGTCCGCGGCACCCCAACGTCGGAACTCACGCGTCGCCGTCGCCCCGTTCGCGGCCATGACCCACGAAATCTGTTCGAGCTCCAACTCTATGTTTGGCAACGGCTTGGAGAACGATGAACAAGACGCACACACCTCTTCACTGTTCTTCCGATATTCTTGAATCGCCCCCGGCTGCACCATCCGAGAGGCTGGACGAAGTCCGCCGTCTCAGGAGGAAGTAAGTGACCGACCTGCGCAACGTCGAACGATGCCCCCAGTGCGGCAAGCCTGTGATTGGCGTGCCCGTTCTTCGCTGCAACGAATGCCGGGTGGAGCACGCCTTGCGCGCTTGGTGCTATGAGCGCGCCCCGGGGCAGTTCGTCGCGGAGTGCATTGACCTGGATCTGCTTTCGCAGGGAAGTACGCCGGAAGAGGCCATCGGCACTCTTCAGGAGGCCATGGTCGACTATCTTCAGGCGGCATTCGCCCGTGGTGACGTTCGTGGCCTCGTCCCGCGCCTGTCGCCCCGGAGTCACCGATTCCGGTACCACTGGACTCGTGCGCTTGCACGGGTCTCCGAGCGAATGCACGGGAGGCACAAGCATCTCGTCTTTCGCCCCGTCATGTCCGGGGAAACCACCAACCCGACCATCCGATTGGCCCACTGCTAGTCGATGGGGCGGCGCGGCCATCCCCCGCTGACCCCGACCGAAGTCCGCGGAATCCTCATTGCGCTGGGCTTCGTCAAGCTTCCCTCCCGACAGACCAGCGGTTCGCACGAGCAGTATGAACGTGCCGCGTCGGAGGAGCATCCCCGGCGGCTGGTCACGCTGGACACCGGGCCCAGGGAGTTCTGGGAAGCCATCATCAAGAGCATGATTCGGCAGTCGGGCTTCAGTCGGGAGCAGTTCTACGGCGCGACCAAGGCGACGGCAAGGAAGATCGGCCTGCGGTCCTAGAGAACGGATTCGGAACGCCCCGCGTTTGACACCCCAGAGGCACTCCCCTAATCTCGCCGCGATGCCAACCTCCCGCCGCCCCAGCCCGAAGTCGAAGAAAGCCGTGCCCCGTGCGGCTTCGGGCAAGGTCGCGCACGGAGCGCGCGCCGCGGCCAAAGCGCAACCCTCCCACCTCGACGAGCACGGCAAGGCGCGCATGGTCGACGTCGGCACCAAGGACGTCACCCAGCGCGAAGCCACCGCCCGCGGCCGGGTCTTCATGCACGCCGCCACACTCGCCCTGCTGCGCTCGCACGCCGCCGCCAAGGGCGACGTGCTGACCGTGGCGCAAGTCGCCGCGATCCAGGCCGCCAAGCGCTGCGCCGAGCTCATCCCGCTCGCGCACTCGATTCCGCTCGAGGGCATCGACGTGCGCTACGACTTCGACGACGCCGGCCCGTCGCTGGCGATCGAGGTCCGCGTCGCCACCAACGGCCGCACCGGCGTCGAGATGGAGGCGCTCACCGCCGTCGCCGTCTGCGCCCTCACCGTCTACGACATGCTGAAAGCCATCGACCGCGGCATGGTCATCGGCGAGATCGCACTGTGGGAGAAGAAGGGCGGCCGGAGCGGCACCTGGCAGCGCGCCGACGCGGTGGCTGGCGCCACGTCATGAGCCGGCGTTTCCTCCCGTTCGACGAGGCGCTGGCGACCGTCCTGCGCGCCGCGCGGCAACACGAACTTCCCATCGAGACGCTTCCCCTCGACGACGCCTTCGGCCGCACCCTGCGCGAGGCGATCGTCGCCGACGAGCCGTTCCCGCCGTTCGCCAACTCGGCAATGGATGGGTTCGCGGTGGCTTCGGCTTCGCTTGCAGGCGCATCGCCCGAGTCGCCCGTCACGCTGCGCGTGCTCGAGACGATCGGCGCGGGCAGCGTCGCGTCGGCCGCGGTCGGCCGCGGCGAGGCCATCCGCATCATGACCGGCGCGGTGATCCCCGCCGGCGCGGACGCGGTGGTGCCGATCGAGCGCACCTCGGCGTGGCGGACTTCCAACGCCGCGGAGGATCCCGACGGCGTGCTCGGCGGACCGATCGCGGACCCCGGCGACACCGTCGTGATCTTCGCCCCCGTGCGCCCCGGCGAGAACGTCCGCCCCGCCGGCGAGGACTTCGCCGTCGGCGAACGCCTCATCGAGTCGGGAGCGGTCGTCGACGCCGGCGTGATCGCGGTGATGGCCGCGCTGGGCCACCCCACCGCCGACGTCGCGATCGTGCCGCGCGTGGCGATCCTCTCGACCGGCAACGAGCTGATCGGCCCGGGCACCGAGATCAAGCCCGGCCAGGTGCGCGACTCGAACCTGCACATGATGCGCGCCCTTGTGCGCGCCGCCGGCGCCGAGCCCGGCCCCACCTGGCACCTGGCCGACGATCCGACCGCGGTCGGCGCGGCCATCGAGCGCGTCAAGGACCACTGCGACGTCATCATCTCCATCGGCGGCGTCTCGGCCGGCGACTTCGACCCGGTGAAGCAGGCACTCGCCGACCTCCCAACCGTGGAACTCTGGCGCGTCGGGATGCGCCCCGGCCAGCCCCAGGCGTTCGGCGTGCTCGAAGGCGGAAAGCTCTTCTTTGGGCTGCCCGGCAATCCCGTCTCATCGGCGATCGTCTTCGAGATGCTGGTGCGGCCCGCGATCTGGAGGATGCTCGGGCGCTCCTCGCTCGATCGCCCCTTCGTGCGCGCCGTGATGGGCGAGGCGGTCGGATCGAAGCTCGGCCGGCGCGATTTCCTGCGCGTGCGCCTGGAGGCGCTGTCGGCCGAGGACACCGCGCGCCTGGGCGCGCCCTACCGCGCGTGGCTCACCGGGACGCAATCGAGCGGCGCGGTGAGCTCGGTGCTCAAGGCGACGGGACTGGCCGTCGTGGAGCCGGATCGGGACCAGCTTGCGACCGGCGCGCACGCCGACGTCCTGCTGACGTCAGGGCACGCGCCGATCACGCGCTGAAGTCTCAACGCAGGCGCACGATCCTCCGCTGCGCCGACCATTCCTCGCTCCGGAAGCTCACGAAGTAGATGCCCGCCGGCGCCGCTCCCCCGCCGGTGCGGCCTTCCCACGCGACCTCGTGCAGGCCCGCGACTTCGTCGCCGTTCTTCAGGACGGCAACGACGCGACCCCGCACGTCCATGATCGTCAGCCGCACATGCTGATCGCGCGGCAGCGCGTAGCGAATGCGGCTCGTACCGCGCGACGGGTTCGCCGACGCGAGATCGAACGCGAACGCCACTGGAATCACGGGCTCGACGCCGGTCGCATCCGAGATCGCCCACACGGCATCGCTCGCGTCCTCCCCCAGCTGCAGGCGATGATCCGCCGCGACGGCCTTGAAGCGCGCCAGCGGCGTCAGCGGCGCGGTTACGATCCAGGCGAAGCTCCCGGTATTCGGCAGCCCGGCCGCGATCGGCTCGTAGGTCGCCCCATCGTCGCGCGAGAGGAACAGGTCCACGGCGTTGACGACGACGTTGTCGGTGGCCAGCCACTCGAGGTCGACGCTGGCCCCCTCGAGCACCGTCTCCCCCCCGTTGGGCGCGAGCACGGACACGCTCGGCGGCGTGACGTCGTCGTCGTCGAGAATCGTTCCCGTGGCCACGTCCCGGTCGAGTACGGCGCGGAACGCATCCGACAGGGTGAGCGTGAACGTCTCGTTGTTCTCGGGGTCGTTGTCACCGGTGATCGGCACGTGGATCACGAACGCCGTGTCGCCCTCGGCGAACGAGATCGTGCCGCCCGTGCCGCCGAAGTCCACCCCCTGGGTCGCCGTGCCGCTGGACGTCTGGTAGTCGACGGCCACCGGGTCGGTCGCGCCCTCGGACAGGACGACGCGCATCGAGACCGTGTTCCCCACGTTCAGCGAGGGCAGGTCCCGCGTGCGCAGCGCGGGGACATCCTCGGCGATCGCGGCATCGAGCACGGAGATCCGCACTTCGGTCGGCTCACCGATGGCGAAGTTAAAGTTCGTGTTGCTGGGGATGCGCCGCGTCACGCCGACGACCTGGTGACTCGTCGCGGTGACGCTTCCGGTCGGAGCCGTGCGCCACTGGAAGTCGGCCGCAGTGTTCGCGCCGACGCGATACGACTGCTTGCGCGCGACGAAGCTGTTGGGATCGGCGCCCGCGCCGTAGTCGCCGGGGCCGAAGTGCATGACCGCGTCGAAGTTCGTCCACGCCAGCGTGTCGAGGAGCGCGACCAGCCAGCTCTGCGTGACCAGCTTCGTCGTGTCGAGCTGGCTGCCCAGGAAGTAGGTCGGGTTGAACGCGACATCCGAGTGCACCAGAGCCCCGGTGCTGATCGAGTCCGTCATCCCGTGCACCGTGAGATCGACGGGCAGGTAGGCCGTCGCGGTCCCGATCGGGAACGTGTGCGTCGAGTTCGACGGGAGCAGGTTGTAGGCGGTGATCCGGCCGTTGATCCACCCCGTCGCAGCCGAGCCGCCGATCGTCGTGCCGGTGAGCGCCTCGCGCAGGGTCAGGGTGGCGATCCCCTGGACGAACTCGAGCGTGCCCGGGACCGTGATGGTGCCGACCCCGCCGTCGGACATGATCCCCGCCGGGTTGTCGATCGTGAGGGTCACCGTCGGCCGGATGTTGATCCCGGGGTTGCTGATCGAGTTCCCACTCGAATCGATCAGGGCCTGCGCCACCGCGCCATTGAGCCTGTAGTTCACCCCGCCACTGCTGATCGGGCCCAGGTTGAGCTGTGCGCCGGGGCGCACCCGCACCGAGCCCCGCAGGTTGAGGATCCCGTTCATTCCGTTCGTCTCGAGTCCGAGCGTCCCCGAGTTGACGACGATGCTGTCGATGGTGCACGCCGATGTTCCCGAACCGATCGCGCTCCCCGGGCCGTTGTACTCGAAGTTCGCGTACGTGCGACCCGAAATCGATGGCGAGATGCTCGCGTCCAGGCGAAAAAGGCTGCCCGGCTCGAAGATCACGACCGACGAAGGCTGGCCCGCGGCGAAGGGATTGGCACCCGCGGCCTGCGCGTACACCGAACCGGCCTGAAAGCGCACCGAGTTGAGAGCGCTGGCCCCCGCCCCCGTGCCGAAGAGGTTCCCGGTGAAGCCCGTCTCGGACGAAGCGAAACCGCCTGAGCTGAACGCGATCGCATCCGCGTCGAGCGCCTGCAACCGTGGCCCCCCACCGATCGCACGGAGGCCCCCGGCGATCGCGCCCGTCGCCCCCGTTCCGAGGTTGACCAGGAGAGCATTCGGGCCGGCGAGGGACAGAGTCGAGCCCCCGGTGATCTCGAGGTCTGGCCCCGTGTCCCCGGCGAGGGTCAGCACGTTTCCGGAACTGGCCGCGTTGAGAATGATCCTGGTCCCGTTCACGACCACCAGCTGGGCGATGGTCTCGTTCGGCACACCGGTCGCCTGAATACTGGTCCCGCTGTCGAACACGAGCCGATCGGTCACATCCGGCACCGTGCGCGTAGGCGTCCAGTTCCCCGGAGCCGGCCAGGTGTTCGGCCCCACCGGCGTCCAGCGGTACTCGACGGAATGAGCGGGAGAGGCGACGGCCATCACGATCGCGCAAGCCGCGACCACAATAGAAAGCAGACGCAGCAAGGGCGGACGCATGGCGGGGTCTCCGAGTAAGGCCTCGAATCAAGGGGGGAGGTTTGCACGAGGGCCACGAGTGTAGCAGGTGGTGCGGGGGTGCGGGGGTG
>JANOEH010000227.1:0-20889 GCA_031413115.1 Candidatus Eiseniibacteriota bacterium | reverse complement strand
TCAAGCGCGTCATCTGGCTCGTCATGACCAGGCTGGAAAAATGGGCGCGCCGCTTCTCGTAGCGAGCGAGGTGTTGTCGCTCACGGAGCGGAAGATCGTCGAGAACCTCACCCGGGCGAAGGACCTCATCGTGCAGACCCTGACCAACATCCTGTCCACCATCAACTCCCCGGACGACGTCAAGGCAGTCGCCGAAAACTTGCTGCCGCAACTCGCGCAGGAAGTGCGCGACGAATCCGCGCGCTACGACTCGGTCCAGGCCGCGGAAACGGCGGTCTTCATTGCCGATCCTCGCCTGTCCCTCGAACTGGATGCGACTCGGATCGGCATGTTGTCGGCCGCAGCGCAATCGGTCCGACCGGCCTGGGGTTTCCCGCCCGGAGTCAGTCCGGCATCAAAGCCCCTGCTTCGCAGTACCCTCCTCGGACGCGCCCCCCCGCTCGCCTAGCCGTGCCTTCTTCGCCAGAGAAAACTGAACCAACGATGCGAGTGGCTGGCGTATGCCTGCTCGACACGAATCGAGGCGCATCCAATTGCTTTCTCAGGAGGGAGAGATGGGCGTTCTACGTTTGCTCGTGCTCGTCGGTTTGATTGCTGGCGTGGTTGCTGCAGGGTGCTCGCGCAAAGACGAAACGGCTCGGACGCAGGAGTCGAGTTCGCCCCGGACTTCGGCCTCGTTGCCGACGACCGGGTCGGCCACGACCGCGGGAGGCAGCTCCGCTCAGATTCTGGTCGAGCTTCGGCAGCATGAAATCGAACTGGCTCAGATCGTCGAACAGGGCCGGCTGACGGAGGTCCACGGCAAGGTCGCGGTAATCGGCAAGTTGCTGGCCAAGGCCCCCGATCGGGCGACGGACCTATCCGACGCGAGTCGCGCCCAGTTGCGCAAACGAGCTGCTGCGTCAGCGAAGATGGCCGATGCCCTGCACGACGCGGGGGACACAGGGGACCTGAGCGCGTCAAAGATTCACTTCGGGCACTACCAGGCCGAGCTACGCGAGATCGAGAACATCCTGTCGGCAGGCTCTTTGGTCCGATGATCGCCGCTGCCCTGAGTCTCAGCCCGGTGTCGGTGATCGCCAAGGCCATGCGTCTGCGGTCATTTGAAGCTTGGTCGCGTCGTGATCGCATCATCATGGCCGGCGATATGACGCCGGCCCGGCAGGAACCCAAATGAATTCGCGGTGACCACCATGACCCGGTCCACAGTTCGCCGACTCGCCCTCGTTCTCGTCATCGGGGCGACTGTCCTGCCGGCCGAGGCTGGAGCACAGGCAACATCCGTGCTTCCGTCGCCACTGACCCTCGCGGACGTCATCCGCGTCGCCAGCGAACGGAGGGACGAGATACAAGCGGCGCGCGCGCGCACCCAGGCGGGGAAGGCGCGACCAAACATCGTGTCAGGGCTCGAGGACCCGATGATCTCGCCATCGGTCGACCACCGGCCATTCATGATGAGTGGCGCGGACGTGAGTATCGCCATCGAACAACGGATCCCGCTTTCTGGGATTCGCGGCCACCGTCGTGCGTCCGCTCTGGCCGACGTTGAGCGGCTCGGCGCGGATGCGAGCAGGACGACTCTGGATGTGGGTCTTCAGGCCGCCGAAGCGTTCCTGATGCTGCAGGAGCGTCGGCGCACGGCGGCGCTGGTCACCGAACAGACCGCCTTCGCCCGCGACGTGGTGAACGCCGCGAACGCGCGATACTCGAGTGGATCGGCGCCACAATCCGACGTGCTCCGTGCGGAGGTCGAGGTCGCGCGTCTGGAAGCACTGGCCAAGGCGCTCGTCAGCGGCGTGCGTGGCGCGGAAGCAATGCTCAACACGAGCATGGCGCAGGTCGCCGATACGCCTATCCCGCCCTTGGCGCCGCTCACGCTCGCGCAGCCGCTTCCCTCCTGGCCCGCCGTCAAGACCGCGCTGACAGCCCGGCCGGAGCTTGCCTCCGGCCGAGCCGAAGTCTCTCGCGCCGAGGCAGAGGTGCAGGTGATGCGCGACATGTTTCGCCCCATGGCAACGTTCCGCGCCGGACTAGCCAGCACGATGGCCGAAGGGCGCGGCTGGATGGCCATGGTCGGCATCAGCTTGCCCGTCTGGCGCGGGAAACTGCGTGCAGGTGTCGACGAAGCGGAGGCGATGCGCGCGATGTCCGAGGCGGACCTGCAGGCCATGGCCCGGATGATCGAGGGCGACGCGGCAGTCGCCGTCAACCAACTCCAGGCCGCACGCGATCGGCAACAAGCACTTCGCGAGGACGTGCTGCCGCGCGCGCGAATGGTGATCGATCCGGCGGTTGCCGGTTACGCCGCGGGTCGGCTGCCACTGGTGAGTGTGATCGAAGCCGTGCAGGCGCTCTGGTCAGTGCAATCGGACTTGATCGCCGCCGACACGGATCTGGGTCTCGCGTGGGCCCGCCTTGGGCGGGCAATAGGATCGTACGAAGGGATTGGCCCATGAAATTCCCACCCCGACTCCCCCGAAAAGGCGCACCGATCGCAGCCGCCGTCGCGATCGCCACGCTGATGATTGGCGCCCTGTGGGTGCAGCACTCGCGCGAGGCGTGGCCGTTCTCACCCCGCGGACCCGAGGCCGCCGCGGTCCGGGACTCGAGTGCGGTCGGCGCGGTGGCGCCGGCATCCACCTCTGATCGAGTCCCGATCGTTGTTCCTGCCTCGACGCTCCAGGAACTCGACATCCGCCTCGAGGTGGTCCGAAGAACCTCGCTGACGGAGTCGGTGCGCGCTGTGGCCACCGTCGCGCCCGACGAATCGACGATCTCGCACGTGCACACCCGAGTGTCGGGATGGGTCGAGCAGCTCCACATCAACACCACCGGGGAGTTGGTCCGGGCCGGTCAGCCCCTCGCACGAATCTTCTCTCAGGAGCTCCTGTCCTCCCAGGCCGAATATCTGGCCGCCCGGAAGGCAACTTCGGCCTCGGGAATCACGAGCGTCGTCGTGGCAGGCGGTCGCGCGCGACTCATCGTCCTGGGGATGACGCCATCGGAAATCGACGCGATCGAGGAATCTGGCGAACCGAAGCGCCTGGTCACCGTGGCTGCTCCCCGAAGTGGAGTGGTCATGAATCGGGGCGTGACGGTTGGCACCTCCGTGGATCCATCGACGACGCTCATGACGATCGCCGACCTGTCGCGCGTGTGGATTCTCGCCGAAGTTCCGGAGGCGAGCATCCCGGCGGTGCGCATCGGCTTGATCGCCGTGCTCGATTTCCCCGCGTCAGGCCGTCCCGCGTTTCCGGCGCGTGTCGAGTTCCTCTATCCGACACTCACCGAGCGGACGCGCACGCTGCGTGTCCGCTTCTCGGCAGACAATCACGGCGGCGCGCTCAGGCCGGGCCTCTACGGCACCGTCGCCTTCGAATCGGAGGGAAGGACGGTGATCACCGTCCCGCGGGACGCCGTCGTCGACACCGGGTCGCGGCAGCACGTATTCGTCGCCACCGGGGATCGGTTCGAGCCGCGGGTCGTCACGCTCGGCGTCCAACTGGCGGATCGCGTCGAGGTCCGCGCCGGTCTGGAGGAGGGGGAACGGATCGTCGCCACGGGGGTGTTCCTCCTGGATTCGGAAAGCCGACTGCGCGCCACGGGCGGCGGCGGCGGGCATGCTCATGGGGCGGCAGCCGCGCCTCAGGACAAACCGTCGGGGACAGTCGAAGACCCGCACGCGGACCACCGGAAGTAACGGCCATGGTCGAACGAGTCATCGAGCTTTCGGTTCGTCACCGTTGGGTGGTGTTCGCAGTGGTGGCGGTGCTCGCGCTCTGGGCAGTCGACTCGATCCGCAAGACGCCCCTCGACGCCCTGCCGGACCTCTCCGATCCCCAGGTCATCGTGTTCACCGAGTGGATGGGGCGCAGCCCCGACCTGGTCGAGGACCAGATCACGTATCCGCTCGTTCGCGCTCTGCAGAGCACGCCGGGGATCAAGACGGTCCGCGGCTATTCGATGTTCGGCATGAGCTTTACCTACGCGATCTTCCGCGATGGTACGGACATCTACTGGGCCCGCACGCGGGTGCTCGAACAGCTGGGTCGAGTGCAGCAGCTGCTGCCGCCCGACGTGTCCCCAACCCTCGGGCCCGACGCGAGTGGCCTGGGATGGGTTTACCAGTACGTCCTGAAGGACAGCACCGGCCGGATGGATCTGGCCGAGCTGCGGGCCCTGCAGGACTTCACCGTCCGCCCGGCGCTCCAGGCGGTCGCCGGCGTGGCGGAAGTCGCCTCCCTCGGCGGCTTCGAGCGCCAGTATCAGATCGTGGTCGATCCCGACCGGCTGGTCGGCTTCGGACTGTCGCTGACCGATGTCACCCGAGCAACTCGCGATGCCAACGCGGAAGTGGGCGCGCGCGTGCTCGAACTGGCCGGACGCGAGTACGTCCTCCGTGGTCGGGGCTACGTCAAGGCGCTGGCGGATCTCGAGCAGAGTGTGGTGGCGGTCGGCGCCGGAGGCACGCCCATCCGGCTGGGTGACATCGCAAGGGTTCACTATGGACCGGAGATTCGCCGGGGTGCAGCCGATTGGAACGGGACCGGAGAAGCGGTGGGCGGCATCGTCGTCATGCGGATCGGCTCCAACGCGCTGCAGGTCATCCAGGCGCTCGAGGCCGAGATCGCCACCCTGCGCCTCCCCCCCGGTGTCCGCCTGATCCCCACGTACGACCGCTCAGAGCTGATCCTCGGTTCCGTCAAGACGCTGCGGAATACGCTGATCCAGCAGGCGTTCATCGTCACGATCATCTGTCTCGTCTTCCTGTTCCACCTGCGGTCGGCGGTGGTCGTGATGATCGTGCTGCCACTCTCGGTGCTGATGTCGTTCATCGGGATCCGCTACCTGGGACTGTCGACCAACATCATGTCGCTCGGCGGGATCGCCATCGCCATCGGGGAGCTGGCTGACGCGGTCATCGTGCTGATCGAGAACGCGCATGTGCGGCTCGCGGCGGCGGCGCCGGGGACGGATCGACAACGGATCATCGTCGACGCCTGCAAGGAAGTGGGTAGGCCGATCTTCTTCTCGCTGCTCCTGATCACGATCAGCTTCCTGCCCATCTTCACGCTCGCCGGTCAGGCGGGGAAGTTGTTCACGCCGCTCGCCTACACGAAGACGTTCGCGATGTTCGCCGCCGCCATCCTGTCCATCACGCTCGCGCCGCCGCTGATGGTGCTCCTCCTGAAGGGTCGATTCCGCACCGAGGCGACCAACCCGGTCAGCCGGATTCTCAGCGGCGTCTACCGGCCCATCGCCGTGCGGATCGTGCGCTTCCGGATCCTCGTTCTGGCGGCGGCGGCCGTCCTCCTCCTGGCGACGATTCCGGTCTTTCAGCGGCTCGGCTCCGAGTTCATGCCGCCGCTCGACGAGGGCTCGCTGCTCGTCATGCCGACGACGTTTCCGGGGATCTCGATCGAGGAGGCGCGGCGGGCGTTGACCGCGCAGGACCGCATCATCATGCGGTTCCCCGAGATCGCATCCGTGCACGGAAAGGCGGGTCGCGCCGAGACGGCCACCGATCCGGCCCAGCTCGACATGATCGAGTCGGTCATCGCGTTGCACCCGCGAGGGCATTGGCCGCCAAGGTACACCCCTCGCTGGTACAGCCGGGGCGCACCCGAATGGCTGAAGCCCGGGTTGCGCCTCGCCTGGCCGGAACAGCAGAAACGCACGCTGACCCAACTGTCGCGCGACCTCGATGCCGCGCTGCAGATGCCCGGCTACCAGATGGCGATCGCCCCGCCGATCCGCACGCGGATCGACATGCTCTCGACCGGGGTGCGGACGCCGGTGGGGATCAAGGTGTTTGGCGAGGACCTGGGCGAGATCGAACGCATCAGCGTGGAGCTCGAGGGCATGCTCCGCCAGGTGCCGGGCACGCGCAGTACGTTCGCCGAGCGGCAGACCGGGCGCGAGTACATCGACATCGTCCCCGACCGCGAGGCGATCGCACGCTACGGTCTCTCGGTGCGGGATGTGCAGGACGTCGTGGAAGCGGCCGTGGGCGGGATGCCGGTGTCGACCGCAATCGCCGGGCGCGCCCGGTTCTCGATCAACCTGCGCTACGCGGCCGATCAGCGCTCGGATCCGCAGGCGCTCCGCCGCATTCTTGTGCCGGTTCAGTCGACCGGGAGCGTGACGGACTACGGTGGCGGCAATGCGGGGGCCGGAGCCAGCACCCAGGGGAGCGGAATGGGCCCATCCGGCGCCGGCGGCGGAGGGGGTGGAATGGGCTCGATGTCCGCAGGCGGTGGCGGGTCGCGCAGCGTGGCGGCATCCGGCGGCACGTCCGCCGAGCCCGCGCCGGCACCGATGGGTGGCCTCGCATCACCCCCGGATCTCATGGAGCGCGGGCGTCAGCCAGGTGCCGCCGTGCCGCTCGGCGAACTCGCCGAGGTGCGCGTGACCACCGGACCCCCGATGATCAAGGACGAGAACGGAGTTCTTGTCGGGTACGTGTTCGCCGACATCGACCAGACCCAACGCGACCTCGGGGGCTGGGTGGGCGACGCCAAGGCTCTCGTGGCGTCCCGGCTTACCTTACCTGTGGGCTACCGCCTGCAGTGGACCGGCCAGTACGAGTTCCTCGCGGAGATGGAGGCCCGGCTCCGCCTCGTCATCCCGCTCACCCTGGTCCTCGTCGTGGCGCTGCTCTATCTCGCCATGCGCGGATGGCCCCAGACGTTCCTCGTGTTGTCCAGTCTTCCCTTCGCAGTGGCCGGCAGCGTGTGGCTGCTGGCCCTCATGAACTACAACCTGTCCACCGCGGTCTGGGTGGGAATCATCGCGGTCGCGGGAGTGGCGGCGGAGACCGGCATCGTCATGGTGGTCTACCTGGACGAAGCCTTCAAACGGTACATGGCCGAAGGGCGAATCCACACCCCGGACGACGTGGATGCCGCCGTGGTTGAAGGCGCCGCGGCACGTGTCCGACCGCTGGTCATGACGGTCGCCACGACGGTGCTGGGGCTGCTGCCGCTGCTCTGGGAGTCCGGCGTCGGGGCCGATGTGTCCGCGCGCACCGCAGCACCCGTGGTCGGGGGCCTGTGGTCGTGCATGGTGCTGACGCTGCTCGTGCTCCCCGCGGCGTATGCCCTGTGGCGTCGTCACCAGGTTCGTGTCGCGGTGGCAGCGTCGCCGCTCGCCCCCGCCGTGCCGGCGGCGGCACCTGCGGCGTTTCCACTTGCGCTCGCGGATCCATCGACGTCTTCAGGTGCTGCGTGAATCGTCTCAAGCTCGCCGAGTTGACGTCTGCCGTCGGGGCACTCGCCGTGGGCGTGGGTCTGGGGGCGCTGTTTGCGCGCTTGGTCGGGCCGGCGGCCGGACTGATCACGTTTGCGGGTCTGACTCCTCATGCCTTTGGGATGTGGGACAAGCATCGACTGGAGGCCGTCGGCCACCCGGGGAACCCCCGCTGGATCGTGGTGTTGTACGGGGTGTGCTGGTTGCTCCTGGCCGCCGTCCTTGGCTTCCTGCTCCTCTCCAATCGCACGTAGGAAACGGCATGGCCGCAGTCAATTCCCCTCCAGAGCCACCCCCGGTCTCCCCCGGCGGGGGTGGAAGTGGTGGTCCGCCGACGCCTCCGGGGTCGGGCCTCTCCGTCGCGGAAGCGCAGCGGCGACTGGCGGAGTTTGGTCCGAACGAGCTCGTTCGCCAGCGGTCGACCCCCATTCTCACGCTGCTGACCCGCCAGTTCGCGAGCCCGGTTATCTGGCTCTTGTTCGGCGCGAGCGTCCTGTCGGCGGCCCTCGGCGAACTTCTCGATGCGCTCGCGATCGGGGCGATCGTGATCGTCAACGCGGTCATCGGGTTCTTCCAGGAACACCGGGCGGAGCGCGCGGTCATGGCGCTCCGCTCGATGACGGCGCCACGGGCACGGGTCCTGCGGGACGGTCACAGCGTCATGGTGTCCGCCGACACCGTTGTTCCAGGCGACCTGCTTGTGCTCGAGGCCGGCGACGTCGCGGCCGCGGACGCACGGCTTCACACGGCTCACGCCCTGACCACGAATGAATCGCACCTGACGGGCGAGAGCACTCCGGTCGAGAAGCAGACGGCGCCGACACCGCCCGACACCCCGCTGGCCGAGCGTCATGACTTCGTGTTCATGGGCACGTCCGTCGCGACCGGCACCGGCCGCGCCGAGGTCATCGCAACCGGGATGAAGACCGAACTGGGCAGGATTGCCCACCTGTTGGAGACCGCGGAGGAGAGCGTCACCCCGCTGCAGCGGCGTCTCGCGCAGGTCAGCCAGACCCTGCTCTACCTCTGCGGCGGAGTCGTGGCTGTGGTCGCAGTTGCGGGCCTGCTGCGCGGTTGGCCGCTGATCCAGGTGTTCATGGCAGCCGTTTCGCTGGCAGTGGCAGCCGTCCCCGAAGGATTGCCCGCGGTCGTCACGATCGCACTGGCTGTCGGTGTCCAGCGGATGGCGGCACGCCATGTCCTCATTCGGAGGATGCCGGCGGTCGAGACCCTCGGCTGCGCAACCGTGATCTGTACCGACAAGACGGGCACGCTCACGACCGGCGTCATGCGTGTGCGCGAGCTCTGGGGCCGCGATCACACCAGCCTTCTGGGGGCGGCAGCCGCCTGCTGCGACGCCGAGATCGGGCGCGATGGCGGTGGCGGCGTGGGCGATCCCACCGAGCTGGCGATCCTGATCGCGGCTGCCGAACGCGGCATTCACCGGGAAGAGATCGAGAGGACCAATCTCCGGGTTGCGGAGGTCCCGTTCGACTCCGTCAAGAAGTGGATGTCCATCGAGCGTGCCGACGGCCGCGTCTACATCAAGGGGGCCGTCGAAAGCGTCCTGCCGCTGTGCGTGGCAGGCGTCGATGGCGCCGCGGAAACCAACCCCCAGATGGCAGAGCGCGGCCTGCGCATCCTGGCGGTCGCGGTCGCTCCCGCCGGCCCGGAGGTCCGGGCCACGTTTCTTGGACTCATCGGCATTGCCGACCCGCCACGGACCGAGGCCATCGAGGCCGTGGCGGCCGCACGCGCCGCCGGCATCTCGACGGTGATGATCACCGGTGACCATCCCTTGACCGCTCGCGCGATCGCCCGCGAACTCGGCATCCTGACGGGTGCCGACTCCGCGGAGGACCTCGTGCATGCGCGAGCCACGCCGGAAGACAAGATCCGCATCGTGCGGGCATGGAAAGGGCGTGGGGCTGTCGTCGTGATGACCGGAGATGGCGTAAACGATGCCCCGGCGCTCCGTGAGGCCCACATCGGAATCGCCATGGGACGGACCGGCACGGAGGTCACGCGCGAGGCGTCCGACATGGTGCTGGTCGACGACAACTTCGCAAGTATCATCGCCGCGGTTCGCGAAGGTCGCGGAATCTTCGACAATATCCGCAAGACCCTGGTCTACCTCCTCTCCGGCAACACGGCCGAGCTCACGGTCATGCTCGTGGCAGCGCTCGCCGGACTGCCGCTTCCACTGCTCCCCTTGCACCTGCTGTGGATCAACATCGTCACCGATGGGCTACCCGCGCTGGCGCTCGTGGGCGACCCCCCCGAGGAAGATGTCCTTCAGCGGCCACCGCGGCATCCTGACGAGCCGATGCTGGGCCCGGCGCAATGGCACTTTATTGTCGCGACAGGCCTGCTCCAGGCTGCGACAACCCTGAGCGTCTTTCTGTGGGCGTTGAACGAACGAGATCTGGCCCAGGCGCGCAATCTCGCATTCGCCACGCTCGTCTTCGGCGAGCTGTTCCGGGCGTTCGCGGCGCGGAGCACGACACGTGTCTTCTGGGAGGTTGGCGCGTTCACCAACATGCGGCTGCTTGGCGTGGTCGTGCTTTCGATCCTGATGCAGCTCGGGATCCACCACATTCCCGCCGCGCAGGCGGTATTCGACATTGGACCGCTTTCGGCGACGGACTGCGCCATGACGATGCTGGTGGCGCTTGGCCCGGTCACGGTGATCGAAGTGTCAAAGCTTGTCCGCCGCTGGAGCGCACGAGAGACATCGCTGCCGACGCCGCCTACGAGCACTTGACGTGGTCCATGTCGGCAACCACAGCTTCGCGCGCCGGCGTCGTCGCGAGCGCAACGGCTTCGTCACGACGCAAGGACCCGACCAGCTACGGAGGCCACCATCCATGTGACGGCCCGCGGGGGTGGCTCTCAGCTCCGGATCTCCATCGACCACGCTTCGGCCAAGCCATAGCCGGAGTCGCTGCCCGGCCGCGTCTTCGGCGATTGCCACGCTCAGTGGTGCACGCAAAGCATGGTCAGGGGCGCCGTAGGGCACTTGGACTCCAGGGCAAGTCCAAGAGCGACTTGAGTCGCATGACGGACTCTTCCGGGCGCAGGCCCGCGCAGACAAGCGCGAGGCCAGACACCCAATTTAAGGCCGCGAGACGGTGCCACATCGGCGGACGACGATGTCCCCGGATCCAGTTGCTGTCAATCTTACGCGGCTGCATGCAACCGTGACGAACGGATGTCATCGACTGGGCGGCGTCCCATCCGGAACCACGGCGGCACCGATGCTTGCCGAGTTCACGGTATCCGATGGCTTCGGCGTCGTGCTGCCGCTTCCGCCCGATCGGATCGAGCAACTGATCGGCCGGGAGCCCAACCGCCGCCAGACAGCGACGCATCCTCCGCTAACCTGCTGCAGGGCAAAGGACGGAGGGGTGGCCGGGTGGTCGAAGGCGGCGGTCTTGAAACCCGTGCTACAGCCGCACGATCTTCTTGCTCTTCTTGCCCTTGAGCGCGTTCCGCGTGTCGACCACCGACTTCACGTGGGCGAGCAGCAGGTCGTAGTCGAACTCGGTGTGGGCCGTGGCGATCACGGCGCAGTCGTAGCGCGCGATCGTCGCCTTGGTCAGGCGCATGGCGCGGCGCGTCCGGCCGGCGAAGTCGAGCCGCGGCACGAACGGGTCGGCGTAGTCGACCTTTGCGCCCATCTCCTCGAGGAGCTCGAGGATGTCGAGCGAGGGGCTCTCGCGCGTGTCGTCGATGTTCGCCTTGTAGGCGACGCCGAGGACGAGGATGCGCGAGCCCTTCACCGAGCGGCCGATGCCGTTCAGCGCCTCGACGACCTTCCGGACGACGTGCTCGGGCATGTGGCCGTTGACCTGGCCGGCGAGCTCGATGAAGCGCGCCTCGAAGCCCGACAGCTTCGCCTTCCACGACAGGTAGAACGGGTCGATCGGGATGCAGTGCCCGCCGAGGCCCGGCCCCGGGTAGAACGGCATGAAGCCGAACGGCTTGGTCGCGGCGGCGTCGATCACCTCCCAGACGTCGATCCCCAGGCGCTCGCACAGGAGCGCGGTCTCGTTGGCGAGGCCGATGTTCACGCTGCGGAACGTGTTCTCGAGCAGCTTCACCATCTCGGCGACACGCGTCGAGGAGACGGGGATGACGGTGTCGAGCGTCTGGCGGTAAAGCGCCGAGGCGACGGCGGTGCAACGCGGCGTCACGCCGCCGACGACCTTGGGGATGTTGCGCGTCTGGAAGTTCGGGTTGCCGGGATCGACGCGCTCGGGCGAGAAGGCGAGGTAGAAGTCCTTGCCGACCTTGCCGCCCCGCGCGGTGAGCAGCGGCAGGATCAGTTCGTCGGTGGTGCCCGGGTAGGTCGTCGACTCGAGGATGACGAGCTGGCCCTTCTGGAGGTGACGGGCGACCTGTTCGGCGGCGGCCACGATGTAGGAGACGTCGGGATCCTTCGTCTTGTTGAGCGGCGTCGGCACGCAGATGTTGACCGTGTGCGCCTTGGCCAGGACGCGGAAGTCGGTGGTCGGCAGGAAGCGACCGGCCTTGACCATGGCGGCCACGTCCTTCGACGACACGTCCCCGACGTAGGAACGACCGCGCTTGAGGGCGGCGATCTTCTTCTCGTCGACGTCGATCCCGTAGACGGTGAAGCCGGCCTTGGCGAACTCGATCGCCAGCGGCAGGCCGACGTAACCGAGACCGATGACGGCCGGACGGGCCGTGCGGCGAGCGAGACGCTGTTCGAGCACGTGGGAGCTCCCGAAAGGAGGCGAACGACGCGGGTCGGGACGCGGCATCACGCCCGACGGACCATCAAAAAGACGTCCGCAGGACGCCGGACGCCGACCCGGCGAATCTAGCACAGGCGGGGGGTCGGCACGAGTCGTGCTCGGCCGGAGTCCGCGAGCGATTTCGCGCCTCGACGGTTGACAGGGTCGCGCCCGCGGGCCTAGCATTTTGCTGCAGTTCCGAGCGAAGCGAAGCGAGGTTGCCTGTCCTTGCCGTGAGCGCGGCTCCCGTCACCAAATCCTTCATGCGCAGCGGACGTGCCGTCGCACAGGGGTGGCGAGGTTGGCCCGAGCACGACCGGGTGCGGGGAGCCTCCTTCCATTTCCGGGCGACCGCCGCATCCCGCCCCTGCCGCCCCTGCCGCCTTGCTCCCGACCCGAGGTCCCCGTGCTTCCTCCCGACGTTGCCGGCGTCCGCCATGCGGCGCGCATCGAGACCGCCGACGGCCCGATGTACGCGTTGTTCTTCGCCGATCGCCTCGTCCTGCTCGATGCCGCGCCGTGGGCCGGCGGTCGCCCGATCGGCGTCGAGTTGCCCGCCGCCGATGCGCGCTTCCTCGCGCCGTGCACGCCGACGAAAATCGTCTGCATCGGCGTCAACTACGCCGACCACGCGAAGGAGAGCGCGAGCTTCACCAGCGTTCCCGACGAGCCGGTGATCTTCCTCAAGCCGCCGTCGGCCGTGATCGGGCCCGGCGTCGCGATCGAACTGCCGCCCGGAGTCGGGCGGGTCGATCACGAGGCCGAACTCGCGCTGGTGATCGGCCGGCGGACGTTTCGCGCGAATCCCGAAACGGCGCGCGCGGCGATCGCGGGTGTGACCGCCGTGAACGACGTTTCGGCGCGCGTCCTGCAGAAGCAGGACGGACAGTTCACGCGCGCCAAGGGCTTCGACACGTTCTGCCCACTCGGGCCGTGGATCGCGCTCGGCCTCGATCCGGCGGACCTCGCGGTGCGCGCCCGCGTCGGTGGGGTGTTGCGCCAGGACGGGCGCAGTCGGGATCTCGTGCGCGGGCCGATCGACCTTGTCGTCTTCGTGTCGAACGTGATGACGCTCGAGCCGGGCGACGTGATCTCGACCGGCACGCCGGCCGGCGTGGCCCCCCTCGAGCCCGGCGACGTCGTGTCGATCGAGATCGAGAGTGTCGGCGAACTCACCAATCCGGTCGTGCTCCGCGCGTGAGCGCGGGCCTTCTCCTTCGCGACGGTCGCCTGCGCACCGGCGATCCCTCTCGACCCGAGGCGACGGCGGCGTTCGTGCGCGACGGGCGCTTCGTCGTCGTGGGCGATGCGGCGGCGGCCGAAGACGCCGCACGCGCCGCCGCGGCGGAAGGGACGACGATCACCGAGCTCGACGCCCGCGGTCGGCGCGTCACGCCCGGCCTTGTCGACGCTCATGTGCACGTGCTGGCGGCCGCGGAGGCCGCTCTTGCCCTCCGGCTCGATCCGGCCGCCCCGGCCGACGAAGCGCATGCGCGGATCGCGGCGGCGCACGCGGCGCTGCCGCCGGGGGCGTGGCTCGTCGGCGGCGGGCAGCGCGATGCCGACTGGCGGCCCGCGGCGGATCGCGCCGCGCTCGATCGCCTCGTCGAGGATCGCCCCGCGTTCCTCCGCACCGCCGACTGGCATGGCGCGTGGGTCTCCTCGGCGGCGCTCGCACGCGCGGGCATCACGCGCTCCACGCCCGATCCACCGGGCGGCCGCATCGGCCGGGACGCGGCGGGCGAGCCGAACGGTCGCCTCGAGGAGAACGCGGTCGCGCTCGTGCGCGACGTGATCCCGCGGTCGGATGCAGAGCGGCTGGCGGCGGGGGCGCAGTCCTTTCTCGCGGCGGCGGCCTCCTGCGGCACGACGTTCGTCCACGGCTTCGAGAGCGCGGCGGGCTGGGACGCGTTACGCGACCTGCGCGACGACGGTCGCCTGCCCGTGCGCGTCGCCGTGGCCTTCATGACGGGCGCGCTCGGTGGTGCGCGCCCGGGCGACGA
Source organism: Candidatus Eiseniibacteriota bacterium (assembly GCA_031413115.1). Lineage (GTDB taxonomy): Bacteria > Eisenbacteria > RBG-16-71-46 > RBG-16-71-46 > DASYSL01 > JANPEF01. The sequence goes on along the minus strand of JANOEH010000227.1, from coordinate 6,878 downwards.
TCCTGCGTCGGCCGCTCCGACCGCGGCACGTCTCGCGGCCGAGGCCGACGAGCTCCTGTTTCCCTTCGCGCTCAAGGGCTTCCTCGACGGTACGCTCGGGGCGGCCACGGCGCACCTGCTGGCGCCGGCGGACGACGGCTCGGGCACGGGCTACGCCACGCTCGATGCGCCGGGAATCGCCGCGCTCGGCGCCGCGGCGCGGGCGCGGGGCTGGTCGCTGGCGCTGCATGCCATCGGCGACGCGGCGGTGCGCGCCGCACTCGACCACTTCGCCGCCTGGCCGGCGGCCGACCGCGAGCGTCTGCGGCCGCGCATCGAGCACGCGCAGCTCGTCGCGTTGGAGGACCTGTCGCGCTTCGGGGCTCTCGGCGTCGTCGCCTCGATGCAGCCGGCGCACTGCACGGGAGATCGCCCGCTGGCGCGCGCGCGCTGGGGCGGGCGCGACGTGAGCGGCGGCTATGCGTGGCGGCAGCTGCTCGCTGCGGGCGCACCGCTCGCGTTCGGCTCGGACGCGCCGATCGAGCCCTGCGATCCGCGGGCCGCGCTGGCCGCAGCGGTGCTCGGCGGCGATCCCGACGCGCACGCGCGCGGCGCGGTGCCGGCGCGCGCGCTGACGCTCGACCAGGCGTTCGCGGCCGCGACGCGCGGCGGTGCGTTTGCTGCGCGCGTCGAGGATCGCGTGGGGATGATCGCGCCGGGGTTCCTGGCCGACTTCGTGGTGTGGGAGGACGATCCGTGGGAAGTGCCGGTGGAACGGCTTGCCCGGGCCCGCGTCGACGAAACCTACGTCCAAGGCGTGCGCGCTTTCGCGCGGAGACATGGGGCTGTTTGACCGCTCGCGGGGCGTGTCGTAGGCTCGCCGCTCGCGCGACCCGGCGCGGGGAGGGTCGATGAGCGGTTCCGACGACGTGGACGACGCATCCCTGGTGGCCCGCGCGCAGGATGGCGACGGCGATGCGTTCGGTGTCCTCGTCCGCCGTTACGAGGCGCGCATCTATCGCCTGGTGCGCCGCATCGTCGGCGACGACGAGGCCGAGGACGTGCTGCAGGAGACCTTTCTCTCGGCCTGGCGGGCGCTGCCGAAGTTCGCGGGCCACTCCACGTTCTCCACCTGGCTCTACCGCATCGCCACCAATGCGGCGCTCATGCGCGTCCGCAAGCGCCGGCCCGACCTCGTCTCGCTCGACGCGTCGTCCGACGAGTCCGCACCGGCGCGTGATCTCGTCGACTGGGGCCCCACGCCCGAGCAGGCGCTCGCCGACGGCGAGACCCGTGCGGCAATGGACGAGGCAATCGCAGCGCTGCCGCCCGAGCAGCGCGCGGCGTTCCTGCTGCGCGATGTCGAGGAACTGGGCAACGCCGAGGCGGCCGCGGCGCTCGAGCTATCCGTTCCGGCGTTCAAGGCGCGTGTCCACCGGGCGCGCCTCTTCCTGCGCGACCGGCTCGACCATCACTTTGGGGAGCCGGTCAGGTGGGGCGGATGAACCAGGCGACGAGCACGACCGCGGCAAGGAGGATCCGGTACACCGCGTAGGGGAGGAATCCGACGCGGTCGAGATGCCGCAGCAGGAAGCCGATCGCCAGGTAGCCCGCGATGGCGGCCGTGACGAGGCCGGCGCCGAGCACGACCGGATCGCCCCCGGCGATGTCCTTCGCGTTGAGCACCGCCGCGCCGAGGATGGCGGGCGTGGAGAGCAGGAACGAGAAGCGTGCGGCTGCGGCACGGGTGAGGCCCAGGCCGAGCCCGGCCGCCATGGTGATTCCGGAGCGCGAGACGCCGGGCACGAGCGCCGTCGCCTGGGCGATGCCGATGAGCAGGCCCGCGCCCGCGCCGGGCTCGGTGCCCGTGCCCCGGGTGCGGCGGTCGAGTGCGTAGAGCAGGAGACCGACGCCGGCGAGCGTGGCGGCCATCAGCGGCGGCCAGTCGTGCATCATGGCGAAACGATCGCGCCACAGCAGGCCGGCGGCGACCGCGGGCAGCGTCGCGAGGACGAGGATGCCCACGCGCCTCAGCTCGGGCGTGACACGGCGCGTGACGATCGCGGCGAAACTGCCCTGGGCGAGTTCAATCCAGTCGCGGCGGAAGTAGACGAGCACGGCGACGAGCGTGCCGAGATGGAGCGCGACGTCGAACGGCAGGTTGTGGGCGGGATCGCCCCAGCCGGTCAGCCAGTGGGCGAGCGCGAGGTGCGCGGACGACGAAATCGGGAGAAACTCGGAGAGCCCCTGGATCAGACCCAGGATGGCCGCTTGCCAGGGAGTCATGACGTCGCACGCTAACCGAAACGACGAAGTCGGGTCAACGCGCGTCGCCGCGGCGGCGGGAAAGGTGTCGCTCGCCACCATGGCGTCGCGCCTGCTGGGCCTCGCGCGCGAGCAGGTGATGGCCGCCTGGTTCGGGGCCGGGATGCAGACCGACGCATTCAACGTCGCGTTCCGCGTGCCGAACCTGCTGCGGGACCTGTTCGCCGAGGGCGCGCTGTCGGCCGCGTTCGTTCCAACGTTCACCGAGGCCGACCACCGCCATGGGCGCGAGCGCGCATGGCGCCTGGGCGGGCAGGTGCTCAACGCGCTGGCGATCTCGCTGGCGCTGCTCACCGTGGTGGGCTGGTTCATCACGCCGTGGCTGGTTCCACTGCTCGCGCCCGGCTTCGCCGACGAGCCGGGCAAGCTCGAGCTCACCATCGAGCTATCGCGGATCATGCTGCCGTTCCTGCTCTTCGTCGCGCTCGCCGCCGCGGTGATGGGGATGCTGAACGCGGTGCGGAAGTTCACCGTGCCTGCGCTCGCGCCGGTCTTCCTCAACGTCGGCATGATCGCCGGTGGCCTGGCCTTGATTCCCGTGTTCCAGGCCTCGGGGCGCCCCCCGATCCTCGCCATGGCGTTCGGCGTGCTGCTGGGCGGCTTCCTGCAGTTCGCGGTTCAGCTGCCCGCGCTGTGGGCGATGGGCTTCCGTCCAGCCTGGCCACCGGTCCTCACCGACCCCGGCGTCAAGCGCATCGCCACGCTCATGGTGCCGGCGACCATCGGTCTCGCCGCGACGCAGCTCAACCTGTTCGTCAACACGATCCTCGCCTCGACGCTGGTCGAGGGCTCGGTGTCGTGGCTGGCGTACGCGTTCCGCCTGATGCAGCTGCCGATCGGCGTGTTCGGCGTCGCGCTCGCCACCGTGTCGCTGCCCGCGGTCTCGCGCCACGCCGTGGCGGGGGACATGCGCGGATTGCGAGCCACGCTGGCCGGTGCGGTGCGCCTGGTGTTCGCGCTCACGCTGCCGGCCACGTTCGGGCTGTGGGCGCTGGCCGGGCCGCTGGTGCGCCTGCTCTACGAGCGCGGGCGCTTCAACGCGGCCGACACCGATCGCACGGCGGCGGCGCTGGCGGCGTACTGCGTGGGGCTGTGCGCCTACGCGGCGGTCAAGATCCTGGTGCCGGCGTTCTACGCGCTGGGCGACACGAGGACGCCGGTGCGCGCCAGCTTCCTCTCGGTGGCGGTGAACCTGGGCGGCAACCTGCTCCTGATGGGACCGCTTGGCCACGTTGGTCTCGCGCTGTCGACGTCGCTCACGATGCTGTTCAACTTCGGGCAGCTGTCCTGGGCGTTGCGGCGCCGACTCGGGCGGTTCGAGGGTCGCGCGCTCGTCTCGACGCTCACGCGCACCGCGCTGCCCTCGGCGGCGATGGCGCTGGCCGTGCGCGGGCTCGTCGGCCTGACCGAGGCGTCGTGGCGGGAGAGCTTCGCGGGTGCGGCCGCCGTCGTGGGCGGAGGCATGGTGATCGGGCTCGGCATCACATGGGCGCTTTACCGCGTGACGCGCGTCGCCGAGCTGCCCGAACTGGAGGCTGCGTGCGGCGGGTTGCTGCGCCGGCTCGGGGTCGGGCGGGGCTAGGCGGAGCCTACGGGCGTTTGCGCAGGCGCCCGTGCCGGAGCAACTCGGGGAGCACACGGAACGCCGTGCGCGGCCGGCGTCCCAGCAGGTGGCGGATGATCTCGATCCCGCACCAGCCGAAGTAGAGCGCGGTGACGAACTCGTGCGAACCCGGGAACAGGAACTGATAGAGCCACAGCACGAACAGCCCCACCGCCTCGTACCACGCGAACTCGAGGTTGATCAGCAGGAACAGGCCGAGGAAGCCCTGCGCGATGGTGAGCAGGATCTCCTGGCGCTGGTGCGCATCGAACGGGATCGCTTCGACGTGCCCCAGCGACCAGCAGTAGACCATGGGGATCATGGCGACCAGCACGGTCCACTGGTTGACGTTCGACGAGACCATGTTCATCAGCGCCATCGGCGCCTTGTCGAGCTTGCGCGCCCAGTTGAAGGCGGTCACCTTCTCGGGGAACTCCGAGAGGAATGGTGACACCCACTGCACGAATGCGAACTGCGACACGCCCAGCGACACGGCGAGCGCCAGCATCGAGTTGAGGAATGGGTGGGCGACGAAGAACAGGATCAGCCCGCCGCCGACGAACAGCCCGAGCACGGCGAGACCCTTCCACGGCGAGGGGAAGCCGAGCACCTTGCGCGGGACCGCCGGCAGGTCGGAGACCTGCTCCAGGTCCTCGGGCGGCATGCGCATGAGTGCCCACAGGTACGCCGCGTAGAGCGCGAGCAGGATCGCCGAGTCGACGAGCGTGAGCGACGCCTTGTACCAGATCCACAGGAAGTACAGGAGCGGCGGCAGCAGCGAGATGACGCCGATCGAGTCCTCGGGGTGCAGGCGCACCTTGAAGTTCTTCACGCCACTCTTGCGCGCGGTCCATGCCGCGGTGAAGTAGATCAGCGGCCAGGCGACGCCGGTCAGCAGGCGCAGCGAGCCGGTGAAGTTCGCGGTCATCAGCGGGATGTCGCGGTGCCAGGCGATCACCGCCTCGACGGCGAACTCGGGCAGCGTCTGCAGCCACGCGAGGAGTGCCAGCGCGAGGCCGCGCGAGACGAGGAACTGGGCGGCCTCGGCGCCCCAGCCGATGATGAAGGCCGAGAACAGGACGCCGGGGAAGGTCCACAGGGAGGCGAGCGCGCGCGCCCGCGCTTCTTCGGGGGGCAACTGTCCAGAATCAAGCATGGCCGGACCATGGCCGGACCATGGCGGGTTCGTCAAGTCGGATCGGACGCCCCTGTGCGGGCGGAAGTGCCGGGTCGAGCTTGACTTAGCCGGGTTCGGCGGGCACAGTCGCGCCGTGCCCCGCCCGCCCCGCACGAGCCCCCGGCGCCTCGCGCGCCGCCGCCTGCTCGCCGACCTTGCCGCCCGGGCGGTCGCGCCGGATCGCCCGCTCGCGTCCTTCCTGGCCCGCGCCCGGGCTGCGGGGGTGCCGACGCGGGCGCTCGCCGAGCTCGGCCTCATGCTCCACCTCTATGCCGGTTTCCCCTCGTCGATCGAGTTCCTGCGCGCCCTGCGCGCGGCCGCGCCAGCCTCGTCGCGCGCACGACGCGCCCCGGTCGGCGCATCCCACGGGGCGGCATCGCCGCACACCCGGGGAGTGCGACTGTGCGCCCGGGTCTACGGTCCCGAGTACCACCGACTGCGGGGATTCATGCGCACGCTTTCGCCCGACCTCGACCGCTGGATGATCGACGGCGGGTACGGCCGCGTCCTGTCGCGGCCGGGCCTTGCCGCCGTCGAGCGCGAGCTGTGTACCGTCGCGGCCCTGGCCGCGCTGGGTTGGGACCGCCAGCTCGACGCCCACCGCCGAGGCGCGGTTCGCGTGGGCGCGAGTCCCGCCGAGGTGCGCCAGGCCGAGCGTCGCGGCCGCGTGCTCGGACGGGGGGGCGCATGACCGCCGTCGCCGTGCGCGGCCGCATCGACCTGGTCGCCGGGCGCCCGCTCGGTGCCGTGATGGCCGCCTACACCACGCCGGAGCATCCGTTCCGGGCCTCGTTTTCCCGCCTCTACGATCGGGCCGATGACTGGAGTGCGCTGGCGTCCGCGCGCGCCGGACACCGGATCGTGCCGGCGTTGCGCGGCGAGCTGATCGCCCTGCACGAGCGACTCGGCGCATCGACGACCAGCCTCGACAGCGTCCGTGCGCTGGTCGAAGGGCGCGCGCTCTGCGTCGTCACCGGGCAGCAGCCCGCGCCGCTGGGCGGACCGCTCTACAGCTTCCACAAGACGCTGGCCACCGTCGCGCTTGCCCGCGCGCTCACGGCGCGGCTGCGCACGCCGGTCGTCCCCGTGTTCTGGAATGCGACCGAGGACGACGACGTCGCCGAGATCGCCGGCAGCGCGTGGGCGGGGCCCGATCTTGCGCCGCAGGCGCAAAGGATTCTCGAGCCGCCCAGGCGCGAGGCGTCGCGACTGGTCGGCAACCTGCCCGCAGCCGCCGCGCAACTCGTGTGGCGCGCGGCGCTCGACTCGTGGGCAACGCTGCCCGGCTTCGAGCGCGTGCTTGCGTTGCTCGGTCCGGCGGTCGTCGCCGTCCCACCTGTCGCGGATCCCGGCGACCTCGGCGATTTCGTCTCCAGGCTCTTCCTCCGCGCCTTCGCCACGGAGGGGCTTGTCGTGCTCGATCCACGCCTGCCTGCGTTCCGTGACGCCGCACGTCCGCTCTACGCGCGCTACGCCGAGCGGCACGAGGCGGTGCGCGACGCGGCAAACGCGGCCGGCGACGCGGTCGAACGCATGGACCTGCCGCGCGGCTTCCAGCCGGCGCAGACCGAGTTCGCGCTTTTCGCCGCCGCGGGCGTTGGGCGGCGCCGTGTGGTGACGACCGATGCGGCGCTCGTCGCGGCGGGAAGCCAGGCGCTGATGCCCGGTGCGCTGTTGCGTCCGCTGGCACAGGACTTCGTGCTGCCGTCGCTCGGCCTCGTCGCGGGACCGGGCGAGGTCGCCTACCTGGCGCAGGTGGCCGCTGCAGCCCGGACCCTGGCGACGCCGATGTCG
>JANOEH010000226.1:0-7525 GCA_031413115.1 Candidatus Eiseniibacteriota bacterium | reverse complement strand
GCCGTTCCTGACGGTGGGCATCGGCCTGGCCCTCAGAAAGGTGGGCGACAAGTGATCCGCATCAACTTGATGCCCCTCGAGGAGAGGGGCCAGAAGGCGCGCAAGGTGAAGAAGCACAAAGCCGGTGGCGCGAAGTCGGTGGGGGGCGCGGGTCTCCTGCTCCCGCTCGCTATCGTCGCCGGCGTGCTGGTCGCGATCGTGGGAACGATCGTCCACCAGCAGGCCCAGATCCACATGCTCGCGGGCGAAGTCGCGCGCGTCGAGGAGGAGTCGCGGGTCCTGGCGCCGCAGATCGCCATGGTCGAGCGGTTGTCGCGGGAACGCGCCGACCTCGACATGCGGCTGTCGCTGATCGACCAGCTGTCACGCGGGCGCTTCGACTCGGTGCGCCTGGTCGACGAACTCGACCGCGCCATTCCGGATCACATGTGGCTGTCCTCGATGATTGGTGACGGCAGCGCGATCACGCTCGAGGGCGTCACCTTCTCGAACCTGATCATCGCCGACCTCATGATTCGCCTGGATCGCTCACCGTTGTTCTCGAATGTCGCGCTCGGCTCGTCCGCGCGCGGCATCATCGACGAGGTGGATGTCGTCCAGTTCAAGCTCACCATGAACCTGACCCCGGCCGAATCGGCTCCGGGCGACCGCTAGGAGGGGTCGATGGCCTCGTTGAACCTGCGCGATCCCCGGGTCCAGGGGTCCCTCATCACGGGACTGCTCGGCGCCGGTGCGCTCTACGTGTTCTTCGCCACGACGTACGTCCCGTTCACCTACCCGGTGAACACGACGAAGATCGTCGATCTCAAGGCGAGTTTCGACAAGAAGTCGAACGACCTGGCGAGGGCGCGGCAGTCCGTCGCCGACCTGCCCCGTTTCCAGGCCGAGTTCGCGGCGCTCCACGAGCGCTACGAGATGGCGGCCGAGCTGCTCCCGACCGAGAAAGAGATGCCCGGCATCCTGCGGCGCATCACGCTCGCCGGCCAGCAGTGCGGCGTCGAGTTCGAGAGCTTCCGGCCCGACGCGGAAGTGGTCAAGGAGCACTACGTCGAGATTCCGATCCAGCTGCACGTGCGCGGCGGCTACCACGAGGTCGGCCAGTTCCTCGCCGAGGTCTCGAACATGCCGCGCATCATGAAGATCGGAAACCTGCAGGTCCTCGCCAATCCGAAGGCGAGCGAGGACGAGGGAGTGACCACGGAAGCGCGCTTCACGGTGACGGCATACACGCTCGATCCCAACGCGGTTGCCGCGGCACAGCAGGCCAAGAGTGCGAAGAAGGCCGCGGGCCAGGGAGGCACCGATGAAGGGAAGAAATAACGCCCGGGTCCATGCGATCGGCGCCATCGTACTCGTCGCCTGTGCCCTGCTCGGCGCCGGCGTCGTCGGCGCGACGGACGAGGCCACGACCACGAAGTCGACGGTGAAGAGCGTGCCGGCTGAGAAGTCGACGACGTCCGTGCCGGCGAAGGCCACGACCGTCCCGATGCCCGCGAAGCCCACGGCGGTCACCACGACCACGCCGAAGCCGGCGGCGGTCGCGACGACCAGCGGATCCCGGCCGCGCAACACGAAGCTGCCGGTCATGTACGTGCCGCCGGAGCAGCGCAAGCCGGCGACGATCAACCCGTCGGTCGGGAAGACGACGACCGCCGCGAAGCCCGCCGCGTCCGACCGTCCGATCGCGGTCGCGAATGCGAAGGACTACGGCATGACGGTTTCGGCATCGCGCAGCACGGCGAAGCCGGCTCCGGTCGCGACGAAGCCGGCTCCGCTGGCGAAGTCCATGCCGTCGACCGCGGAGCGGATGTCAAAGTCGAGTGTCGCGCGTCCCGTCGTCACGTCCGGTCCGAAGGCCGCTGTAGCGCCGCCGACGAATCCGGCGAAGATCACACCCGCTGCGCCGTCGGCTCGCCCGAACGTGGCCGCGGCGAAGCCGGTCGTGAGCCCCGCGAAGCAGTCACTGGCTGCCGCGGCTGCGAGCCAGCCGGGCTGGTCGTTCCGCAACACCCAGGCAGGCGGTGCCAGCACGACGAAGGTCGTGGCGACGACGGTGGCGGGTGGTCCGCCGGCGGCGACGAAGCCCGCTCCGGTCAAGCCCGCGACGAAAGTGGCCGCGAAGCCCGTGGCGAAGCCTGCGGTTCCGGCGGCGGTGGCGGCGAAGCCGGCCGTGCCGGCCGTGAAGGTCGCGGCGGTGGCTGCGAAACCGGCCGTGCCTGCAGCGAAGCCGGTGGCAGTTGCAGCGAAGCCGGTGGAAGTTGTGGCGAAGCCTTCTGCCAGGCCGGCTGCAAAGCCCACGGCTGCGCCAACGAAGCCGATGCCTGGCGTCCAGCTCGCCGGTTCGTCGACGGCGTCCGCGATCGCGAAGCCGGCGACGAAGCCGACGGTGAAGCCGGCGACCCCGACCGCGTTGACCGCTGCGGCCGTGACGGCCGGCGCAACGGTCGCCGCCCCTGCGAAGGGAGCCACGAAGCCCGTGGCCGCCCCGCAGCAGGTCGCTGCGCAGACCGGCAAGAGGGGCGCGCCCATCGTGCCCGCCGTGCAGACGCTTGGTGCGGCGTTCATGGAGCAGCGCGAGATGTACGTCTACAACAGCCTCGACCGCCGCGACCCGTTCCAGTCGCTGGTCTCGGGTTCCTTTGAGGGCACGGCCGGCACGCCGATGCTCGATGTCTCGAGCATGAAGCTCGTGGGCATCGTGTGGGGAGGAGCCGACAAGTTTGCCCTGGTGGAGGACAGCCATGGACATGGCTTCGTCCTGCGGGTCGGGGATCCGGTGCTGAACGGCTACATCGCGGGGCTCACGAAGGAAGAGCTCATCGTGAAGCAGTCGTCGTACGGCGATACCCAGACGGTCACGATTCAACTCCAGCGGAAGGATGGTGTCTCCAATGCGAACTGACGTCCTCGTCGCGACCGCGGTCCTGGCCTTCGCGGCCGTCGTGGACCCGGCGCTCCCGATCTTCTCTCCCCTGTCGGTGGCGTACGCCCAGACGCGAAACGCCCCGACCGGCGTGACGCGGACGGGCTCGGGCCGCATGTCTCTCGACGTGCAGGGCGCCGAAGTCCGCACTGTCTTCCGGAGCATCGCCGAGTTCTCCGGCCGCAACATCGTGGTCGGCAAGGACGTCAAGGGGCAGGTGTCGCTGCAACTCAAGGACGTGCCGTGGCGTGAGGCGCTGAACTCGGTCTGCCGCACGCAGGGTCTCGATGTCGTCGAGGAGGGCACCGTGCTCCGCGTCGACGAAGCCTCCAAGCTGCAGAGTGAGGTGCTTGCCCGCCAGCAGAACGAGGCGCAGCGCGAGACCGTCGCCCCGCTCGACACGCGCGTCGTCAAGGTCAGCTACGCCAAGGCCGACGAAGTCCGCAACGCGGTGCAGTCCGTCCTGACCCCTCGCGGCAAGGTCGAAGTCGATGATCGCACCAACTCGCTGATCATCTCCGACCTCGCCTACAAGCTCGATGTCGCGGAGGCGATGGCGAAGCAGCTCGACACCAGTTCGCCGCAGATCGAAATCATGGCCAAGCTGGTCGACATCGACCTGTCGGCGTTGCGCGACCTGGGCGTCAAGTGGGGCGTGACCAACCTCGACATCGACCACATCTCGAACCCGACCCTCGTCGACAACCAGATCGGCGTCGACGCGCGGCCGGCGGATGCGGTCGGCAACATCGCCGGCATCCTGACGCGGCCGTGGGGCCAGATCGAGTTCCTGATCGAGGGCATGGAGCAGAAGCGACAGGCCACGATCATCTCGAATCCGCGCATCACGACGATCGACAACCGCCAGGCGACGATCCTCGTCGGCCAGAAGATTCCGCTCATCGTGCAGGACGTCGCGGGCAACGCGGTGTCGCAGCTGCAGACGATCGGCATCAAGATGACGGTCACGCCCCACCTGACCGGCGACAATCGGATCATGATGGACCTGCGCCCCGAGATCTCGGACCTGTCGACCCAGTCGACGGTCCAGGGCGGTGTCATCATCAACACGTCGGAAGCCGACACCCGGGTCATGGTCGAGGACGGCCAGACCGCGGTCATCGGCGGACTGATCCGCACCAACACGGGCGAGGTCCACACCGGTGTGCCGATCCTCATGAACATCCCGTTCCTCGGCGCGCTGTTCCGCAGCACGTCGAAGGTCACGCAGCAGCGTGAACTGGTCATCTTCGTCCGGCCGAAGCTGGTCGAGCGCTTCGCGGATGCGTCGGGGGATCCCCTGAACGTCGAGCCCCGGGTCATGCCACGCGACCTGCTGTTCGATCCGACGAAGCCGTACGTTCCCAAGGTGATCCAGTAGTCGCCTCCGACCCATGCTGAACGAATCACCCGAACGCCCCGGCTACACGGCCGGGGCGTTCGGCGTTCGGGGTCGGAACCCCGGATACGGGGGCGCGCCTTGACGCCCGTCAGGCGGCCCCGTAGCTTCAAAGAGCAGGCTTGGTCCCGTCATCCCGCCCGTCGCGTGGAGTCGCCATGTTCCATCCGCATCGAATCGCTGCCGTCCTTCTGCTGGCCGTCCTGGCGGCGGGCGGGGGCGGGGCCATCGCCGCGCCGGCCGCAACCCCTCCTCCGACCGCCGACGCGGCCTTCCTGGCTAAGGTCGAGTCCGCGGCCCGCTCGCGCCGCGCGACGCTGCGCCAGCTCGAGGCCGACGTCGTGGTGCGGATCGAGGCCCCGATGTGGAGCGGCGCGGGAACCTGCGAGGGTCGCCTCGTGGCCCGCCGCCCGGGTGCCCTGCGCCTGCGTGGCTACGCCGCGGTGGTGACGGTGTTCGATGCGGTCACCGACGGCGAGCGCTTCGCGGTGCACCTGCCTGGACCCGATCTCCTGTGGGTCGGCCCCGCGGGGCGGGAGTCCGAGCTCGTCGGCCTGCCGGTCGACCCGGGCACGATCGTCGGCGCGCTGTTCGGCGAGCCCTACGGCGCGCACGGAGCGCCGCGTTCCCTGGCCGGCGCCGCCGGATGGGTCGCCTACAACCAGGCCGACGGCGGCGAGGTGCGGGCGCGCTGGGGCGGAAGCCCCTTGCGTCTCGAGGAAGCCGAGCTGTGGTCGGCGGGGGAACGCACCGCGCGGCTTCACTATCGTGATTGGCGCAAGCGCAAGGGCGTCTGGTGGCCGACCCAGATCGATTTCGACGGAGGTCCCGACCGCGGATCGCTGGGGCTCCAGTTCACCGACGTGCGCTTCGACCACGTCCCGCCCGACGCCGCGTTCGATCCGCCCGCAGCGCCGGGCGCCACCGTGCTCGACCTAAGCGCGCCCATGCCGGACGCGCGATGAGCGGAACGACGCTCGCCCACCTCGCCCGGCGGCTGCTTGCAGCCGCGGCGGTCGCAAGCCTGCTGGCGCCCACGCCGGCCGCGGCGGGTCCCGCCCGCGAGCGCCTCGACCGCGCGCTCAAGAGCCTGAGCGACGCCCGGGCGACGTTCACGCAGACGCGCAACTCGGCGACCCTCGGCGCCTCGCTCAAGCCGACGAACGGCACGCTCGAGTACCGCACGCCGCGGCTCCTCCGCCTCGCCTTCACGGGCGCAGTGGCCACGAACGTGCTCGTCCGGGGTGACACCGCGTGGATCGAGCAGCCGTCCGCCGGCCAGGTGATCCGCACTTCGGCCCGTGCGTCGGGCGCGCCGCCGCTGCCGTTCCTCGAGGAGTCCGTCGCCGTGATCGAGCGCACCTACGTCCTCAAGGAGTCCGGCGCGTCGAGGCTGGTGCTGGAGCCGCGCAGCAAGGGCGGCGCCGTGCGCGCGATCGAGCTCACGCTCGACTCGAAGTCGGGACTCCCGAAGCGGGTCGTCGTGCGCCAGGGCGACGACGAGTCGATCGACTTCGTGTTCGCCCGCTGGACCGTCAACGCCGGGATCGCGGCGTCGCGCTTCGCTCCCGTGTTCGCGCCCGGCGTAAAGCTCGTCGAACTGTGACGCCCGCGCCCGAGCACTGGCTCCTCGATCTCGACGACACGCTCTACCCGGCCGAGAGCGGCCTGTTCGCCCACGTCTCGCGCCGCATCACGGCGCGCATCGCGCGCACGCTCGACCTGCCCGAGGACGAGGCGCGACGCGTGCAGAAGGACTTCTGGCGGCGCTACGGCACGTCGCTGCGCGGCCTCGTCGTCGAACACGGCGTCGACCCCGAGCCGTTTCTCGCCGACGTCCACGACGTGCCGGTCGAGGCGATCCTCGCTCCGGATCCCGCGTTGCGCGCGGCGCTGATCGCGTTGCCGGGGCGACTACACGTGTTCACCAACGGTCCGCACGAGTTCGTCGCGCGCGTGCTCGCCCGACTCGGCGTCGACGACCTGATCGACCGCCGCTTCGACATCCGCCACGCCGACTTCGTGCCCAAGCCCGATCCGCATCCGTACCGGCGCGCGCTGGCTGCCCTCGGCGTCGGCGGCTCGCAGGTTGCCCTGGTCGACGATTCGCCGCAGAACCTGGCCACCGGGAGGACGTTCGGCATGTGGACCGCGTGGTTGCGCTCGCCCCATTCGATGGCGGGTGGCGCGGCCGGCAGTTCGATCGGGCTGGGTGCGGCGGGCGGCGGGGAGACGGGGCCACACGAGGTCGACGGCCCAGCGGTGGTCCTCGATCGTCTCAGCGACCTGCCCGCGGCCTGGGCGGCGTGGGTGGCGGACCCGTCGCGCGGGGCGCCGCCGGCCTGAGGGCCTCCTCGGGGGCGCGCAACGGAGCGAGGTACGCCACGGGCGTGCGCCTCGCGACGAGCACGAGTTCGCGCGGTCGCGGCGGATGCGCATCGGCAGAATGCCCCGGAATCGCCCATGCCACAGGCAACCCCAGGGCGTCGAGGACGAGCCGGCCCAGCGCGTGGCGCGAGATCGTGCGTGGTCCCGCCAGGTGCACCACCGGCGGGGGGACGGGCAGGGTCGAGTCGCCGGCCAGCGCCCGGGTCACGAGGGCGAGCGCCGCGCCAACGTCGGTCGCGTGCGCCGGGCAGCGGAGCTCGTCGACGAAGAGCGGATACGGGGCGCCGGCCTGCGCGCCGGCGAGCCACGCGGCGAGCCCGCGATCGATCGGATCCACGGAGTAGAGCAGCGGCAGCCGCGCGATGACGGCCGCCGGGTGCGCCGCGCGCACCATCCGCTCGGCCACGGCCTTGGCGACGCCGTACGGCATGATCGGAGACGGCACTGCGTCCTCGTCGTACGGTCCGCTCGCGCCGTCGAACACCATGTCGGTCGACAGGTGCACGCACGCCGCACCTGCCGCATGCGCCGCCGCGGCAATGTGAGCGGCGGCGTCGACGCTCACCGCGCGTGCGTCGGCCGGTCGGGTCGAGACGGCTGCGTTGACGACGACGCGTGCGCCGGAGCCCCTCACCAGCGCGCGCACCGCCGCGACGTCGGTGACATCGAGCCGCGCATGGTGCAGCGTCCTGTCCGGGTCCGCTGCCGGGGCATGCGAGAGGTACGTGCCCAGGCGCGCCCGACCACCAGTTGCGGAGAGCAGGGCGCCGCCGACCAGCCCGCTGCCGCCGATCACCAGCAATTCCACAGGTTCC
>JANOEH010000225.1:0-3880 GCA_031413115.1 Candidatus Eiseniibacteriota bacterium | reverse complement strand
CGCGCCGGCCATGTTCACCTCGTCGATCGACCATGTCATTCCGCTGCCCCGGACCGTGGAGCCGCGGGCGGGCGCCGGTTTCACGCTGGGCGCGGACACCGTAATCGTGGTTGCGACGACCGATGACCAGGCACGGTGGATCGCGACCTACCTTGCGGACGTCATCGGGCTCGCTGCGGCGCCGCAGCCGCCGCGTGTCGAAGCGGCGGGTGAGGCGATTCCCGCCGGCGCCATCGTGCTCGAGCTGAGCGGGCCTGCGAACCCTTCTTCGCCGAACGGAGGCACAGGCATCGAGAGTCACGAAGGCTATGAGATGACCGTGACCCCGGAGCGGGTGACGATTCGCGCGCCTCAACCCGCCGGTCTGTTCTACGGTGTGCAGTCGTTTCGGCAGTTGCTGCCGCCCTTCACCGAATACCAGGCCGTGCGGCCGAACAAGGCGCGTCCGGTCACCGCTCCCGCTGTCCGCATCGTCGACGAACCCCGATTCGGCTGGCGCGGCGCGATGCTGGATGTCTCGCGTCATTTCTTTCCGGTCAGTGCCGTGAAGCGGTACCTCGACCTGATGTCACTCTACAAGCTGAACCGCCTCCATCTGCATCTCGCCGACGACCAGGGATGGCGGATTGAGATCAAGTCGTGGCCGAACCTGGCGGCGCACGGAGGACAGACGCAAGTCGGTGGGGGAGCCGGCGGGTTCTACACTCAGGAACAGTATGCTGACCTCGTCCGCTACGCGGCGGAGCGCTTCGTCACCATCGTGCCGGAGATCGACATGCCGGGCCATACCAATGCCGCACTGGCGTCGTATGCCGAGTTGAACTGCGACGGCGTGGCGCGGCCGCTCTACACCGGCACCGAGGTCGGGTTCAGCGCGCTCTGCGTGGACAAGGAGATCACCTATGCCTTCATTGCCGACGTCGTGCGCGAAATCGCCGCACTCACGCCGGGGGCGTGGTTCCACATTGGCGGCGACGAGGTGAAGACTCTCACCCCGGAACAATACGTCCGCTTCATCGAGCGGGTGCAGGCCATCGTCCATGCGCAAGGCAAGCAGATGATCGGCTGGGACGAGATTGCGCCCGCGGCACTGCTGCCGACCTCGGTAGTCCAGCACTGGCGGCCCAAGACCACGCCAGCCGAGGCCGTGGCGAAGGGAGCGCGCGTGATCATGTCGGTGGCGAGCAGGGCATACCTGGACATGAAATACGACAGCACCACCGCCATCGGCTTGTCGTGGGCGGGGTTGGTCGACGTGAGCACTGTCTACGATTGGGATCCGGCGACAGTCGCCGACGGCGTACCCGAGTCGGCATTGCTGGGCGTCGAAGCTCCGCTCTGGTCGGAGACACTGGCAACCATGGAAGACGTTGAGTTCATGGCGTTCCCACGCCTCATCGCGAGGGCAGAGGTTGGCTGGTCACGCCCGGAGGCGCGGGACTGGAACCTGTTCAAGCAGCGCCTGGGCGCCCACGGACCCCGACTCACGGCCCTGGGCGTCAACTTCCATCGGTCGGTGCAGGTGCCATGGCAGCATTGACCACACCGCTCAACTCGGCGCCTGATCGATAGAATGGGCCTTCATGCCCACGCGGCTTTCACGCCCGGTGATGGCGGCCCTCGACGAGGCCAGGATCTTCGGCATTCGCGCCGGGGCGCGTTCGGCTCATCGCTTCACCGGTGCCTGGCCGATCGTGGTCGACGGCCGCGTATTCGCACGCTCGTGGACGCAAAAGCGCGATGGCTGGTACCGCGCGTTCCTCGACGACCCGCTTGGCACGATCCAGGTCGGCGATCGTGAAGTACGGGTGCGAGCCGTCCATCCTCGCGGGAAGAAGATCCTCGATGCGATCGACGAGGCGTATGCCATGAAGTACCCGACCCCCGGCTCACGAAACTACGTGCGCGGCTTCCGTCGCGAACGCCGGCGCGCGACCACCACCGAGTTCGTGCCGCGGTAAGGCGAGTCAGGCGCCCTCTTCTTCGTGTTTGCCCCGCTGCAGTTTTCCAAGCGCATTCGTGCACGTCATCTTGATGTGCACCGGTGTTGGATCCGGTACACCCGGCCGCGTATGATCCGCGCGGCCCGTTAGTGCAGGACGATCACAGGAGGTCAGAAGGCCAGAAGCCTAGCGCGTCTTGAACACTACCCCGCCCTTCATGACGAACTGCACGCGCTCGAGTTCGCTGATGTCTCCCAGGGGATCGCCGGACACGGCGATGAGGTCGGCGTAGAGACCGGCCTGGAGCGTGCCGACGCGGTCGGACCAGCCCATGGCCTCGGCCGCGATGCGGGTGGCGCCTTCGATGGCCGCCATCGGCGATTGCCCGAGGCCGACGCGGATCTTGAACTCGCGCGCGTTGTCGCCGTGCGGAAAGACGCCGGCGTCGGTCGCGAAGGCGATGGGCAGCTGATACTGGAGCGCGAGCTTGAACGCGCGCTCCTGCGTGCCCTGGATGGCGCGCTCGCGCTCGACCTGATGCGCGGGAATGTTCAGGGCCTGGTGGTCGTTCAGAATCGTGCGACCCACATACAGGGTCGGCGCAAAGAACGCGCCTTTCTCCTTCAGGAGGCGGGCGCCTTCTTCATCCATCATGCTGCCGTGATCAATGGTTCGGACGCCGGCGCGAAGCGCGCCCTTGATGCCTTCGGCGCCGTGCGCGTGCGCCGCAACGAAGCGGCCCCATCGCGTGGCCTCTTCCACGGCGACGGCGAGCTCGGCGTCTGAATACTGCTGGGACCCCGGCGGAATCCCTTTCGACATCACCGCGCCAGTGGCGAGAATCTTCGAGAAGTCGGCGCCGTTCTTGAAGTTCGTGCGTACCGCCTGCCGGACCTGGTCCACGCCGTCCGCAAGGTTGCGGACGATCGGCACATCGACGTAAATCGAGAACTGCCGAGCGTCTCCGGCGCCGCCGGTGGCCGACACGTAGTTGCCCGCCACCTGCAGGCGGGGGCCCGGGATTGAGCCCTTGTCGATGGCGTAGCGCAAGTCGATGTCGACGTAGGGCCAGGTCGGCCCCATATCGCGGCACGTGGTGAAGCCCGCCATCAGCGTGGTGCGCGCATTCACCGCGCCGTAGATGGCCGCGCGGCCAGGCGTGGTGGTGAGCAACGCCGACTCCCAGTTCGTGCCGACCTCGTCGGTGAGATGCGTGTGGAGGTCGATGAGGCCCGGCAGGACCGTCGCCGACCCCAGGTCGATCGTGTCATCGGCCGTCATGCCCGCTGCCGGACCGACCCGCTCGATGCGGTCGCCGCGGATCAGGACCGCGCCATTCCGAAGTGGAGGCCCGCCACGCCCGTCGATGATCCGGTCCGCGCGAATCAGCACCGTGCGGTCCGCGGCTGGAGGCGCAGGTTGCCGGGCACCGGCACCGAGCGTGGCGGTGGCAATCAGGCAGGCCACCGCCGGCATCCGCCAGCGACGTCCGCGATGTTGTAGAGCGGCTCTCGTCATGGTCCGGTCACAGTACCACGACGTTGACGCGGCCCGACCCCGCCAGCTGTTTATGCCGGACAGGCCGGGCCGCCGAAGAGTGCGACCATGTTGATTTGAAGATCGGAGCCGCGGCCGCGATGCTCACCTTGCACTTCCCGAGCCACGCGCCGAACGCCGGGAGATCGGACCGGCGTCTGGTGGCATCAGACCTCGGGCGTCAGATCACCGCGGCTCCAGCGCAAAGAACCAGGCGTCACCGGACGCGGCCATGTCTGCCTTCAGCGACGCGCCGTACTTGCGGTTGACTTCGGCCGCAATCCCTTCGAGCACGGCGCGGTCGTCGAGGATTCGGACCAATCTTCGTTCGTAGCGCTTGCCGTCGATCCGGATCACCGCACGGCCATCCTTCACCGCTCGAGCGGGCCACTGCTTCCATC
>JANOEH010000224.1:0-2909 GCA_031413115.1 Candidatus Eiseniibacteriota bacterium | reverse complement strand
CGCCGCCGCCTGGGCGGAGAGGTCGGCCAGGCTGCCGCCGGCGGCGGGTGGCGGCGAGGCGCCTGCCGCGGCCGCCGGCTCGGCGAAGGTCACGGCCGTGTCCCCCACTCCGCCGACCGGCTCCAGCAGCACGCACGTGATCTGCCGCGCGTTGAACGCCTGCAGCAGCGCCTCGCGCATGTCGCCGTCGAGTTTGCCCTCGCCCTCCGCGCGCAGGCCGATGCGCGTTCCCGGCGTCAGCGGCACGTCGGCGACGAGCCGCTGCGCGGCCGCGCGCGAGGCGCGCGCGAGCAGCGCCGTGTTCGACGGCGGCAGCTCCTTCGTCACCGCGCGATCGTCCGCCAACGCCGGACGCACGGCCGCCCCCGGCGAGGCGAACAGGGCGATCGAAAGCAGGGCGGCGAGGACCGGCGGGATCGGGTTCATGCGAAGCGGAACCATCATCGAGACGCTCCCTGGAGGGCGAGAGGTCCGGGCGTGAGGGCGACGGCCCAGAGGTCGTAGGCGCTCGCGCCGGTGATCCGGGCGCGGACGAAACTGCCGGGGGAAAGGTCGTTGCCTTCGACGAACACGCCGCCGTCCACCTCGTACGCCTCCCCCTGCGTACGCGCGAGCCAGCGACCCTCGGCGGCGGGACCGTCGACCAGCACGGTCTCGACGCGCCCGACGCGGCGAGCCAGCCGGCGCGTCGAAATGCCCTGCTGCGTCAGCAGCAGCCGTTCTCTCCGCGAGGCCTTCACCCACTCGGGAACACGGCCTGTGAACCCCGACGACGGCGCCTCGCGCTCGGGTTCGTAGGCGAACACGACCACCTTGTCGAACTCCATGTCACGGACGAACGACAGCAGCGTATCGTAATGCTCCTTCGTCTCGCCCGGGAAACCCACGATGAACGAGGTGCGCAGGCTCACGCCCGGGATGCGGCGCCGGATCTCGGCCAGCAGCTGCTCGGTCTTCGCGCGATTCGAGGCGCGCGCCATCCGCTTGAGCATGACGTCATGGATGTGCTGCAGCGGCATGTCCACGTACTTGCACAGCTTCGGGTGGCCGCCGAGCGTGTCCATCAGCTCCTCGTCCCACTCCCGCGGATAGGTGTACATGACGCGGATCCACTCGATTCCGTCGACCTCGACCAGCGCCTGGAGCAGCGTCGACAGGCGCGGCCGCCCCGCTGCCGGCAGGTCGATGCCGTATGCCGTCGTGTCCTGGCCGATGAGCACCAGCTCCTTGACGCCGTTCTTCGCCAGCAGGCGCGCCACGGTCACGAGCGAGTCGAGCGGACGGCTCCGCTGGTCGCCGCGCAGGTGCGGGATGATGCAGAACGTGCAGCGATGGTCGCAGCCTTCGCTGATCTTGAGGTAGGCGAGGTGGCGCGGCGTCGACAGCGCCCGCGGCAGCGCGACCAGTGCGCCGCCCGGCTCGTGCACCTCGTCGAGCGGGCCCTGGCGCGGCACGCGCGCCTTCGCCCCGCCGGCGGCCTTCACGGTCGCGGCGCGAGCCGCGGCGCGATCGAGCACGGCGCGCGCGAGGCCGACGATCTTCTCCACCGAGCCCGTGCCGAGCACCGCGTCGACTCCCGGGATCTGGTCGGCAATCGTCGTCCCGTCGCGCTGCGCCCAGCAGCCGGCGACGACGAGGCCCTGGAGCTTCCCCCGCTTCTTGAGCTTCGCGATCTCCTGGATGGTCTGCTTGCTCTCCGCAACGGCGCTGCCGAGGAAGGCGCAGGTGTTGACCACGACGAGATCGGCGTCGTTGACATCGCCGGTCGGGCGGAAGCCGTCCTTCGCCAGGAGCCCGAGCATGGCCTCCGAGTCGACCTGGTTCTTGGGGCAGCCCAGCGTGACGAACGCGAGCTTGGGGGCCAGTGGCTTCATCGGCGTTCGAACTCCTCGAGCTGCGTCTCGTCGACCAGCACGTCGCGGGCCTTGCTGCCCATGAACGGCCCGACGACGCCCATCGCCTCGAGCTTGTCCATGAGGCGCGACGCGCGCGAGTAACCGACCTTGAGCCGGCGTTGCAGCAGCGACGTCGAGCCCTGCTGGTGGGTGATCACCAGGCGCACCGCCTCGGGCACCAGCTCGTCGTCGTCCCCGTCAAAACCTTCGGCCTCGGCCTCGATCTGATCCTCGATCGACAGCCCAGGGCGTTCGGGCGCCCGCGCCTTCCAGTAGTCGGCGACGCGCGATGCCTCGGGCTCGGAGAGCCATGGGGCGTGCACGCGGTAGGGCTCGGGTTTGCCGGCCGGCAGGAACAGCATGTCCCCATGACCGAGCAGCGCCTCGGCCCCGTTCATGTCGAGAATGGTTCTCGAATCCACCTTCGATGCAACCTGGAACGCAATGCGGGATGGGAAGTTGGCCTTGATCACGCCGGTCAGGACGTCGACCGAGGGCCGTTGCGTGGCGAGCACCAGGTGGATGCCGACGGCGCGCGCCATCTGGGCCAGGCGGGCGATCGGCTCCTCGATGTCGACCGGAGCGGTGAGCATGAGGTCGGCGAGCTCGTCGACCAGAACCACGATGTAGGGCAGTGGCTCGAGCGTCTCACCCTCGCCGCCGGTCGGCGGATTGGGGCCAGCCAGCTTGCCGTTGAAGCCGTCGATGTTGCGCGCGCCCGTGCCGGCCAGAAGCTTGTAGCGCCGCTCCATCTCCCCCCACCGTCCAGCGCAGCGCCCGCGCAGCCTTCTTGGCGTCGGTGACGACCGGCATGAGCAGGTGCGGGATGCCGTTGTAGCCGGTGAGCTCGAGCATCTTCGGGTCGACCATGACGAAGCGCAGCGTGTCCGGCCCGTGCCCGTACAGGAGGCTCGTTACGAGCACGTTCAGGTAGACGCTCTTGCCCGCCCCGGTCGCTCCGGCGACCAGCACGTGCGGCATCTTCGCGATGTCGTAGGCGAACGAGTTGCCGCC
>JANOEH010000223.1:0-5200 GCA_031413115.1 Candidatus Eiseniibacteriota bacterium | reverse complement strand
ATCATTAGATGACGTATTGGAAACAACGGCTAATTTTCCATCTGGTGTCAGTTCGATCCAGTTTGGGTTTTTACCAACTAAAATGGTTTTTAAAATTTTATCGGTTGAAACATCAATGGCTGTCACATCATCTGTAAATTGGCTGGTTAAATAAACAGTTTTTCCATCGGGCGATACACAGAGGCCATGTGCGGCCTTTCCTTCACTGTCAAATTTTGAGGAAACCGGCAATTGCACCCAGGCAATTATTTTATTTTGCTCTGCATCAATTTTACCGGCCGCGAGCTCCGCCACGCGGGCGCTGGCGCCGGGCGTGCCGAGCAGGCCGCGGACGCGTCCCACGCGGGCCAGGGCGGCCGTGCGCGCCGCACCATCGTCCCACTGCGGCAGCAGCGCCGCGAAGATGCGCGCGGGCGAAACCTCGGACTGCAGCAACTCCGGCGCGACGTCCTCGCCGGCGACGATGTTGACCAGCCCGAAGCGCGGCAGACGCACGACGCGGCGGGCGATCACGTGCGAGATCGCCGCCATCCGGTAGACGACGACGAGCGGCGTGCCGAGCGCGCCGCACTCGAGCGTCGCCGTGCCGGAAGCGACGACGGCGGCGCGGGCATAGGCGAGTGCCTCACGCGTGCCCTCCTCGACGACGCGCACGAACGGGCGCTCCTCCGCGGGGACGGCGGCCTCGAGACGCTGGCGATGCGCGGCGGACGCCGCGGCGACGACGGCGCGGGCGGCGGGACGGGCGCGGCGCAACGCGGCGAACGCCCCGAGCAACGGCCGCGCCAGGCGCGCGACCTCCTGGTTGCGGCTGCCGGGCAGGAGCGCGAGCCACGGCGCACTCGGATCGAGGTCGCAGGAGCGTGCGAACGTCGCGCGGTCGCGCGGTGGCTCGAGCCCGTCGAGCAGTGGGTGGCCGACGAACGTCGCGGCAACGCCGTGTTCGCGGAAGAACGCCTCCTCGAACGGGAGGATGACCGCGAGCCGGTCGAAGTCGCGCCGCAACGCGGCGAGGCGACCCCGCCCCCAGGCCCAGACCTGTGGGGCGACGTACTGCAGAACGGGGACGCCGCGACCATGCGCGCGTGCGGCCAGGGGCAGGTTGAAGCCGGGAAAGTCGATGGGCAGGAACAGGTGCGTGCCAGGGGCGGCGAGCGCGGCGTCGACGGCGCGCCGGGCTTGGAGCAGCGCGGGGAGGTGACCGAGAATCTCGGCGAAGCCGACGACGGCGACGTCTTCCATGCGGGCCAGCGCGCGCACGCCCGCGGCGCGCATGGCCGGTCCCGCGATCCCCTCGAGTTCGAATCCGGCAAGGGCGGGCTGTGCCTTCAGCGCGGTCGCAAGGAGTGCACCGTGGCGATCGCCCGACGGTTCGCCGGCGACCATCACGATCCGCCCGGGGCCGCTCATCGGGGCGGCGTGGGCGCCGCCGACCACCCCGCCACCCGCGCGCGCATTGCGGCGCGCACCTGCTCGGCCACGGCGAGTGCGGCGCGACCCTCCTCGCCGCGCGCCAGGCCCAGCCTGCCGGGTCCCGCATTTTCCGGTCGCGACACCGGGGACGCGGGATCGCCCGCGTGGCCGCCGGTGATCGCGGCGGCAAAGGCCTCGAGCTCGAGCGTAAGCGGCAGGCCACCCGGCGCTTCGAGCGCGCGTCGGTCGAGCAGCGCAGTCCAGTCGGGAGCCACGGCCTCGGGTGCAGGGGCCGCCCCCGCCGCATGTGCGGCGTGGAGCGCGTAGACCTGCGCGGCCTGGGCCAGCGCCTTGGGGTCCACGACCAGCGACTCGGCGGTGCCGTGCAGGCAGTCCAGCGTGAAGTAGGCGCGCTCGGCGAAGACGCGAATCTTCCGCAGTTTCTCGGGCGAGACGCGGCTCGCCGTGAGCGAGGCCACCGCACCCGATGGAAACTCCAGACGGGCGTTCGCCAGGTCCTCGCTCTCGGTCAGCACCGCGACGCCGATCGCATCGACGCGCACGGGCATCTCGCCGACGAAGGCGAGAGCAAGGTCGATGTCGTGGATCATGAGGTCGAGCACGACGTCGACATCGGTGGCGCGGGGCGTGAAGCCGGCGAGCCGGCGCGCCTCGATGTAGCGCGGCGCCGTGAGTGAGGGTGCAGCGGCGCGGACGGCGGGATTGAAGCGTTCGGAATGGCCGACGAACAGGCCCCGGCGCGCCGCCTGGGCCCGCGCAATCAGCGCATCGGCGGCCGGGGTGGAATCGGCAATCGGCTTCTCGACGAAGACGTGCGCGCCAGCGGCGAGCGCGATCTCAGCCACGGCGCGGTGGGCGACCGTCGGCACGGCGACGACGATGCCGTCGCAACCGGCGGCGAGCGCCTCCGCCGAGGCAGCGACGGCGGTGCCACACGCGGCGGCGGCCGCCGCGGCGCGCCGGGGATCGAGGTCGAACAGGCCCGTGAACTGGAGCGGGGCGTCGGCGCGGGCGGCGAGTTCGCCCAGGGTGCGTGCGTGGCGGGCGCCCAGCGCGCCCACGCCGACGAGGCCGATTCGCGGGCGGCTCATCGAGCCAAGCCACGTTGGGTGTCGAGCGCGAAGCCGATGAAGTGCTCGAGCTCGGGCGATGGCGGGAGCTCGGCGCGCATGCGGACCGTGGCCGCCTCGACCGGCAGTTCGCTGCGGTACAGCAACTTGTAGGCCTGCTTGAGCTCGGCGATGCGCTCGGCGGTGAATCCACGCCGGGCGAGGCCGATCGCGTTCAGGCCGATGGGCTTGAGCGGTTCGCCGGCGGCGCGGGTGTACGGCGCGACGTCCTGCGAGACGCGGCAACCGCCGCCGACCATCGAATGGGCGCCGACGCGCGCGAATTGGTGCACGGGGGTGAGGCCGCCGATGATCGCCCAGTCCTCGATCGTGACGTAACCGGCAAGCTGTACGCCGTTGGCCAGGATGACGTGGTCGCCGACCAGCGTGTTGTGCGCGATGTGGACGTACGCCATGACCAGGCACTGCGCGCCGATCCGCGTCGTCGCGCCCTCCTCGCTGGCCAGGTTCGCGGTCGCGCCCTCCCGGACGACGGTGTCGTCGCCGACCGTGAGAAACGTCGTCTCGCCGCGAAACTTGAGGTCCTGCGGCGGTCCGCCGAGCACGGCGCCGGCGTGCAGGCGCACGCGCGCGCCGACCGTGGTGTGGCCATCGACGCGCACGTGCGAGTCGAGAACGGTTCCGCTGCCCAGGACGACGTGGGGGCCCACCCAGCAGAACGGGCCCACCTTCACGTCGGCGGCGAGCTGCGCCCGCGAATCGACGACGGCGAGCGGGTGGACGTCCGCCATCAGCGTTCCACGATGCTGGACGTGAGGACCGCCTCGGCGACCAGCTGGCCGTCGACCGTCGCGGTGCCACGCATGCGGCAGATGCGGCCCTTGAACTTGTCGACCGTGAGCTCGAAGCGCAGCACGTCGCCGGGGAGCACCGGCTTCCTGAACTTGGCCTCGTCGATGCCGATGAAGTAGACCAGCTTGCCGCTGGGATCGTCGACCATGTTGAGCAGCAGCACGCCGCCGCACTGCGCCATCGCCTCGATGATGAGGACGCCCGGCATCACCGGATGCCCGGGGAAGTGGCCGACGAAGAACGGCTCGTTGATGGTGACGTTCTTCTGCCCGACCACGCGCTTGCCTTCCTCGAGCTCGAGGATGCGGTCGATGAGCAGCAAAGGGTAGCGGTGCGGCATCAGGTCGATGATCGAGCTGATGTCCCACTCGCCGCGCGGACGCCCGTCGCGCCGGCCGGCCCGCGGGATCTCCCTCGCCAGCTTGCGCACGAACTCGACGTGCGACTGGTGGCCCGAGCGCGCCGCGATGATGTGGCCGAGGATCGGCCCGCCCAGCAGCGTCAGGTCCCCCATCAGGTCGAGCACCTTGTGGCGAACGAACTCGTCGGGGAAGCGCAGCCCGCCCTCGTTGACTACGCCCTTGTCACCGATCACGACCGCGTTGGCGAGCGAGCCGCCGCGGATGAGCCCCGAGGCGCGCAGCGCCTCGACATCCCGCTCGAGCACGAACGTGCGGGCCGGTGCGATCTCGCGCTCGAAGATCACGTCGTCGATGTCCCAGCTCGCGTACTGCGTGCCCACAGCGGGGTGGTCGTAGTCGATGGTGAACGAGATGCGGAAGCGATCGGATGGCACGGCGGTCAACTCGATCGCGCCGTGGCGATAGGTGACCGGCTTCGAGATCTTGATGTGGCGTCGCCCGGCCTTCTGCTCCACGGTGCCGGCGGAGCGCAGCAGCGCCGCGATCGGAGCCGCCGAGCCGTCCTCCGGTTCGGCGATTTCCATCGCGCTCGTCTCCATCAGCAGGTTGTCGATCCCGAGGCCCGAGACGGTGGCGAGCAGGTGCTCCATCGTGTGGATCTCGACGCCGTTCTCGGCGAGAATCGTGCGCCGCCCCGCGACCTTGTCGTAGACCGCGTTCTCGGGGCGCACGTGCACGCGCGGCTCCCCCGGCAGGTCCTTGCGGACGAAGACGAGGCCGCTGAACTCGGCAGCGGGCCGCAAGGTGACGGTGCTGGGGACGCCGGTGTGGATGCCGACGCCGTGGAGCGTGACTTCGCGTGCGATCGTGCGCTGCTGGCGCATGGACTCTCCGGGAACGAAGGGGGACGCGGGCGTCAGGGGCGGGCGCCGGCCGGGGTCGTAGCTCGCGTCGACTCCGGGTCGGGCGCCGCGGCGGCGCCGGGAGATGCGGGCGATGTGCCGGCCACCTTGGCCCCGGTGGCCGGGCCGGGATCACCCGTCAGGTCCGCCACCTTCTGCTCGAGGCGCAGGACGCGCTGCACGAGTTGCGGCAGGCGGGCGATCGACGCCTGCAGGCGTCGCTCGATGGCGTGCGGCCGGGCCGGAAACACGCCTGACATCACCGCGCCGGCGGCCACCGACTTGGTGACCCCGCCGCGCGTGGCGATGGTCGCCCCCTCGCCGATCTCGATATGACCGTTGACCCCCGCCTGGGCGCCAATGGTCACGTTGTCGGCGACGCGCGTCGAGCCGGCGATGCCGCTCATCGCGGCGACGATCACGTTCTTGCCCAGCTCGACGTTGTGTCCGATCTGCACCAGGTTGTCGATCTTGGTCCCGGCGCCGATACGCGTGGTGCCGGTGGTCGCCCGGTCGATGCAGGTGTTGGCGCCGACCTCGACGTCGTCCTCGAGCACGACGTTGCCCACCTGCGGCACCT
>JANOEH010000222.1:0-23522 GCA_031413115.1 Candidatus Eiseniibacteriota bacterium | reverse complement strand
GGCTCGGTGGCGGCGTCGATGAAGTACTCGGGCCGCGCGAACGCCGCGAAGCGCATCTCGATCGCGATGTCGTCGTAGGTGTGCGACTGCATGAGCTCGCCCGTCTCGGGGGTGACGAGCCCGGCAAGGTCGACGATCGGGCGATCGGAGTAGTACGCGAACGCGCCGATGTCGCGGATCGCGACGCGCGTTCCCGGCGGCGTGTTCGCCTTGAACCAGCGACCCTGATCGGCGAGCGTCGCCTCCACCCCCGCCATGAACGTGTGCGCCTGCGGCACGATGACCACGAAGTATGCCGCAAGCCCGACCCCGACGGCCGCGACCAATGTGGCCGAACGTCGCGGCCACGCGAGCAGGTGCGGCGCGAGCAGCCGCCAGCCGTAGGCGATCAGCAACGGCGTCAGCGGGACGATGTAGCGCGTCACGCCCGGGACGCCGCTCACCGCGTAGAACGTCGGCAGCGCGAGGAGCCAGCCCAGCGGCACGACGTGCTCACGGCCGCGGCAGGCCCTGTATTCGGCGACGAAGAACGCCGGTCCGAGGAGCACCAGCGCGGCGCACTCGACGGGGCGGCTGACCGCGAACTCGGAGGCCATGAGGAGGACGATGTGCACCGCGCCGCTCCAACCCGCGTACTCGGCCGACTTGGCGAGCAGCGTGATCGGCAGCGGCGTGCCGTAGTACGACCATGCCCACGCGGTCCACACGCCACCCAGCAGCGCCGCAGGAGCGACTGCGAGCGCGACACCGCGAGCCCTCGTCGCGATGGTGCCCGGCTCGAGCGCGACCCGCCACGCCAACAACGCGATCAAGAGCCCCGACTCGGGGCGCGCCAGCGCCGCCAGCGACCACAGGAGCGCCGGGGCGAACGGCCGCACGCCCCACGGGCGCGTCGCCGTGTAGCGCTCGAAGCCGGCGAGCACGCACAGGGCGGCGAACGACGTCTCCATTCCCGAACCTGCCCAGCGCAGGAACCACGCGTCGGTCGCCCAGGCCAGCGCGGCGGCGGCCGCGATCCACGGGGTCGCCGCGCCGCCCGCGGTCCCGAGGAATCGCGCGAACACGCTTCCGCCGAGCGCGCTCGCGGCGAGCGCGCACAGCAGCGAGAGCCCCTGTGCGGCGTCCTGAAGGTCGAGCCCGGCCCGGCCCAGGAAGCCGAGCAACCCGCTCCACACGGGCGACGTCGTGCCGTAGACGCGCTCGCCGACGTTGAAGACCAGCCCGTCGCCGTCACGTAGATGCTTCGCGAATTGCATGTGAATAAATGCATCGTCGGGGAGGAAGCTGCGGAGCGGCAACCACAGGCCCAGGGTGACGAAAGCGGCGAGGATCGCGACGACGGCGGGGCGGGGCGACATGCGCGGCAGCTTCGCAGGTCGCGGCGGGCCTTGCAACGCGGCGAGCTTTCGGCTGGAATGGGTCGGTGACCCACCCCGTGCTCCAACGCGTCCGCGCGTTCGCCCTTCCGACCGTCCTGCTCCTCTCCCTCGCCGACCCGATCACGGCTCCGATCGCCGCGCAGGGCATGCCGCCCCAGCCGACGGAAGTCTCGGCCGGCCCGCTCTTCGCCGTCGAGGACACGATCCCCGTGCCGTCGATGCTCATGGACGTGCAGGTCGTCACCGCGTCGCGGGTCTCGATCGACGAGATCCTGCGCCGCGTCGCCGAGGGCGAGGCGCACCGCGACTCGATGATGCAGGACCAGTCGTTCACCATGCTCGCGGCACTCACCTACCTCGATCCGGGCAAGAGCGGCGCGGAGGCGACGAAGCGGCAGTGGGAGTCGGCGACGCAGGTCTTCCGCAAGCGCCCGGACAAGGTGCGCACGGTGCCGCTGCGGACCAGGAGCTCGTTCAAGGACGCCGACGACGCCAGCGTCGAGGTCGGGCCGGGCATGGACGAGGAGCTGGTCAACTTCGCGTTCCAGCCACGGACGCGCAAGCGGTTCGAGTTCCGCATCGAGCAGCGCCAGCTGATCGGCGATCGCGTCCTCTACGTGCTCGCGTTCAGGCCGCGCTCGAAGCTCGACAACCTGCCGACCGGGCGGGCGTGGGTCGACACGAAGGAGTTCGTCATCGTCCGCCAGGAGTTCTGGTACCGCGATCGCTCGCCGGCGCCGCTGTTCTTCAAGAGCATCGACTCGTGCGTGATCGAGCGCACGCAGGTCGACGGCAAGTGGTGGGTGATGTCGCGTATCCTGGCCCGCGTGCAGGTCACGTCGTTGGCGCGCTTCATGGCACGGGCCGGCAAGGAGAAGCTGCCGCCGACCATCGACTTCACGCTGTCGATCCGCGACTGGAAGGTGAACCAGGGGCTCGACGACGCCCTGTTCGTGGTGCAGAAGAAGGAGAAGAAGAATTGAAGCGCCTCGCGCTGGTCTTCGGGCTGCTGGCGCTCGCCCTTGCGACGCCACTCGACGCGGGCGCGCAGACCCCCGCCCCGCCCCCGTCCGATTCCCTCTTCAAGGTCCTGCGCGCCCTGTCCGACTCGACCGACACGGGCTTCGGCACGGCGACCGTCGAGTTCGACACGACCGGCCTCGATTCGCTCGTGGGCTCCGCGCTCTTGCTCGAGGCGACCCCGCCGCCGGCTCGGCGCGTGAGCCAGCTCTATCCGGTGATCAACTATCACCGCGCCAGCGGGCCGACCCTCGGCGCGGGCTATCGCTTCGGCTCGCAGACCACGGGTTTCCTCGACCTCCGGGGCTCGTACGCGTTCACCCCGAAGCTGGGTCGCTACGGCTTCGGCTACCGGAAGACTCTGTGGGCCCCGGGTGCTCGCATGCCGCGCTTCGAGGCCGCCGCGCCCGGACGCATCGGCGAGCGGAACCGGCTCGACCTCGAGCTCCGCTACGCGCGAAAGACCGTCCCCTTCATGCTCGAGCACTCCGATCCCGACGCCGGCGGCTTCGGCGCCCTGATCTCGGGCACCAGCGCGCAGAGCATCTTCGAGCAGCGCGGGTTCACCGGCGCGCTCGCCTTGTGGAGAGGCGACTGGCTGCTGCGCGCCGGCGTCCTCACTGCGAAGGAGAAGGCACTTCCGGTCGTCACCAGGTTCAGCCTGCTCGGTAAAGAGGAGGACGTCCCCGACAACACGGTCGCGGACGCCGACGAGTTCACCGAACCGTTCGCCGAACTCGGCTTTCGGCGACGCGACTGGGACTTCGCCGCGACGGCAACGCTCCACGGCACGGGCGATCGCCGCCGCCTGCGCGGCGCGCTCGGCAAGGCGATGCGCCTGGGCTCGAACTTCAAGGTGGGCGTCGAGCTCGAAGGCGGTGCGGCCGCAGCGGCGGCTCCGCGCCAGCGGCGCTTCGAGATCGGCGGCGCGAAGTCCGTGCCCTCGCTCCCGTACGGCCAGGGCGGCACCGATCACCTGGTGATGTCCCGCTTCGAGTTGCGCGGCGCGCAGGACGTGCTGAACGCGCTGCACCTGCCGCATCCCCAGTGGCTCGTGCTGCAGCCGTCGCTGTTCTTCGACTATGCGAACGTGTGGAACGACCCTGCGGGCCGCGACGTCGTGTTCTCGAAGCCGCCGGGCGAGGGCTGGCGCGGCTCCGCCGGAGGCGGCTTCGCGTGGCGGCTGGGAGTGCCCGAGCCGGATGTGACCATGCGCATGTGGATGGCGTGGCCGGTCGGGCCGCGCGGCGGCGAACCGCAGTTCAACTTCACGGTGGGACGGACATTCGAGCTGGTGGGGCGGCTGTAGCGGCGTTCACCCGGCGGCGCTTCCGTCGCGCTGCCCACTTTCTGCCCAATTAACCTATCTCAGGCGTGGTTTTTTGGGCAGAATGTGGGCTGACGATTCTGTTGGGGCCCCCGCCAATCCGGAAAGTACACGCTTCGGCATGCACCACCTTCATCAAGTCTCGACGGCTCGAACCCGATGGCCACTGGCCGTCCTCCTCGCGCTCCTGGTGCAAGCAGCACCCGGCGGTGACGCCGCCGCTGAGCCAACCGTCAACCTCTCCTGGTCGTTCTGTAGTTCTGCGCCGCTCACATCGCGCTCGATCGGTCCGGGCGACCAGGCGGGCGTGTACACGTCCGTGCGGGGGCACGAAGCCCCGCACCTGGGCTACCGTCTCGCGTGGATTCTGCGCACTCCGGATCCAGGATTTCCCGACGCGTGGCGATTCGACGCGGATGGCTGTCAGGGCACCGACTTGCTCACGATCAATCCCCGCGGACCGGTCACCTTCACGCGTTGCTTCGACTTCGCCGGAGCTTCCGCCTGGACCGCCTCGACCCGCGTCGAGTTCGACGCTTCCGCCGGCACGCTCCGGATCGAGCTCGATCACGACTACTCGCCGCTGGTGGTGCCGTCCGTGGACCAGACGTATTTCCTGGCGCGCGTGCTCTTCGATCACACGTGGAGCAGCGTCGAGTCGGGCGCGACCATGTGCTCGGGGATCGATCGGCCGGTGTGCATCGCGCTAGCGCAGGCCGGGTGGATCGATGAAGCCGGGGAGCTGCAAGCGTGGCCGATCGGAAGTGGAATCGTGAGCGCGTCCCCGGACGGGGGCCCCGTCGAGTGCGCGGCAGTGCCCGCGACGCGTGGCACCTGGGGCACGATCAAGGCGCAGTACCGGAACTAGCCGCGACCCGCTACGCCCCCACCACCGCCGGCGCCGCCGCGCCAATCGCAAGATCCGCCGCATCGAACACGCGCAGTCCGCCCGCCTCGGGCAGCAGGCCCACGTTCGCGCCGATCGCGCTCTTCTGGTGGGGGGCGACGCGCACGCCCAGCCGGCCGGCGGCCGTCTGCACGTAGAGCAGGCGCTCGGCGCCCAGCACTTCCGAAAATTCGATTTGCCCACGCAGCGCGCCCGGCGCGTCCGAGAGTGCCAGGTGCTCGGGGCGCACGCCGGCGGTGACCTTCGCACCCGCGTGCGCGCTGAGCGCGGCGGCGAGCGCGCCCTCGGCGGTCCACCGCGCCTCGCCCACGCGAACCGCTGTGCCGTCGACGACCGCTTCGACGAAGTTCATCGACGGGCTGCCCAGGAACCCGGCCACGAATTTGTTCACCGGGCGCTCATAGACGGTGAGCGGCGCGTCGACCTGCTGCAGCACTCCCGCCTTGAGCACGGCGATGCGGTCGCCCAGCGTCATCGCCTCGACCTGGTCGTGCGTGACGTAGATCATGGTCGCGTCGAGCTTCTGGTGCAGCTTGTGCAGCTCGGCGCGCATGTGGACGCGCAGCTGCGCATCGAGGTTCGACAGGGGCTCGTCGAACAGGAAGACATCGGGGCGACGCACCAGTGCCCGGCCCAGTGCGACGCGCTGCCGCTCACCGCCCGACAGCGCCTTGGGCTTGCGCTCGAGATAGCCATCGAGGCCCAGCAGCGCGGCGGCCTCCTTCACTCGCTCGTCGATCTCGGGCTTCGGCGTCTTCCGCAGCTTGAGGCCGAACGCGAGGTTGTCGTACACGGTCATGTGCGGGTAGAGCGCGTAGTTCTGGAAGACCATCGCGATGTTGCGGTCGCGCGGCGGCACCTCGGTCACGTCACGCCCGCCGATCCACACCGAGCCGGCGTCGGGCACCTCGAGGCCGGCGATCGAGCGCAGCGCCGTCGACTTGCCACAGCCCGAGGGACCGACCAGCACGAGGAACTCGCCCGGCGCGATGTCGAGCGAGAACTCGGACAGGGCGGGGCGATCCTGCCCCTCGTAGGTCTTGGTCAGGCGATCGAGGCGAACGGCGCTCATGCGATTCCTCTCCCGGCGCTCAGCGCGCCACCTTCGGCCACAGTCGGTGCGCGGCAGCGCGGGCCTGCCGCTGCACTTCGCGTTCGTCGATCGCGGTCGTGCGACCGTCGGCGACGAGGAGTTCACCCGCGACCATCACCGCCAGCGGACGCGCCGACGTGAGGCCGTGGACGAGGTGATCGATCCAGTTCTCGGGTCCGAGCGGCGTCGCGGGGAACGCATCGAGCACCACCAGGTCGGCCGGGGATCCGGGGAGGAGAGTACCCAGTCCGGCCACGAAATGTCTTTGCGCCAGTTCGGCCCCGCGCTCGAACAGCATCTGGGCCGCCACCCGCGCGGCTGGAACGGGCTCCTGCCCGTGGCGGCGGGCGGCGCGGTAGGCCGCCTCGACCTCGCCCAGCGGATGCGGCACGCGGTCGCCGGCGCCCACGGCGGGGACCAGCCCGCGGGCGCCCAGGTCCACGTAATCGAACGAGCCGCCGCTGCCTTCGATGTCCGAGCGCGGCGTCGATGCCCAGATCGCGCCACTGGCGGCCAGCAGGGCGGCGTCGGCCTCGGGCCAGGCACGCGCGGGGCCGACCACCGTCTGTGGCGTGAACAGGCCGGCGCGCAACAGGCGCCCGGCCGGTGTGGTGCCGTGGCGCTCGAGCGCGTCGCGCGCATCACTCTCGTCGGCGCCGGCATACACGTAGACGCCCGCTCCCGTCGAACGCGCGCGCTCGGCCACGGCGGCGAGCGTCGCCTCCCCCACCTCCGACAGCGGCGCGATGCCATGCAGCGCGCGCAGGCGATCGCCCCAGCCCTTCTTCGCACGCTCGACCAGTGCGGCGCCTTCATCGATCAGTTCACCGGCGCGCTCCGCGCCGAGTCGATCGGTGACCGCGCCGGCGATGCAGACGCGGACCTTCGTCTCCTGCGCGGCGGCGACGACGGCGGCCATGCCCTCGATGCCGGCTTCGTGTGCGGGCGCCACGATGAACGCGGTGGTGACGCCGCGCTTGAGGCCCGCGATCAGCGCGGCGCGCGTCGCCGCGCCCCACGCGTCGGCGTCGAGCTCGGCGGCCAGCGCGGCCGCGCTCGTCGCGTGGCCCGACCAGCCGGCAAGGCCGACCGCGAAGGTCGCGTGCGGCAGCACGAGCGCATCGACGAATCCCGGGAGGATGACGCGATGTCCGGTGTCGAACACGGCATCATCCGGGAAGGCCATGCGAACGTCGGCGAAGGGGCCCAGCGCCGAGAAGTGCGCCCCCACGATGCGCAGCGCCGCATTGGGCACGACCTGCGGCTCGAGGCCGCCGGTGATGATGGTCGCGGGGCCCACGATCATGCGAGCAGCGCCTCGAGCCCGGCGCGGTGCACGGCTTCGATGCGCCGCGCGTCGGCCTCGACGACGAGCTCGTCGCCATCCCACGCGCGCACGCGTCCACGGTGCGAAACCACCTGCCCGTCGCACACGACCGTGCGCACCGCCGCGGACGAGGTCTGGTAGACGAGCGCGGTGTACGGATCGGTGCCCGCGAGCGCGGCATCGGCGGTGCCCGACTGCTCGACAATGACGAAATCCGCGGCCTTTCCGGCCTCGAGACTGCCGATCCGGTCCTCCATGCGCAGCGCGCGGGCACCGTCGATCGTGGCCAGCGCGACGACATCGGCGGCCGACAGCGCGCGATCCTTCGACACCCAGCGGCTGACCAGCCCGGCCAGGCGCATCTCGGCGAACGGATCGATGCGGTTGTTGCACGGCGCGCCGTCGGCCCCCAGGCCGACGACCACGCCCGCGTCGCGGAGCGCGCGGACGTCGCAGGCGCCGGCGGCGAGCTTGAAGTTCGCCGATGGGCAGTGGGTGATGCGCGCCCCGCGCTCGGCCAGCAGCACACGCTCGGCGTCGGTGACCCAGACTCCGTGCGCGCCGACGAAGCGCGACGACAGCAGCCCGAGCGCGTCGAAGTAGGCGACCGCGCCCATGCCGACCGCCTGCTCGATCGCCGTGACTTCGCCGGGGCTCTCGTTCAGGTGCGTATGGATGGACACGTCGTGCTGTTCCGCAAGCCTGCCGACGCCCTCCCACAGCGCACGCGAGCACGACAGGATGAAGCGCGGCGACAGGTTCGCGGCGACGCGCCCGTCGGCCGCACCATGCCAGCGCTCGATCACCGCCGCAGCGCCGGCGAGCGCCACGCTCGTCGAGTCGCGCAGTCCGGCGGGCACGCCCTCGCCCTGGTCCATCAGGGCCTTGCCGACGACGACGCGAATGCCGCTCTCGACGGCGACTTCACCGATCGCATCGGTATGGTGGACGGTGCCCATATCGAACAGCGTCGTGGTGCCGTTCTTGATCGCCTCGGCCAGACCCAGGCGCGCCGACGCGGCCAGCGACGCGGGGTCGTGCGCCGCCTCGAGCGGCCAGATCTTCCCGCGCAGCCAGTCGAGCAGGTCGGCTTCCTCGGCCAGGCCGCGGAACAGAGCCTGGCACAGGTGGGCGTGGGTCTGGACGAAGCCGGGGACGATCAGGGTGCCGCTGGCGTCGATCACGGTCGCGTCGGGAGAGGTGGCCTCGGGGAACGGGCCTCCCACGCCGACGATCCTTCCACCACCCACCAGCAGGTCGCCGCGCACGATCGTGCGCGCGCGGTCCATGGTGACGATCGTGGCTCCGGTGAAGACGAGGGGCAAGGTCATGGCGAACGCCGAGCGTGACACAGCCTCTGTGCCCTGTCCATGTCCCCCGCCGTGGTATCTTCAGGGCTCATGCTCCATGTCCGCGCCATCCCGCCCTTCGTTCCCGCACGCGCCGCCCGTGGCCTCGCCGCCCTGGGTGTCCGCGATACTGCGCTGTTCGAGTCGAGTCTGCCCGGTGGCGAACGTGGCCGCTGGTCCTTGCTCGCCTTCGACGCATTGCGACGCATGACCTATTTCGAGGACGGCGGCTGGTCGATCTCCGGCGCCACGCCCTCACCCCTGCTGGCCGCCATGGAGGCGCAGCTCAAGAAGCGCCCGCTGCGCCCGTGGGAGGGCCTCGCCGCCGCCGAGGCGAAACTGACCGCCGCCGGCGCCGCCGACGCGGGCTCGGAATCGATGCCGCCGTTTCGCGGAGGATTCGCCGTCGCGATCGGCTACGACTCTGCGCGGCGCCTCGACGGCTTCGAGCCGTGGAAGGCGCGCGCGAAAGATGACGTGCGCTGGCCGTGGTTCGACCTCCGACTCTACGGCGCGGTCGCCGCGCTCGATCACGGCACCGGCCGCGCGTGGATCGTCGCCCCCGATCACGAGCTGTTCGCCACCACGCCGCAGGCCCGCAGCGATGCGGCCGCCGCCCGACTGACGCGGGCCAACTCGGCCGGGAAGACCAGTGACGAGGAGGTGGCCGACCGCGCCGCCGAAGTGGCGGAGGAACGCGCCGCGGCCGAAGCCGAAGCCGCTGGAGAATCCGGCGCCGACGTCGCGGTCGGGACCGCCGCCGCCGTGGCCGCATCCGCGCCGCCGCTTGCCGCCACGCTGAACGACAAGGGCTATGCGAAGGCGTTCGCCAAGCTGCACGACTACCTGCGCTCCGGCGACCTGTACCAGGCAAACCTGACGCGGCGCTTCGACGTCCCCTGTGCCATTGATGCGCCTGCGCTTTACGGGCGGCTGCGCAAGACCGCGCCGGCGCCTTACGCGGTCCTGCTCGACGATGTCGAGCGCGCGGTCATCTCGGCCTCGCCCGAGCTGTTCCTCGCCCGCCATGGCAGCCGCCTGGTGACGCGTCCGATCAAGGGCACGCGACCGCGTGACGCCGACCCCGAACGCGACGCCGCGCTGGTCGAAGAGCTGCTGGCCAGCGAGAAGGACAAGGCCGAACACGTCATGATCGTCGACGTGCACAGGAACGACCTGGGCCGCGTCTGTGAGTTCGGGACCGTGGTCGTCGAGGCGCTGGCCGCGCACGAGGCGTTCCCCACCGTCCATCACCTGACCTCGACCATTGCCGGCACCATGCGCCCCGATGCTGGCTCGTGGGAGGCGATCGCGGCGGCGTTCCCGGCCGGCTCGATCACCGGCGCGCCCAAGCGCCGCGCCTGCGAGGTGCTCGAGGAGCTGGAGCCCACACGGCGCGCGGCCTACAGCGGTGCGCTCGGCTGGTGGGACCTCACGGGCGACTTCGCGCTCAACGTGGCGATCCGGACCATCCTGCTCGCCGACGGGAAGGCCTCGTTCCAGGCGGGCGGCGGCATCGTGATCGACTCCGAGGTCGAACTCGAGGCGGCCGAGACATGGAACAAGGCTCGCGCCCTGCACGCTGCGATTGTCGGCGAGGATCAACCCTGAGTACGCCGCTCGCGGTCACGCTCGACGGCCGGGCGGTCGCAGCCGACGCTCCTGCATTGCCTCCCACCGAACGCGGCTACATGTACGGCGACGGACTATTCGAGACCATTCCCGTGATCGCCGGCCGTCCGTTCGAGCCCGAGCGTCACGTCGCGCGCCTGATCGCATCGGCGCGCGCGCTCGGCCTACCCGTCCCCGATACGACCATTCTCGAGCGCGCGATCGAGTCCACGCTGCACGACGCCGGCCCCGACGTCGGCATCGTCCGCGTGTCGTGGTCGCGCGGCGGCGGCGGTCGCGGCTACGCACCGCCATTGCCCGGCGAGGGTGCCACCCCGCGGCTCGTCGTCGCGGCCTATCCGGCGCCACCGGCGCCGCCGGGCGCGGGACTCCATCTGGCCAGCGTGCGCGGCGTCACGCCCGGCGAACTTGCCGGACACAAGACGCTCTCCGCGATCCACTACGTTGTCGCGGCCGATCGGGCGCGCGCCGCCGGCGCCGACGACGAGCTGCTGGTCGACGCGCGCGGCCGCGTTCTCGAGACGACGGTGGCCAACGTGTTCGCCGTGCTCGCCGGACGCGTGACGACCGCCCCGGCCAAGCTGCCGCTGTTTCCGGGCATCGGTCGGGCGCGCGCGATCGC
This sequence comes from Candidatus Eiseniibacteriota bacterium, assembly GCA_031413115.1. Taxonomy (GTDB): domain Bacteria; phylum Eisenbacteria; class RBG-16-71-46; order RBG-16-71-46; family DASYSL01; genus JANPEF01. The sequence continues at coordinate 12,866 of JANOEH010000222.1, read as the reverse complement.
CGCGGCGTCCGCGGCCGAGCAGGCGTTCGACCTCGCCGCGCTAGCGCACGCCGACGAGGCGTTCGCGGTCAGCGCCGTGCGCGGCATCGTGCCCATCGTCAGCGTCGACGGCCGCGCGCTCGGCGCGGGCACTCCGGGCCCCCTGACGCTGCGGCTGCGCGACGCCACTTGACGCAACGCCCTCCCCGGGCGTTGACTCCGTACCTTGCGCGCCCACCGGACCCCGCCCGGTGATCGGGCGCGTCGCTCTCCACCTCCTCCCGGAGGACCCCCGATGAACATGATCATTCGTGGCGGCGTGCTGCTCGGCGTCCTGGTCACCGCGTTTTCGTGGTTGTTCGCCTTCACCGGGATGCACAAGCGCCCGGGTGCAGACATGACGTTCATCATCGTCGCGACGATCATCGAGATCGCGGTCCTCGTGTGGGCACTCAGGAAGACCGCTGCGCAGGGCCGCACGTGGATGGGCCAGGTGAGCGCGGGGTCGATGCTGGCGTTCGTCGGCGGCGCCCTGATCTTCGCCACGTCGTTCATGCTCGTGACGCAGCTCTACCCGAACTACTTCGCCGAGCTGAACGCGGCGACGGCCGCGGGACTGCGTGCGAGCGGAATGGATGACGCAGCCGTGCAGGCCGAACTGGCAAAGCTCGCCCCTTCGCAGACGCCGCTCGCCAACTCGGTGACCGGCTTCGTGGGCACGGTGCTGACCGGGCTGATCGTGTCGGCCATCCTCGGGATCTGGATCCGGGGCAAGGGGCCGAAGGCGGCAGCGGCCTAGCCTTCGTACCGCCTGAGCCGCTCCGTCGCGTCGTCGCGCACCATGGCGCGGATCTTCTCGGGTGCGATCACCTCGGCGGCACCGCCCCAGCGGGCGATCTCGCGGCAGAACGCCCGGTTTGCCCACACGCGGGCGACCAGAAGCGCCCCGCCGTCGGCGGTGGGTTTCGCCTCGGGGTAGGTCTCGCGCGCCAGGTGGGCGACTTCGGGCGCGAAGCGCACGGTGACCTGCACCATGCGTTCGGAGTCGCGCGTCGCGTCGCCCACGTAATCGGCGATGCGCAGGTTGGCCGGCGGCGTGAAGCGATGGTTGGTCCGCCTGGCGCGGACGAAGCGGTCGAGGCGAAACGTCTGGATCGCCTTTCGCAGGTGACACCAGGCGATGACATAGCGGCCGCGAGCGAGCGCGACCAGGCGATACGGATCGATCCGGCGCCGGGTGAGCTCCTCGCGGCCGTCGCTGTAGTAGTCGACGTCGAGCGCCGTCGACGTCGCGATCGCCTTGCTCACCAACGGCAGGTTGCGGTCGTCCTTCCCGCCCTCGCTCGCCCTCGCCACCGCGACCCGACGCGCCAGCCGCCGCGCGCCTTCGCGCCGCTCGGGCAGGAGCGCCCCCTCGAGCTTGCGCACCGCGGTGCCCAGCGCCTTCGTCTCGGGCCACCCCTGCGTCTCGGCCAGTCGCAGCACGACGCGCAGCCCCGCCGCCTCTTCGTCCGTGAGCTGGAGCGGCGGTGGCGCCAGCACCTTGTTCGACAGGCGTACGCGATCGCGCACGACCTGGATGTCGATCAGCGAGTCGGGACCGTACGGCGGCAGCCCGCACAGCGACAGGAGCTCGATGTCCTCGCGCAACTCGCGCTCCTCGACGCCGAGCTCCTCGCACAGCACGGCGAGCGGCAGCTCGCGCGCGCGCACCAGCGAGCGCACGAGCGCGAGCAGCCGCGGAATGTGTTCGGGCGCCTTCGCCATGTCAGGCGTCCTTTGCCTTGACGGGCTTCGCCCGCGAGCGTGGCGCGCGTTTCGCCACCGCCGCGATTTCCGTCGGCTTGCCGGTGTGCGTCGCGACGACCCGCGCGATGAAGCGCCGGGCCTCGTCGCGCAGCGCCGCAGGAGCCATGATCTCGACACCGCCGCCGAGCCCGGTCACCCAGGTGACGAGCGCATCGGGATTGGCGCGCTTGACGCGCACCTCGAGCCCGCCATCGGGCAGGCGCTTGACGGTCGTGCGCCGCGCGGCGAAGCCGCCGACACGCCACACTTCGGACGGCGGGAAACGCACGATCGCGTCCTCGGCAATCCCCTCCCAGCCCTGCGTCAGCATGCGCTCGACGTAGTCCTCGATGCGGAAGCCCTTCGGCGTCGCGAAGTCGGCCACCGTGCCGCGCGTCGCGCGCGTCACGCCGGCGATGCGACCGGTGTGGAACGTGCGCGTCGCATTGCGCAGGTGATCATGCCCGACGACGTACCACGCGCCGCCGTAGACGTAGAGTCCGTAGGGATCGAACAGGCGCGCGATCGGCTTGTCCTCGCCGAGGCGGCGGTACTTGAGCGTGATGCGATGCCCGCGACCGATCGCGGCCTCGATCAGCCGCAGCCGCTCCTCTTCGAGCCGCGCCTTGGGCGGCGGCAGAGTCGCCACGCCGGGCAGCGGATCGATGCCCGCGCCGAGCAGGCCCAGCTTGCCCAGCGCGTCGCGCACCGTTCCGCCGAGCAGAGCGTGCGGCCCGGCCAGGCGCCGGGCGAGCGCCAGGGCGATCGTCTCCTCGGGCGTGAAGCGCACTGCCTTGAGGCGCAGGCTGGGGCGATCGAGCGCGTAGAGCGGCTCCTCTTCGTCGCCCACCTCTTTCAGGGGAAAACCCATGCTCCGCAGAGCTGCCTTGTCGCGTTCGAACTGGCGATGGAACGCCTCGTCGCCGCGCGGGTAGCCCTCGAGCGAACGGATGCGCTCGCGCGACACCGCGAAGGTCGACTGCAACAGGAGCGTGACCAGGTCAACGAGCCGCTTCGACTTGGAGCGCGCCATCAGCCGCCCCGGACCACGAGCCACGCCCACTGCGCGGCGATGGTGCCGGCGATGGTGATGCGGGCCGACCGCGGCATCCCGCCCGCCGGCGCGGTGCCGAAGCGCGGTACCGGTCCGCGCGCGACGAGCCACGCGGGGGCGGCCAGCGCGAACGACAACGCAAGCGCGACGCCGAGCGTCACGAGCGGATTGAACGCGAGCGCGGTACGCGGGTCACCGGCGAGCAGCGCGAGGATGGCGCGCGTCGAGCCGCAGGCCGGGCACGGCACGCCGGTGAGCGCGTGGAACACGCAACCCGGTAGCGCGCGTGCAAGCGTGGGCGCAAGCGGGGCGCTCGCGATCGCAAGCGCACCCGCGGTCAGGGCGGTCGAAGCGACGACCGCGACGAGCGTGCGATCGTCGCGCGTCGCGCGCCGCCAGGCGATCACGGCGTGATCCCGCCGAGCGCGCTCATCGCCGCTGCGCCGACCATGAGGAACAGCACGCAGAGGCAGGCGCAGCACAGGAACGTGGGCAGCAGCACCGCGGCCGCGGCCTTGCCGAGCGAGATCCTGTGCAGCGTCGAGAGCCCGAGGACCTCGAGCACGAGCATGAATGCGCCCGCGAACAAGCCGCCGCAGAACGGCACGATCAGCAGGAGCGCCCCCGCCTGCACATAGCACAGGGCCCGGAACGTGGCGGTAAAGCCGTTGCGCGCGCCGCCGAACAGCAGCAGAAACACGTGCACCACCGCCGAGGAGAACACCAGGCCCATCGCGGTGAACAGCGGGGCCAGCGCCATGACCGCGAACCAGTAGCCGCGTGGGATCTCGTCGTCGGCCCCGAACTGGTTGCCGGGCATCAACCCTCGCAGCGGGTCGATCAACGTCAGCTCCCACATCGAGAAGAAGAACTGGCCGATCCAGCCGACGAGGATGGCGAACAGCAGCGGGCGCAGCACGTCGCCGTTCACGGGGACGCGCGCAAAGGCGCGGCGCGGTCCGGTGAAGAACTCCCGCACGGTCTCGACGAACGCGGTAAACCACGGGCGCGACGGGTCTTCCCACGCGATGACGGGCGGCGCGGGCGTGGCGGGTGGCGGCGGCGGCTCCGTCGGGGGCGACGACCACGCGTCGGATGTCGGACGGTCTTCCATGACGGGCCTCCTCGGGAATCGATCGTGCGACGGGATGCGCAGTATCTTCGGTCAGGCTGAGGGGGGAGGCAAGACCAGCGTCCGCCGATCGGTCATCTCCTCGATCGCGTAGCAAACGCCCTCGCGGCCCAGGCCCGATTCCTTCACGCCGCCATGGGGAAAGAAGTCCCAGCGCCACGTCGGGACCTCGCTGACCAGCCCGGGCTCGCGATCAAGCGGGTTTCGCTGGTCACCCGCGGATTCTCCGTGATAGGACTGCGCCCATGGTGATCGACCTGCTGGCTTTCGGACCGCACCCCGACGACGCCGAGATCGGCTGCGGCGGACTCCTGCTCAAGATGAAGTCGCTGGGCTACACGACCGGCATCGTCGACATGACCCGCGGCGAAATGGGCTGGGGCACGCCCGAGGAGCGCGACGCCGAGAGCGCCGAGGCGGCAAGGATCCTCAAGCTCGATGTCCGCGAGAACCTGGACCTGGGCGACTGCCGGGTCGAGGACACGTTCGAGAACCGGTGCAAGGTCGCGCAGATCATCCGCAAGCACCGTCCCCAGATCATCTTCGCGCCGTACTATAACCTGCCGATCGGGCGCGGCCTGGGCCACAACGACCACTTCAAGACGGGCGTGCTGGTCTCGCAGGGGTACAACTTCTCGCACCTGCGGAAGATGCCGATCGAGGGCGAGCCGTGGCAGGCGAAAGCGATCTTCTACTACTTCCTCCCCCCGGGGACGACGCCGACCTTCCTGGTCGACGTGAGCGAGCACTACGAGGCGTGGGTCCGGGCCCTGGCGGTCCACAAGTCCCAGTTCTCCAACCCGGAAAAGCCGAAAGCCGCCGCCGGCCCGTCGTCGATCATGGACTGGTTCGAGGTCTATGCCCGCCGCGATGCGGCCGCCATCGGCGCTCGCTACGCCCAGGCCTTCTACTCGACGAGCCCGCTCAAGATCGGGGACCCGATGGGGCTGGTCCGCGAGGTCGTGCCCCGCCCCTGACCCACCTCGCTTTCCGGCATAGCGGACAAGAGGTCGTGCAAAATGCCATGCTTGACAGACCTGCGGGCCCGGGTGTAGCGTCCTTGCGCCGTCACAGGTTGGGCGGATGGAATCTTGGAATCCCAGTTTTGTGCACACGATCCTTGCTGACTCTCATGGAAAGGAGGCTGGCGCAGCCCGGTCGCTGCGTCTCCTTGGAAGCATCCTCCCCCCGCATTGTTTGCACTAGTCGAACGGTCCCGATCGACCCCGTGGTCCTGGCAACCCCTCCTGAGGAGGAGTCCGCGATGAACCGTCGCTCCTGTTCTGCTCTCCTGACTGCCGCCCTGCTCGCCGGCTTCGCGCCGTCGGCATTCGCAGTCGATATCGATTTGCGCACCAATACCGGATTCATCGTCTGGGGCGCTCGCCCCCAGGACAACGCGGGCCGCGCGGTCGCCTTCGGCGATCTCGACGGTGACGGATTCCGCGACATCATCGTCGGCTCCATCGGCGTCGACGGCAACGGCCAGACCATCCCGAACTCGGGCGCCGTGGACATCGTCTGGGGCAATACGCGCGTCAACCTCGGCACGTCGAAGGACCTGCTGACGCAGACCGACATCCGCATCGAAGGCGCCGACACCGGCGACCAGGTCGGCGTGTTCGTCGTGTCCGGCGACTTCGATGGCGACGGCCTCGACGACCTGGCGATGTCGGCCTCGCTCGGCGACGGACCGGGCAACATCCGGCCGGATTGCGGCGACGTCTACATCTTCTACGGTCGCGCGCGTGGCGCGTGGGCCGGCATCAGCAACGTGTCGCAGCGCGACGTGATCGTCTACGGCGCGGATTCCGGCGACAACTCGGGCATCTCGCTGGCGACCGGCGACGTCGATGCCGACGGCACGGCCGAGCTGCTCATCGGCGGCTCGGGCATGGATGGTCCGGCGAACGCGCGCAACTCGTGCGGCGGCCTCAACGTCCTGTGGGGCGGTCCGCGTCCCGAGGGCGGCGCGATCGACCTGGGCGCCGTGACGCTCATCGACGGCGTCGACGCCATCGACCTGGCCGGCCGTTCGATCGCCTGTGGCGATCTCGACGGTGACGGCCTGGACGACATCGTGGTCGGCGTGCCGAACGGCGCCGGTCCCGCCAACGCCCGCGCCCAGGCCGGCGAGGCCCTTGTCGTGTGGGGCCGTTCGCGCGCCGCGATGGGCCAGTACCTCGATCTCACGACCGGCACCGACGTGCAGGTCTGGGGCAAGGAATCCGGAGACAACGCCGGCACGTGGGTCGGCGTCGCGGACTACGACGGCGACGGCTTCGGCGATCTCGTCATCGGCGTCCCGCTGGCTGATGGTCCGGCAAACGCGCGCGTCAACTGCGGCGAGGTCTACGCGTTCTATGGCCAGCTGCGCGCGGGCTGGCCGGCCGCGCACGACATCAATCTCCCGATCGCCGGCGTCGGCAAGTCGTGGATGGGCGAGGGTGCGGGCGACCTGCTCGGCAACGCGCTCACCGGCGGCGATCTCGACGCCGACGGCAAGGACGAACTCGTGTTCGGCGCTCCGCTGGCCGATGGCATCGGCAACGCCCGCTCCTCCTCGGGCGAGGTCTACCTGTACTTCGGCGCGCTGCGCGGCTCGATCGCCGACCAGGTCACGGTCGGACCGACCACCGACGTGCGCATCCTGGGCGCCGACGCGGGCGACCGCTACGGCACGATCATGGCCATGGGCGACCTCGACAACGACGGCGGCCTCGAGCTGGCGATGGGCGGCCCGAACGGCGACTCGAAACTCAACGGTCGCTTCGACGGTGGCGAAGTCGCCATCATCTACGGCTTCGGCCAGGTCGTCCCGGCGATCCTTGCCGAGATCGAAGCCGCCGTGGACGAGCAGGGCAACGGCGTCACGATCTCGTGGGCCACCTCGCAGCAGGATCAGGTGCGCGGCTTCAACGTGTACCGGGTCGTCGGCGGCACGTTCGAGATGGTCAACGAGTCGCTGATCGGGGCTTCGTTCGGTGAGTCCGCCACGTACTCGATCGTCGACATGGACGCGCACGCGGGCGTCTCGGGCTACGAAATCCGCCAGGTCAACGGTCGCGGCGCCGAGACGTACCTCGGCTTCGTGGCGTTCACGCCGCAGATCTCGGACGTCGCGGTCGAGTTCGGCATCCGCCGTCTCGCCTCGCCGTTCTCGGCCGGCACCTCGTTCGCGCTGTCGCTCCCGGCTCGCCTCGAAGGCAAGTCGTACAGCGTCGCGCTCTACGACAACGCGGGTCGCCTGGTGAAGCGCCTGGCCGCGGGCAACGTGTCGGGCGGTTCGCTCGACGTACGGATCGAAGGCGCCGGGCTGCGCGCGGGCGTCTACCACGTGCTCGCCATCGCCGGCGATGCGCGCGCCACCGCGAAGGTCGTCAAGCTGTAGCCGACCGTCGCACTCGAACAGCGAACGGCCCGTCCGGGGAGACCCGGGCGGGCCGTTTCGCGTACTGCTACCGTGACTGCGGTCTTCAGCGCAGCTCTCAGCGAAGTTCGAAGGTCGCCGAGACCACCGCCGTGATGTCCTTCTCCAGCGAGGACGTGTCGTTCACCCCGTAGTCGCTGACATCCGTCGACCCGGCCGGCGTCACCTGGAAGACGCCCATGCGCGCCCCGCGCAGGCGCCCGATCTTCGAGCCCGCGTTCTTCGCCATCTCTTCGGCACGGGAGCGCGCGTCCTTCGTCGCGGCCGCGAGCATCTGCTTCTTGAGGGCGGCGAGGTTGCTCACACCGAACTCGGGCGGGTTCGAGTCGAAGCGCACTCCCTGGCGCAGGAGCTCCGTCGACTCGCGGGCCAGCGTGGCGATCCGCCTCACGTCGCCCGAGCGGATCTCGACCGTCTGCACCAGCCGATACGCCTCGATGCGCTCGGTCGGCATGCCGCTGGGCGTCCGCTCATTGAGCGGCTGCGTCATCACCTGGCTCACCGTCACCGCGCTGTCGGCGAAGCCCTGGGTCGCGAGGTACGCGAGCACCGTGCGCCGCGTCGTTTCGAGCTCCGCGTAGGCGGCGGCGAGTTGCGGCGACTGTGCGCTGTACACGCCGCGCCACAGCACGCGGTCCGAGCGCAGCGTCTGCTTCGCCGAGCCGGTGACCGTGATGGTCGCGCGCGAGTCCACGAAGTGCCGGGCCGCACCGGCGGCGATCCACGCCGCCGTGATGACCCCGAGGGCCGTCACCACCGCGGCGAGCACCCGCGAGTCGAAGCGTCCGCTGCCGTTCATCGTCATCTCCTTGGTCGGCGCCGGTCGAAGACCGCCTTCGGGGAGTCTCCCCACGGCGGGTGCGTGCCCGAACCTCTCGTCCCGGCGCCTCGAGAAGGAGGATTTGCACGGAGCGTGCCGGATCGGGAAGGCTCGTCCAACGCATTGTTGCACAGTTGCTTGCGGTCGTGGACATAGCGGGGAGCGCTGGCCGGTCGCCGGCTCGTGGCCGCGGGGACACCCCTGAGTTGTGCCCTGACGGTTGCACTCCCCGGCCAGTGGGAGCACACTCCACTCGCAGCATCATCGACCCAGACCGGGTCCGGAGGGAGCCATGGACACAAGCATCGCAGCCCACACCTCGCGCGTTCGTACCCTCGCGGCGCGACGCCCATCGCAGATCGTGCTCGTCTCGCTTTTGCTCCTCGTGTTCATCGCGGCCTGGTACGCCATGTCGCGCGCCGCGCTCACGACCTCCGCCGCCACGGCGAAGACTTCGGCGCGCGTCGCGGCCGTGACCTCGCAGGATGCTGCAATGCAGCCGTGGTTGATCCCGACTCCCGCACCCGATGTCCGCGTCGCGCCGACGCCGGCGCCGCAGGTCGATCCGACCGACTGGTCCGCGCTGTCGCTGGGCGTGAGCAATGTCGGAGTGGCTCCGGTCGCGTCGCTCGCGACGGCGGCCCGGCCGGCCGAGCTCAACGCGTCAATGTCGGACCGCGAGCGGCGCACGCTTCTGGCCAGCGTCAGGAGCGGCGAACCCGACGGCTTGCCTTCACCGCAGGGCTACACGCCGGGCATCGTCCAGATCGTGCCGGGTGGCGCGAACAGCGACGGCATCTGCCGCTAGCCTCGAGCCGGAACTAGCCCCGCTTCCTGAGCAAGCTCGCCCGCGCCCGCCGGATCTCGGGGGCGCGCGGCGAATCCGGTGCCAGCGCCAACCACTGATCGAGCGCCGCGCCCGCCTCCTTGGCCTTCCCCTGCCGCGCCAGCAAGGATCCCAGGTTGAGCCACGGGTCGGCGTACGCCGAGTCGCGCGCGATCGCGTCGCGATAGCTCGCCGTCGCGTCGTCGAGCCGCTGCACGCTCTCGAGTGCGACGCCGCGATTGAAGGCGCTGCGCGCATCGCGCGGATCGAGCGCCATCGCGCGATCGAAGGCGGCGATCGCCGAGTCCGGATGCCCCGCGCGGAACCAGTCCACGCCCTCGGCGGCGCGCAGGTCCGCGCGCGCGGTGTCCCGCTGCGCCGCCTGCCGCCAGCCGCGCGCCGCATCGACCGGGCGGTCGAGCGCATCGAGCGCCCGGGCCCGCTCGACGAGCACGTCCGTGCGTCCCGGCCCCGGTGCGAGGGCGAGCGCGACGTCGAACTCGGCGAGCGCACTGTCGGGCCGGCCGGCACGCGCAAACGCCTGCCCGAGTGCAGCCCGCGTGCTCGCGCTATCCGGTGAGACGACGCGCTCCTCGCGCAGCGCCGCAATTGCGCCGGCCGGATCGCCGCCCTTCTCGGCGAGCTGCGCCCGCGACCAGGCGACGCCGGGCATATGCGGATCGAGGGCCGTGGCGCGCAGGAAGTGATGCCGCGCATCGGCGGAGTCGCCGAGGGCGGCTTCGGCGAGCCCCAGGTTGTAGTGCGCGCGGGCGTGATCGGGCGCGGCGACGATGGCCCGCTCGAACTGCGTCCGGGCCTGCCCATACTCCTCGACCTTGAGCAGGCACAACCCCTGGGCGAAGCGGAACTCCGCGTTCGTCGGGTCGAAAAAGGTCGCGTTCTGGAACTGGCGGAGCGCCTCGATGGGCTTGCCGTCGGAGTAGAGCGCGAGCCCCCGCCGGTAGAACGGAAAGGCGCGGGTCGTGTCCCGCCCGGCTGCCGAGGAAGCCACCGCCCCGGCCCTGGGTGGGCTCGAGAGCGCGACCCCACCCAGGGCGAGGACCAGCGCCAGCAGCCCCAGATTCACGGGGACCCACGCTTGACGCCCCCTACGGGCGCTCCTAGACTCGACTTCTTGGTCCGCGTGGGCCGACTTCATCCGCAGTTTCTCCTCCGGTGTGCCGTGACCCACCGGTCGTTCCATCCCGCCGCCCCGGGAGGGTTCGTGAACTCGTCGTACCGCTCGCGCCGCATCGCGGCCGCGGGGCTCATCGTCTGCGCCTTGGCCGCCGGTCTGTCCGCCGTCCCGGCTGCCGGACCCGCGTCCGCCCAGCAGGTGCCATTCTACGCTCCCGCGGCCCCGCCGGTGTTTCCCGCGTACGTCCCGGCCGTCGGCGAATCGGCGAAGACCGCGGCCGACCGGCGCTTCGATCAGATCGTCGACGCCTGGTTCGCCGAAGAGGCGATGGAGCGGCCGACGTTCGCCACCAACGCCGGCATGCATCAGTACGACACGCGGCTCGAGGCCACGTCGCGGACCGCCATCCTCAGGCGGCAGGAGCGGGCGCGCAACTACCTCCTCGCCATGCGCGGCGTGGAACCCGATCACGTGAGTCCGTGGCGCCGCCTCGACCAGGAGGCGTTCCTCGCCCGGATGCAGGCGATCGATCTCGACCTCGGAACGATTCGCTCGTGGCAGCGCAATCCCAACTACTATTCCGCAGTGCTCTCGAGCGGCATCTTCGCGCTGGTGAAGCGCGACTACGCCCCCGCCGACGTGCGCCTGCGCGCCGTCAACGCCCGCCTGGCCAATGCCGCGCGCGTGTTCGCCGACGCACGGATGAACCTCGAGAATCCACCAAGGATCCACACCGAGGTCGCGATCTCGCAGGGCAAGGGCCTCGTCACGTTCCTGCGCGACGTCGTGCCCGCGCGGCTGGCCGCGGCCACCGATCCCGCCGTGAAGGCCGAGTTCGCGCGCCGCCAGCAGGCCGCCATCGCCGAGGTCGAGAGCTACATCGCGTGGCTCGAGCAGGACCTGCTGCCGCGCTCGAACGGCGACTTCCGCATCGGCCGCGACGCCTACCGGCAGAAGCTGCTCCACGACGAGGGGTTCGGCATCCCGATCGACAGCCTGCTCGCCCGCGGCTACCGCGAGCTGGCCGACAACCATCGCCGCATGGAGCAGACGGCGCGACTCATCGACCCGTCCAGGTCGGCCACGACGATCCTCGCCGACATGGCGCGGTTTGGCCCGGACGAGGACTCGCTGCTCACCGTGACCACGGCCGGGCTGGCCAGGATCCGCCGCTTCATCGCGGAGAAGCGGATCTGCACGGCGCCGCCGAACCAGAACCTGATCGTCGCCGAGACGCCGGTGTTCAACCGCAGCGGCTCGTTCGCCAGCATGGATTCGCCGGGCGTCTACGAGAAGAACGCGAACGAGGCGTACTACAACGTGACGCCGGCGGACGCATCGTGGGACGCGACAAAGAAAGCCGAGCACCTGGGCTTCTACAACCCGTGGCAGCTCGAGATCGTCTCGATCCACGAGGCGTTCCCCGGGCACTACTACCAGTTCCTCCACCTCAAGAACGTGCCCTCGCTCATCCGCCAGTTCATGGGTAGCGGCTCGAACAGCGAGGGCTGGGCGCACTACTGCGAGGAGATGGCGCTCGAGCAGGGCTTCGGCGGCGGGGATCCGCGCTGCACGATGGCGATGCTCAACATGGCGCTGCAGCGGATCGGGCGCTACATCGTGGGCATCGAGATGCACGTCAATGGCTGGACCATGGAGCAGGGCACCGATTTCTTCTCCCGGGAGTGCTACATGGCGCGCGTCAACGCCGAGCGGGAGGCGCGCCGGGGGACGTCGGATCCGACCTACCTCGTGTATTCCCTCGGAAAGTGGGAGATCCAGGACATGCGGGCCGCGGTCGAGAAGGCCCGGGGCGCGAACTTCGACCTGCACGACTTCCACGATCAATTCCTGGCGATCGGGCGCCTGCCGATCCCGCTCATGCGGACGGCATTCCTGGACGATAAGAGTTACGGGGCACGTTCCGCCTCTCCCTAGGCGGGCTGCAATTTGCACGATGCGCCCGGGCCGAGGCCCGCACGCACGCGCCACGACGAGGTACCACGATGGATTCAAGAATCGGCAAACAGCTTGTCGATGCGAACCTTGTGACCGAGCAGCAGCTCCAGGAGGCGCTGGATCTCCAGCGCGAAGCCGGGGGGCGGCTCGGGGACAATCTCGTCAAGCTCAACTACCTGCGCCACGGGGCCTTCGAGCAGTTCGTCGAGACCGCGCCCCAGCCGCCACGTTCGATCGCGGAGACCGGCATCAGCGAGGAGTTCCTGATCGACCTCGCGACCAAGCACCTGTACTACGGCGGCGTCCTCGCCGGGTACGAGCTGGCCCAGCGCATGCGCTTGCCCTTCCAGGCGGTCGTGCAGCCCCTGCTCCGCTTCCTCAAGGACGAGAAGCTGTGCGAGATCAAGAAGGGCGCCGGCATTTCGGAGGGCGTCTACACCTACGCGCTCACCGACGAGGGCCGCAAGCGCGCCCGCGAGATCATGGACCTCTCGTCGTACGCCGGCCCCGCGCCGATCACGATCGACATGTACCTGGCCATGTGCGCCAAGCAGACCGTGCGCAACCTGGTCGTCCGTCGCTCCGAGATCGACGCTGCATTCACCCACCTGGTCGTGCCGCACGGAATCATGGAGCAGCTGGGACCGGCCGTGAACTCGGGCAAGTCGATCTTCCTCTTCGGCGACCCGGGCAACGGCAAGACGTCGATCGCCGAGAGCCTGAGCGAGCTGATGCACGGC